>JALSLK010000079.1 GCA_026988355.1 Flavobacteriaceae bacterium
TAAATAATTTTATTTTTTAAAGAAATCCACAATAAGATGGTAAATATCACTACCAAAAACCAATGCCATTAATCCCATAATAAAAATAAAACCAGCTACTTGTGCATACTCTAAAACTTTTTGCGTTGGAGCTCTACCAGAAATCATTTCGTATAGTAAAAATACAATATGACCACCGTCTAAGGCAGGAATAGGTAAGAGATTAAGAAAAGCCAACCAAATCGAAAACATTGCCATAAACCGCCAAACAAAATGCCAGTCCCAAGTAGGAGACATTACAGAAACAATACCAATTGGACCTTTTACATGTTTATAACCTTCTGTTTTTTTATTAAAAATCAACTTAAATTGACGTACTTGCATGGTAAGCGCTTCCATAGTTTGTGTTAATCCTTTTGGAATAGAATTAACAATCGAATATTTTTTCGTTACTAAAAAATCTTTAGCTAATGACGTGTCTACTGCAATTCCAATAATTAAACTATCAGGAACTTTTACATTAATATTTACCAATTCATTATTTCTTTCTACATTTAGTAAAATATCTTTATTCTTATTGTTTTTAATATATCCAACTAAATCGCTCCAAAATAGAATTGGTTTTTGATTAACAGAAACAATTTTATCTCCTTTTAATAGTCCAGCACTTTTAGCAGCATAATTTTCTTTAACAGCTCCAATAATAGGAGGTAAAGCTTCTGTAATAAATCGTTTTCCTTGTTGATTTAAAACTAATTTTTTTACTTCATCTTTTAAAAGAAAAGAAATTTCTTTACCATTTCTTAGGACGGTCATTTTATCACCTAAAAGAATATTTATAGGAGCATCATTAAATTTTTCTAATTTTTTACCATCAATAGAAATAATTTTATCTCCTTTTTTAATTCCTAATTTTTCGCCAACTTCATCTACATAAATACCATATTTTAACTTGCTATTATCTATATAAGTATCGCCATAATAAACCAATAAAGCACTATAAATAAACCAAGCTAAAAAGAAATTTACGGTAACACCACCAATCATTATAATTAAACGTTGCCAAGCAGGTTTTGATCTAAATTCCCACGGTTGTGGTGGTTTTTTCATTTGTTCTTTATCCATACTCTCATCAATCATTCCAGCAATTTTTACATAACCACCAAAAGGAATCCATCCAATACCATAAACGGTATCTCCAATTTTTTTCTTGAATAACGAAAATTTATAATCAAAAAATAGATAAAATTTTTCTACCTTAGTTTTGAATAGTTTTGCAGGAATAAAGTGTCCAAGTTCATGTAAAATTACTAAAACGGAGATGATAAAAACGAATTGTGCAATCTGAATTAATACAGTCATTATAAAATTATAAGTTTAAAACGAGCAAAAATACATTTTTAAACTTGGATAATGAAATGTTAAAATAGATAGCTTACTTTTTTAAGATAGTTTTATGAGTAATACCATTAGAAGTCTCAATTTTTACAACATAAACACCATTTGTTAATCCGTGTAATGAAATGTTAAGCGTTGGGTTTTGTTGTTCCAAAACTTTTTGTCCAATTGCATTAAATAGTTTAATGTTCGAAATGGATATTAAATTATTTATTTTAATATGTAACATGTTAGTAACTGGATTTGGATAAAGAGTAATAATATTATCCAAAATAAGATTTTCAGTTTGAGAGAGAGAAGTATTATCCTTAGAAATTAAATGAAAATTTGGATCTACTTCAATATTAGAGACTATAAAAGGAATGGATTCTGTAAATTGTTGTCCGTTTTGAGTTAATTCTAATCGTAACATTTGAGATTCTCCTAAAGTACCAATTACATTAATGGGTAAAGGTGTTTCAAAAAAGGAAACAGAATGATGCGATTGTGTTTGATTGACATTAATTTGTAAGATATTAGTATTG
Source organism: Flavobacteriaceae bacterium (assembly GCA_026988355.1). GTDB lineage: Bacteria > Bacteroidota > Bacteroidia > Flavobacteriales > Flavobacteriaceae > S010-17. The sequence continues at coordinate 1,902 of JALSLK010000079.1, forward strand.
CTATCTTGATTCCAACTTAGATTAAAACTAGGATAGCCTTCACCCAAAAACCAATCGTTAAAAAATTCTGTTAAATCTAAACCACTAACAGCTTCAAAATGTTCTTGTAAATTTATTGTTTTTGCATAACCATAAGCTAGAGAAGGGTCTGCCAAATAATTTTTGATAGATTGAAAAAAATCAAGATCACCTAACTTATACCGAAGCATGTGTAATACCATAGCGCCTTTAGCATAAGAAAGTCTACTGCTAAAAATTCTACCAACCGAAGTAGTATCATTTACAAAAACAGAGCCGTTTGGTTGTAAGGTTATTGCTCTCCAAGAACTCGTTAAAACTCTATTTTGTCGCCAGTTTTTAAAGGCTTGGTCTCCATCAAAATTTTCAATAACTAAAGCATCGAGATAGGTAGCAAAACCTTCATTTAGCCAAATATCTTCCCACGAGGCACAAGTTATTTTATCTCCAAACCATTGATGAGCAAGTTCATGGGCAATTAAACCTCTTCCAAAATTTCCCATAAAGCTCATGGTAGTATGCTCCATTCCTCCAGACCAATTAAATTCTGCATGACCATATTTTTCATCTGCAAAAGGATACATTTCAAAAAGACTACCAAACAAATCAATAATTGCAGGAGTAATTGCAGTTGCGGCTTGAGTACTAGTTAGATTTTCAGGAAAAACATAATTTACAACATCAAAATTCCCATTAGCAACATGATCGTTATAGACGACATAGTTTGTAACAGCAATAGCAATTAAATATGCAGGAATTGGATATTTATGTTTCCAGTGTGTTGTGGTATTTCCGCCATTTGTAATCTCGGATTTTAGTAAGCCATTAGAAGCGGTTTTATATTGCGAAGGATGTGTAACAAATACATCAATAGAATCGATTTTATCTGTTAAATCTTGTTTGCAAGGCCACCAATATTTTGCGCCGTAAGGTTCCGATAAAGTTCCCAAAATTGGCATACCATTATGATTGCCAACTTGAAAAGAATCAAATCCAGTTGAGGTAGGAACTCCGTTATAAGTAATAGTTAAAGAGTCTAAAGTACCAGTTGGTAATGTACTTGCTAATGTAATCCTAATTTCATCGTTAGCGTTTTGAGTAAAATTAAGAGGAGTGCCACGCTGTAAAACTTGCGAAACAGTCATATTACTTGCTAAATCGAAAGTAATAGTATTCATGTTATCTTTTGCTTCGTAATAAGAAGTAACATTGCCACTTACAAATTCAATAGCAGGATCAACACTCCATTCTAATCGATGGTATTTTAAATCGTAATTATTTGTGTTTTCATTTCTGCGAAAGTTTCTTTTTTTCTGAGCAGCTTTTTGTTCTAAATACAGAATGTCTTTGCGGTAATTAGGTTTGTTTTCCTCTTCAAATGTTTGTGAAAATGAAAAAGAAAAAAATAATAAGAAAAACCAAAGAGAATAAAATTTCATAATTGTAAATTTGCGAAGTAAAGTTCAAATATAAGTAATTATGAAACAACAACGTGTTAAAAAACCTTACGCACTATTAAAATTTTTATTAGTTTTTACCGTATTAGGAATTTTAGCAATTTACTTTTTAACGAATAAAGAAAGAAAATTGCCAGTTTTTAATCCCTATGATGTAAATCCAAGATTAGTAGATAATAGTATAAAACATGTAAAAAACGGACATAAAATAGCAGATTTTACCTTACTAGATCAAGAAGGGAAAACAATAACACAAAAAGAGTATAAAAATAAAATATATGTAGCAGATTTTTTCTTTACACGATGCACAACAATTTGTCCGATAATGTCTACAAATATGAAAATTTTACAAGATGCCTTTATCGAAGATGCAGATGTGCAATTTTTATCCATGTCCGTTACACCAAAAATGGATAGTGTACCGACATTAAAGAAATATGCAGATAAAAAAGGAGCAATAGCAAAAAAATGGCATATTACTACAGGAGATAAAAAGCATATTTATGCATTGGCAAGGAAATCTTATATGGCAGTTTTAGACGAAGGAGATGGAGGAGAACAAGATTTTATCCATACAGAACAATTTGTGTTAATAGATAAAAAGAAACAAATAAGAGGCTTTTACGATGGTACAAACAGCGAAGATATTAAACAAATTATAAAAGATATAAATTTACTTAAACTCGAATAGTTTATTTAGATGCAGAAATCTATTATTCTAACAAATATCATTTTTTATTAAAAATAATAACCGTAAATTTGCGTATTATTTTTAATTAATCTAAATAAGGTTTGAATAAAACAATAGCAGACTTACAAATTGGTGAAAAAGGAATTATAGCACAAGTATGTTTTAACGACATACCACTTAAACTTTTAGAAATGGGATGTATGCCAGGAAAAGAAGTGGAATTAGTACAAATAGCACCATTAAAAGACCCATTGTATATTATTGTAAACGGAAGTCATCTTGCCATTAGAAAAGAAATAGCAGCATTAATTAAAATAGAGGTTGCTACAAAAAAGAATTTATGCGAAGAGATAAAGTCATAAATGTTGCTTTAGTAGGTAATCCAAATACAGGAAAAACATCTCTGTTTAATCAGTTAACAGGATTAAATCAAAAGGTAGGAAATTATCCTGGAGTAACCGTAGATAAAAAGCAAGGAAAGTGTAAATTGAGTGAATCGGTTACAGCAAACATCATAGACTTACCAGGAACTTACAGCATCAATCCAAACACAATTGATGAAAGTATTGTTTTAGAAACATTAATAAATACTAAAAGTGCCGATTATCCAGATGTCATAATTGTAGTTGCAGATGTCGTAAATATTAAACGTAATTTATTACTATTCTCTCAAATAAAAGATTTAGAAATACCTACAATTCTTGCTGTAAATATGGCAGATGAAATGACTAAAAAAGGAATTTCAATAGATATTGATTTATTACAAAAAGAATTAAAATCGGATGTAGTATTAATAAGTGCTAGAAAAAATAAAGGGATTAAAGATTTAAAAGGAAGCATATTAAACCCAAAAATTGCAAAGCATACAGCATTATCCGATTTCTCTAAAAGAATGGATATCGATTTTTTTAATGGAATTGAAGCAGATTTTAAAAAGCATTCCTTATACAAAGCATGGTTGTACATCACACAATTAAATGACATGTCTTTCCTTACAGAAGAAGAGCAATTGCATATTGAAAAATACAGAAAAGATGAAAAAAAATTAGCAAAATTACAGCATAAAGAAACCGTATTACGATACCAACAAATTAATGCGATTCTAAAAAAAACGTATGTAGTTGATGCTACTAAAGCAACAACATTACGAGCAAAATTAGATCGAGTTTTAACACATAAAGTATTTGGATATGTAATTTTTGCATCTATTTTAATGTTAATTTTTCAAGCAGTTTTTGATTTAGCTTCCGTACCAATGGATTTTATAGACAAAACGTTTGCAAGTTTAGGCGAATATGCAAAAGCAAATTTACCAGAAGGCAAACTATTCGATTTGATTACAGATGGAATTATTCCAGGAATAGGAGGAATCATAATATTTATACCACAAATTGTTATTTTGTTTTTGCTAGTTGCAATACTCGAAGAAACAGGTTACATGAGTCGAGTTGTGTTTTTAATGGATAAAATTATGCGCCGTTTTGGTATGAGCGGAAAAAGTGTAGTGCCATTAATTTCTGGAACAGCATGCGCAATACCAGCAATAATGGCAGCTAGAAATATTAGCGGATTTAAAGCGCGCCTAATTACTATTTTAGTAACGCCATTTACAACATGCTCGGCAAGAATACCAGTTTATGCAATTATTATAGCTTTGATTATACCAGAAGAAAGATTCTTAGGATTTTCATTGCAAGGACTAACCTTAATGCTTTTATACTTACTAGGTTTTTTATCTGCAATAACATCAGCATACTTATTACATAAATTGTTAAAAGTAAAAAGTAAAAGTTATTTTATTATTGAAATGCCAAATTATAAATTACCATCATTAAAAAATATCGGTTATACAATTTTAGAAAAGACCAAAGCCTTTGTTTTTGAAGCAGGAAAAATTATATTGGCAATTTCGATTATATTGTGGTTTTTGGCAACAAACGGTCCCAAGCAAACATTTCAAAAAGCAAATGAAATTGTAGAAAAAGAAATAAAAAGAAATAAAAAACCCCATACAGAGACAGAAAGAAACACCGAAATAGCCAAATATAAATTAGAACATTCTTATTTAGGAATTATGGGTAAAACTATCGAGCCAATGATTAAACCATTAGGTTATGATTGGAAAATAGGAATAGCACTAATTAGTTCGTTTGCAGCTAGAGAAGTATTTGTAGGAACATTAGCAACTATTTATAATGTAGAAAATCCAGACGATGAAGCTAGTATAAAAGACAGAATGCGAGCAGAAATTAGACCAACAGGAGGAAAACGATTTGATTTTCCAACAGGAATGTCATTACTTATATTTTACGCTTTTGCAATGCAATGTATGGGAACATTAGCTGTAGTTAAAAGAGAAACCAATTCATGGAAATGGCCAATATATCAATTAATAAGTATGACACTCCTAGCATACATAGCAGCATTTATTACATATCAAGTATTGAGCTAATATGCCACAAATTAAAACATCACACTAACATTCAGCATTACATATTTTTGAATTAAAACAGGTAACTCTCAAACATTCATTTATAAAAAAATTAACAATACAAAAACGGTAAAGTAAAATTATTTTGTAACATTTGTTGCGGATTGTCGTTTTATAGTTAAATAAAAGAATATAAATATGAATAAATTGTTACTTAGTATCCTAATAGCACTTCTTGTTTTTATTACAAATATGGTTCGTGCACAAACTATTACAGGAAGAGTTTTAGAAAAAGGAGAATTACCAATATCTTATGCTACGGTTCAAATTACAGAAAAATATGGCGTATTAACGAACGAAGAAGGTCGTTTTTTACTAGAAGCTAAAAAGTTTAAACCAACAGATACCATTACAATATCTTATTTAGGATATAAGAGTATAAAATTAGCATTAAAAGATTTTAAATCGAAAGACTATTATTTAATAGAAGATATTAATACACTTTCGGAAATTAAAATCTCAAATAAAAAACTATCTATCGAAGAAATTTTAGAAAAGGTAAAGGAGAATGTTTCAAAAAATTACGCAACCGCAAATATAAAACAGCAAATTTTCCATAGATCAACCAATAAAGTCAAATTTAAAAGGTTTGAATTTGAATTCACAAAATCAAATTTATTAAATAAACAAGAATTAAAGAAATTAAATGCATCCATCGATAGTTTAATAACTACAGTAGTAAATGTACCTTCAACAAATTATGACGATGTATTGAGTGAGTTATATACATTGCAAGATACATCTGTGCTAAAGATGATAAAAGCAACAAGATTAATCAATAAAAAAAATGATAAATCCGAAAAAATATTTCAAGAATTATTTTTAAATACCGTAGCAAAACATTTAGATACTAACGAAACCTATAAAGTAAAATCAGGATTGTTTAAAGTAGAAGATTCGTTAAAAGTAAAAATGGACTTCGATACATCGTATAGAGATAGTATACCAGTAAAGTTCATGAAAAATAATTACAATGAAATAATAACAAATAATTCCATATCAAAAGAATCCAAATTAGATTTTATTTTTAAAACAAAGAAATATAAATACGAATTAAAAGGGACTTCGATGTTAGATAATGAGTTAATATATGTTATTGGCTTTTCTCCAAAAAGAAAATCAGCAAAATTTGAAGGAATATTCTATGTAAATGCGTATGATTTTGCAGTGGTAAAAACAGATTTTAAATATGCAAAAAACCGATCAGGAAAAGGAGTAAATTTACGATTTTTATTAGGAGTAAAATTCAAAGAAAATTTAAAAAACATTTCCGTTTTATATAAGAAAAACGAAAATGGTTTGTATAGTTTACAATTTATAAAGCAAGAAAAAGGAGTGTATGTTTATGCACATCGACCATTCAAATTTACAAAAAATAGAAAAAGTAGAGCAGAAGATAAAAAAATGATGAAAATAGATTTTTTAATGGAAATGAACCAAGTAGGAAAAGAAGAGTTGTTTTTTATTAGTGAAAAACAATTGACAAAAAGTGAATTTGATAAAATAAAACAAAAGAAAAAATGTAAAGTAACTTACATTTCAAAGTATAATGCAGCAATATGGAAAGGATATAATGTAATAAATCCAATAGAAGAAATAAAAAATTACGATACAGGCGAAGTAGTAAATGAGTAAAAGATATTGCATTGCAGCATTAAATAAAAAAAACATGCTATTACATTCAAAAATTTTAGGAAGAGGAGAACCATTATTAATTTTACATGGTTATTTCGGAATGGGAGATAATTGGAAATCATTAGCAAATAAATTTGCAAGTAATTATGAAGTACATTTGATAGATCAACGAAATCATGGGCGTAGTTTTCATACAACTGATTTTTCATACGAATTGATGGTAGATGATTTAGACAATTATATACAACATTATCAGCTAAAAAAAATCAATTTATTGGGACATTCGATGGGAGGAAAGACAGCAATGTTATTTGCAACTACCTATCCCAAAAAAGTGTGTAAATTAATTGTGGCAGATATTTCGCCTAGATATTATTCACCACATCATCAATTTATATTAGAAGCATTAAATGCAGTTAATTTTGATAAAATAACAAAACGTAGAGAAGTAGAAACCGTTTTAGCAAATTATATAGATGAAGCAGGAATTAGACAGTTTTTACTTAAAAATGTATATTGGAAAAGTAAAACAGAATTAGCATATCGTTTTCATTTAGAAAGTTTAACAGATAATGTAGAAGAAGTAGGAGTTGCATTGCCGAATTTTGCAATTTTTGAAGGAGAAACTTTATTTTTAAAAGGAGCAAATTCTGGATACATATCTAACGATGATGAAGCACTTATAGAAGCACATTTTCCAAAAGCACAAATAAAAACAATAAAAAATGCAGGACATTGGTTACATGCCGAAAATCCAATCGATTTTTATGATTATGTAGTAGCATTTATAAAATAATTAGTGTTAAGTCTTGCCATTTTTTTATTTATGTAAATAGAATTTTATATCAAATTCAGATTACTAGAATCCTAAAACTTTAGAAAAAAAACAAATCATGACAAAATAGCATAAATAGGAACATGGCATAATTATCGCTAATTCTAAGATAGAAAAATAATTATATGAAAATACTATTAAAAATGTTACTAACCGCAGTTGCAGTATTTGCAATAGCAAGTCTATTGAGTGGCGTAACAGTAGCAAATTTTAACACAGCACTTGTAGTGGCAATTACATTAGGATTATTAAAAGTCTTTATAAGACCAATAATTATATTTTTTACGTTGCCAATAACTATAATAACATTAGGACTATTTTTATTTGTAATAAACACGTTTTTAATTCTATTAACCGATTACTTTATAGAAGGATTTATTGTTAACGGATTTTGGACAGCATTACTATTTAGTTTGTTACTATCCATGACACAATCTATACTATATCGATTTTTGAAAAACGAAAAACAAGAGAATAAATACGAATAATTAAAGAAAAAATACTAATTTTGCGGCTGCTTATCGACAAGGTAGGTTTTATTTACATAAATATAGAAGATGAATATTACACAAGAAAACATAGATGCATTAAATGCAGTAATCAAAATTAATGTTACAGAAAAGGATTACAAAGAAAAAGTAGATAAAATTTTAACAGATTATCGTAAAAATGCAAATATCCCAGGATTTAGAAAAGGACATGTGCCAATGGGAATGATTAAAAAACAATACGAACAATCTGTAAGAGTTGATGAAGTAAATAAATTATTACAAGATGCATTAAATAAGTATCTAACAGAAGAAAAACTAGATGTCTTAGGAAATCCATTACCAAAGCCAAGTCCAGATTTTTCTTGGGATAAAACAGATTTAACTTTTGAATTTGAATTGGGATTAGCACCAAAATTTGAAGTGAATTTACAGCCAAAAAAAGCAATAACACATTATAAAATAACAGCAGATAAAAAAATGCTAGATGAGCAAGTTGCTAATATTGCAGAGCGTTATGGAAAAATGAAAGCTGTAGAGACGGTACTAAAAACAGTAAACCTTACAGGAACATTTAAAAATGAAGAGAAAGCAATAGATAAAAAATCTACATTCAAATTTGAAAAAATAAAAGGAGAAACACAACAAAAAGCATTGTTAGGTAAAAAAATAGGAGATGTAGTAACCTTAAAAACGAAAGGATTGTTTGAAGACGATCATTTTATGCAAAATATATTAGGAGTATCTCACGATGATGCACACGGATTAGAAGTAGAAGTAAACTTTACAATAGAAGAAATAACAGAAACAGAATTAGCAAAAATCGATCAAGAATTATTCGATAAAATGTTCGGAAAAGATACTGTTAAGTCTAAAAAAGAAATGATTGAAAAGTTAAAAGAAGATGCAGAAAAGCAATTTGAACAACAATCCGATCAACAGCTATTAAATGCAGTAACAGAAAGTTTAATAGAAAATACAAAATTTGATTTGCCAGTTGCATTTTTACAAAAATGGTTAGCAACATCAGGAGAGAATCCAATAACTGCAGAACAAGCAAAAGAACAATACGAGCAATCAGAAAGAGGATTACGTTACCAATTAATAGAAGGAAAGATAGCGACAGAAAATAATTTACAAGTAAATTATGAGGAGTTACGAGACTATGCTAAAGGTTATATTAAACAGCAAATGGCGCAATATGGTAATATGAATCCAGAAGAGAAAGAGCTGAATGATATTGCAGATAGAGTCTTACAAAACCAAGACGAAGCAAAAAAATTACAAGACCAATTAATTAGTCAAAAATTATTGACTTTTTATAAAGAAAATGTAAAATTAAAAGTAAAAGAGGTAACTTTTGATGCTTTTGTAAAAGAAGTATATAAGTAAGAAATCTTACAGTAAAATAGTAAAATAGTAAAAACCACAATACATGTTATGTATTGTGGTTTTTTTATGAATTTAAGTTTAAAATCCCTTCCATTTCCCGTTGTAATTTCAAAGCACTTTCCATTGCTTTACTTGCAAAATCTTCATTATTGGAAGCATAGATAATTCCTCTAGAAGAGTTAATTAAAAGACCAACATCTTTATTTAGACCATATTTACAAACATCTTGTAAATTTCCACCTTGTGCTCCAATACCAGGAACCAATAAAAAATGATGAGGTACAATTTTTCGAATATTCTTAAAATAAGCAGCTTTAGTAGCACCAACAACAAACATTAAATTATCTGAATTTTTCCAAGATAAAGCAGTTTTTAATACCTGTTCGTAAAGAAATAATTCATTAGTTTGAAGTCCTTGAAAGTCCAAACCTCCTTTATTAGAAGTGAGTGCTAGAAGAATGGTAAATTTATCTTTAAATGCTAAAAAAGGTTCTACAGAATCGCTTCCCATATAAGGAGCAACAGTAACCGAATCGAATTGTAAATCTTCAAAAAAAGCCTTAGCATATCGTGTAGAAGTATTGCCAATATCGCCACGTTTCGCATCTGCAATGGTAAAAATTTCAGGATAATTACTATTGATGTAGTTTATTGTTTTTTGTAATGATTGCCAACCTTTAATGCCATAGGCTTCATAAAAAGCTGTATTAGGCTTGTAGGCAACAGCTAAATGATGTGTAGCATCGATAATAGCTTTATTAAATTCAAAAACAGGATCATCTAGAGATAATAGATGCTTTGGAATTTTGTCTAAATCTACGTCTAGACCAATACATAAAAAAGATTTTTTCTTTTTAATTTGCGCAATAAGTTGTTGTTTGGTCATGCTATTTTGGTTTCGACAAAATTAGCATTTTTTTTATTAACCTTATTTTGCAAACTTAGGTTGGTATAAGAGAACAACTATTAAAAAATAGGACGCAATTTTTGATTTCATAAGAGAAGTATATATCGTTTATTGATATGATTTACAATGTGTTTTAATACATAAATAAAATAATTAAGATAACTAATATACAAAAATAACGTATTAAAAGTTTAACCTATTTAATAAGTTTAACTATTTTAGTATTCAAATTTGATGTAATATGTAAATAATAAACACCTGAATTTAGCGATCTAGCATCTATAATATCGTTATTAACATTAACATTAATTCTTTTTCCCAATGCATCGAAAAGTTTAATTTTATAATGTAAGCTTTCTGTTTGAATTACAATTTTATTTTTTATTGGGTTTGGAAATATTTTGGTACTATTAATTAAAGTAGTTTCATTTGTATTTAATCTATTATTATCAATTAGATATTTTGATAAAGTTGCTTTATATTTACTTTGATTACAGTGTGCAAACATTTTAGCGCCAATTAATATAATATTGTCGTTATACATTATGGATGATGTAGCGTAGATGGTTGTAGAAAGATATTCGGTAAGTATAGAACCATTTGTTCCAAAACTAATATCAGAAAAACCATTTTCATTGAATTTTGCAATATACATTCTATAAAAACCTTGACCAGTTACATATATTTCTCCATTTGTTGTTAAGTGAATTTTTCTTGGTGTTGAATCGCTGTGAATGTTTTTAAAAAAATAACCATTTCCACTAAAGCTAGTATCGATACTACCGTCCAAATCTAATCTCAACATTAATAATCCACGGTTATAATTATAATCACCAGGTCTAATACCAGTTATTAATAACCTATTTTGCTGGTCTATTTGAATGAAAAAACCGTGACTTCTCGTATAAGCTTCAAACTTATATATTCCATTAGTTGCGAAAGTAGTATCTAAAAGACCATTACTATTCAGTTTTAAAACTATTAATTTCTCTAAATTTGGATCTGTATTATCATATCCAACCGCATAAATATTATTACTTTCGTCTAAAGTAATTTTGTTAATTTTAAAGTTAGAAGGCACTGTATAATAACCATTATCTCCAAAAGTATTGTTAATGCTGCCATTAGAAGACATTTTACCAATTTTATAAGTAGAACCAATTTTATTAATGGTTATAAAATCATTATTACTATCTAAAAAAACTTTTAAAACATTAGGAGTAGTAAAAGATGTAATTATACTCCCATTGCTATCTATGTTTAGGAGCGATGAACTTGATTTAATATAAAAACTATTATTATTTTCTACAATTATTTGTCGAAAATGAGTACTATTTGTAATATAAAAACCATTTTGACTAAAGCTAGTATCAATACTCCCATCTACATTAAATCGAATTACAATTCCATAATAGCCCGAAACACTACCGCAACCATCGTTAGCAGTTCCAACAGCTAATATTTTACCATTAGGTAATTTATAGCTATCATGTATAAATATACCCATTAAATCATTATTAGGAGTTACCGTATGTTCGACATGACCATTAGTTCCAAATGAGGTGTCTAATTCATCAGGTATTTGAGCAAATGTTGTGATTGTACAACAAAAAATAAAAAGTATTTTAATTAAATTTTTCATAATAATTATTTTTTAAAAAAAGTCAAACCATTTCTGATTTGACTTTAAATAAATTAGTAACTAGTTTAGAGTAATTGTTTAGTTATTTAAAGCTTCAGCACCACCAACAATTTCTAGAATTTCGCTAGTAATAGCAGTTTGTCTTGCTTTGTTGTATTGTAATAATAATTCGTCTCTAAGTTCACCAGCATTATCAGTTGCTTTGTGCATGGCAGTCATTCTAGCGCCATGTTCGGCAGCAAAAGAATCTCGTAGAGCTTTGTACAATTGTGTTTTTAAAGATTTAGGAATTAAACCTTCAATAATTACTTGTTTTGAGGGTTCGTAGATATAATCTAAATTAGAACTTGTTTCCGTTGCAGTTTGCTCAATAGGCAAAAATACTTCATTGGTAACAATTTGTGTGGCAGCATTTTTAAAACGATTGTAAATGAGTTCTACTTTGTCATAATCACCAGTAGTAAATTGCGCCATAATTTCTTCTGCAATAGCAGCTACATTAGCAAAAGTTAAAGCATCAAAAACAGTACTTTTATTTCCAACAACACGATATGTTTTTGAAAGTAAATCGTTTGATTTTTTACCAATTGCAAGTATAGAAACCTCTTTTCCTTTATATTTATTTTCAATTAAGGAAATAGTTTCTTTAATTATTGCAGAATTAAATCCGCCACACAAACCTCTATTCGAGGTTATAGAAACTAGCAATACTTTATTAACTTCTCTTTGTGTGGTATAAGTACCACCAAGATCACCGTCTAAAGTAGCACTTAGATTTTGTAACAATTCGGTTAATTTATCTGCATACGGACGCATTGCAGTAATTGCGTCTTGTGCTTTTTTCAATTTTGCAGCAGATACCATTTTCATAGCACTAGTAATTTGCATCGTTGAACCGATAGATGTAATTCGATTACGTATTTCTTTTAAGTTTGCCATTCTCTTAGTTTGTCGTTCCTATTTTGTTGGACAACACTTATTTAGTTATATTTTGCTGAAATTTCTTTTGCTACATTTGCTAAAATATCTAACACATCGTCTGTTAATTTACCAGATTTAAGTGTTGCTAATGCATCTTTATGTTTTGTAGTTAAAAATTCTAAATAATCATTTTCGAATTCTTTTACTTTATTTACAGGTACATTTCTTAATAAATTTTTAGAACCAGCATAAATAATTGCAATTTGCTCTTCAACCGTCATCGGATCGTTTTGTGCTTGTTTTAAAATTTCCACATTGCGTTTTCCTTTTTCAATTACGTTTAAAGTAGCACTATCTAAATCCGAACCAAATTTTGCAAATGCCTCTAATTCACGATATTGTGCTTGATCTAATTTTAAAGTACCAGAAACTTTTTTCATTGCTTTAATCTGTGCATTACCACCAACACGAGATACCGAAATACCTACATTAATAGCAGGTCTAACACCAGAGTTAAATAAATCTCCATCTAAAAATATTTGTCCATCTGTAATCGAAATTACGTTTGTAGGAATATATGCAGATACATCACCAGCTTGTGTTTCAATAATAGGTAGCGCAGTTAAAGAACCACCACCTTTTACTTTTCCTTTTAAAGAATCTGGAATGTCATTCATTCTTGCTGCAATATTATCGTCATTTACTACTTTTGCGGCTCTTTCTAATAACCGAGAGTGTAAGTAAAATACATCTCCAGGATATGCTTCACGTCCTGGTGGACGTCTTAATAATAATGAAATTTCACGGTAAGCAACAGCTTGTTTAGATAAATCATCAAAAACAATAAGAGCAGGTTTTCCTAAATCTCTAAAATATTCTCCAATTGCAGCTCCAGCAAATGGTGCATAAACTTGCATTGCAGCAGGATCTGATGCATTTGCAGCCACAACAGTGGTATATGCTAAAGCACCTTTTTCTTCTAACATTTGTACAATACCTGCAACAGTAGAAGCTTTTTGTCCAATAGCAACATAAATACAATAAACAGGTTCTCCTGCATCGTAAAATTCTTTTTGATTGATAATGGTATCTATCGCAACGGTAGATTTACCAGTTTGACGGTCACCAATAATTAATTCACGTTGACCACGACCAACAGGAATCATAGCGTCTACAGCTTTTAATCCAGTTTGTAAAGGTTCTGTTACAGGTTCCCTAAAAATTACTCCAGGAGCTTTACGCTCTAAAGGCATTTCAAAAGTTTCTCCTTGTACAGGTCCTTTACCATCAATTGGTAATCCAAGTGTATTAACAACACGACCAACGATACCATCTCCAACTTTAAGAGATGCAATTCTTTCGGTACGTTTTACAGAAGTTCCTTCTTTTATTTCATTTGATGTACCTAATAGTACAACTCCAACATTATCTTCTTCTAAGTTAAGTACAATACCTTCAAGTCCACCATCAAATTCGACTAGTTCACCATATTGTACATTTTCTAATCCGAAAACACGTGCAATACCATCACCTACTTGTAGTACGGTTCCCACCTCATTTAAGGATGCATTACCATCGAAATTGGATAATTGTTCTTTTAAAATTGCTGATACTTCAGCTGGTTTTATTGTTGCCATATTTATTTATTATATTTTGAATTTTGAATTTTAAATTCATTATTCAACACTTAATTATATTTTTGCTTCGTAGTGATTAGTTTCAAAAGTTCTACGTAAGTTATTTAGTTTACCACTAATACTTGCATCGAATTGTTTGTCGCCAACTTGTAGTATAAATCCTCCTACGATAGATTCATCCACAATATTTTCTACACTTACTTCTTTATTTGTTACTTCTTTTACTTTTATTAAAACTTTTGTTTTTAAATCTTCCGTTAAAGGAATTGCAGTAATTACTTTTGCAATTTCTATACCTTGTAATTTATCAAAAAGCTTACTGTATTGTTTTGCTACAAAAGGCAATAAAGTTACTCTTTTATTTGCGACTAAAATTTTAAGTAGTTCGTTTGTATTTGAATTGATTTTAGTTCCAAATAAGCTAGTCAATATATTTATTTTCGCTTCGGCTTTTAACGTTGGATTTTTTAAAAATGCCTGTAATTCGCTACTTTCATCAATAGTATTGGCAATTAATAACATATCGTCATTAATTTCTTTGGTTTTATTAGCATCTTTTGCAAGATTTAAGATTGCTTTTGCGTATCGTAATGCAGCTCTATTCATGGTTTTAGTTTAAAGTAACCTCATTAAGCAACTGTTCAATTAATTGTAATTGCTTGTTTTTGTCAGATAATTCGCCTTTTACTACTTTTTCAGCAATACTTACAGATAAATTTCCCATTTCGTTTTTCATATCTGTAATTGCAGCAGATTTTTCGTTTGCAATTGCAGTTTTCGCTTGTTCAATCATTTTATTTGCTTGTACTTGCGCTTCTTCTTTTGCATCAGAAATCATTGTTTCTTTCATCTCACGAGCTTCTTTTAATAAAGCATCTCTTTCTGCTCTTGCTTCTTTTAATACTTTATCGTTATCCGATTTAATATTAAGCATTTCTTGTCTTGCTTTTTCTGCTTCTGCTAAGGCATTTTTTATACCTTCTTCACGCTCATTAACAGCACTCAATATTGGTCCCCAAGCAAATTTTCTCAGTAAAAATAATAATGCTAAAAACAATAACGTTTGCCAAATAAATAATCCAACAGAAAATTCGTTTAATAACTTATCCATAATTTAATCTTTAATATACATTAATTAATAGTAAAACTAGTAGCAACCAACCGTTACTACTAGTTTTGTTTTTAGTGATTAAGCTGCAAATAATGCTGCAAAACCAATACCTTCAATTAGAGCGGCTGCAATTAACATCGCTGTTTGAATTTTACCAGTAGCTTCTGGTTGACGTGCGATAGCATCCATCGCTGATCCACCAATTCTACCAATACCGATTCCTACACCGATTACAATTAAACCTGCTCCTACAATATTTGGAATTGTCATAATATAAAATATTTAATAATTAATGTTCTTGTTTTTAATGGTCTGCATGTTCTTCGGCCGCAGATCCAAAATATAATGCCGATAATACTGTAAATATATATGCTTGTAGCGCTGCTACTAATAATTCTAATATAGATAAACCAAATGCTAGTCCGAATGATAATGGACTTCCTATCCAGCTTTTAAATAAAAACATTAAACCGATAATACTCATTAATACTACATGTCCTGCTTTCATATTTGCATACAAACGTATCATTAAAGCAAATGGCTTAATAAAAGTTCCTAACAATTCAATTGGAGCTAAAATTATTTTCATTGGTACAGGAACTCCTGGCATCCAAAAAATATGTTTCCAATAATCTTTTTTTGCAGTAAACGTGGTAATTAAATACGTTAATATAGCTAATGAGAATGTTATTGCAATATTACCTGTTATGTTTACTCCTAAAGGTGTTAATCCAAATAAATTAACAAACCAAATAAAGAAAAATACAGTTAATAAATAGTTCATGTATTTTTTGTAGTATTTTTTACCAATATTTGGAATTGCAATTTCGTCTCTAATATATAACACAATAGGTTCTAATAAACGACCAGGTCCTTTACCAATCCCACCATTTTTAGCATAAGATTTTGCCAAGCCTCCAAATAATAATAGTAATAATAATCCTGTTATCATTATCA
Source organism: Flavobacteriaceae bacterium (assembly GCA_026988355.1). Taxonomy (GTDB): domain Bacteria; phylum Bacteroidota; class Bacteroidia; order Flavobacteriales; family Flavobacteriaceae; genus S010-17. The sequence continues at coordinate 18,084 of JALSLK010000079.1, forward strand.
TTGCAACACTTTTTGTTATAGATAAATCCAATGGTTTTTCATTGGCTTCAAATCCTTTTTCATTTAAGTGTATTGCTCCTGACGCATCTGTTTTATAAATATGACCATTACCATGAGAAATAGCATAATAACTCCCTTTACTTTCTGCAACGGACTCTCCATGATGAAATTTGGAAGATGAAAAAATATGCAATCCATTATCCCATAATATTATAGGTAGTGGAAAGCTGATATTTTGCCAAATATGAAAGTCGTGAGAATCCAATAAGTGATGTCTTATGTCTTCTTTTATTTGTTCTTTTAATGTTAACTCTTTGTTATGAGAATTAGTATGTTGCTCTACTTTATGATTATTTTCTTCTTTTTTATGCGTGTCATGTCCATGATCTTGCGCAAAAGAATTCAATGAAAATATAAAGATGAATATGCTTAAAAAGTTCAGTAATTTACGATACATTTTTTCTCTTAAATTTAGAGTTTTTAAATTTTTTGCAAAGATATAATATTAATATGTAATACTAAAACAAAATTGGACTAGAATTTTAATTTATTTAGAAGTTTCGCTAAAAAGAGAATTTCTATTGCGATACATATAAAATAGGGCACAAAAAAGCTAGTAAACTCTGTAACAGTTGTTACAGAGTCTTGTTTGTAAGTTGGATTTATATAAATAAAAAATAAAACAAATTTTAGGAGACTAAATCCAAAAAATAAAAAACCAATGTTGTTTTTTATTTTTTGATGAAAAATTTTTACTAGGAACAAAAAAGAAAACACAAGTATACCATTAATTAAATACGATTCGATTAACTTAGATTCGGATAGTGGAATTGCTAATTTCTTTAATATGTTATGTTGGATAAAAAAAACAATTAAAAGTAATACGGCAAAAATATAATAAAACTTACTTTTTAACATCTATATTAGTTATTGAGCTTTTGTAACTGCTTATTTACAGAATATAAAGATATTAAAACACCAATTATGGTAAATACCATTGTAAACAATTTGAAATTTTGTGGATATTTTGTATCTAACCATTTACCTAAGTAAACCATTAGGTATATAGTTGCTCCCATTTGGAAAGCAATTCCAGTAAGTTGTAAAAATTTACTACGCTGTTTTTTCGGATTTTCCTTTTCCATGTTTTAGTTCTTTAACACCACCTTTCATAGAACAGTTCACATTAAAAATTGCGCCAGGCTCTACAGAGAGTTTACTCATAGATACTTCTCCTTGTACTTTTGCTGTTTGTTTTAAAGTTAATAATTGATTTACAGTTAATTCTCCAGAAATTGTTCCTTCGATGTCTGCATTGTTACAAATAGTTTTACCTTTAATAACACCGCCTTTTCCTACAATTACTCTACCTGATGTTTTAATAGATCCCTCTATAGTTCCGTCAATTCTAAAATCTCCTTCCGAAATAATATCCCCAATAAAAGTGGTGTTTTTTGCAAGTATATTTCTTTCTACAGCTTGATTTGTATTACTAGGTTTGCTTTTTTTGTCTGAAAACATAATATGTTGTGATTTAGTTGTTGTTTATTTTTTTGGACTTGGAGGTCCTTTTTGTGTATTATTTTTTATTCGTTTAAACATTTCATCTTTAGAGGGAAGGTTACCAAGATTCTTTATGGTTTTCTTTTTGGGACTGTATTTTCTTTTTGGAATGCTATTTTTTGTTTTATTTGGTACTTGAATTTTTTCTTTTTCAATATTACCATTTAGACTAGCAATAACTCTTATTGCATGTTTGCCTTCCTCTGTATTTGGATAATTTACAGCAACAAAATTTAAAGCAGTAATAAAATCATTTTTATTGGTGGTTTTTGCTATAGTATATGCCTTTAATAATTCAAATTTTGGTACAATAGGCATGTTAGCAAATTTTAAAATTGATTGTGTACAATTTTTTAAAACGGCGTCATATTGTTTCTCGGTATATAATTTATAGGTATTTTTATATACATTCTCGGGAGAATTTTTATCCGTATCTTTTAGTATAGCTTTAGGGTTTTTAATAATTTTAGCATATTTCGATTCTGCATATTCTGTAGTTATTTTATTTTTATAATAATCACTTTTAGGAATATCAAAATTTTTAAAGGCTTTATATAAATGATAGTACGTAGGTAAAATCATATTTTCTGAAGGAGAGAAGGATAATAATTTCTCTAATCTATTAGTTGCTAATTCGTATTTTTTGAATTGTTCTTTATAAATCAATCCCAAATTATAATACGCTTTATTCCGTTTGGTAGAAATGCTATCTATTGCAGTCTTTTTGGTCGGTATTTTGTCCAAATAATAGTTAAGGTCGAACTTTTTTGAAGTATCTGCAATATCCTCTATTGTTTCTTTTTCTTCTCCATCCTCATTAAAATTAGCAGATTGTGTGTTAGATAACCTCCAGTTATCCGTTAAATCTCTATTTCCCCAAATTTTTTGAAATTCAGCTTGTCCAAATCCAACGCTTTGTACATTATAAAAATAAAATGTGCTGCCATTTCCATTTAAGTTTACGTTTCCATTGCTAAAACTAGTACCAGAATTAACATTTTTTTTATTCTCTGCAATAATTCTATTTTCCTCTTCTTGTTTTTTTAATTTATCAATATAAGTATTAAAAAAGTTCTCTTGTTCTTCTTTGCTCATGGCTAGGAGATCTAAGATACTATCATTTCTATGCACAATATTTTCCAGTCGAATAACTTGGTCTAAACCTTTGCGTTTCCGAATTAAACGTCTTATCCGTTTTGTGTTTTTATCTTTGGTAATATTTAATACGCTATCGTAATAAGATCCAGCATTTAAAAAATTTGCCATATCAAATTGAATATTACCAATTTCTTCGTAAGCTAAACTTTTTTGGTTTACTTGCGCTTGTTTTGTTCGAAGTGATTTTTTAAAATACGAAATAGCTTCATCCGTATTATTGTTTACAATCGCTATTTTTCCTAATTGATAATAAATGCCATCTAAAAAAGGTCTATTATCTCTGTTTCTAGCTAGTTTTTTAAGTGATTTTATGAGAGTTTCGGTGCTATCTGTATCTTTATTGTAGTTTTTTGCACGTTCTAATTTTGCGTGTATTTTAAATCGATAAGGAGCTTTTTTATAAGCAATTAAAGCATCAAATGCATGGTTAGAAGAATCTATTTTTTGCTGTTGACGGTACAATTGCCCTAGTATAAATAAATTACGTGCTTTTTGATTGTGATTTTTAGTTTTGTAAAGTAGCGTTGCGTCTAATAAATTTATTACCTGTTGTATGCTGTCTTGTTTTGAGTAACCCATTGCCATAGCCGTTAAAGCATCATGTCTTACAGCGTCAAGTAGGTTTTTATTTTGTAATAATAAATCTAATTTATAAATAGCTTCGTCTTCAATTCCTAAACGGATTAAAGATTTTGCACTCCATATTCTTGCAGGATTAAAAAAAGAAGATTTAGGATATTTATCAATAATATATTTGAATGTTTCTAATGCAGGAACAAAACGTTGGTCGTAATATCTAGCTTTTCCTAATAAAAAATAGGCATTATCAATTTGTTTGTTTCTCTCAGCTCCACCAATATTCATGGAGTGTTTTTGAATTGCTTTTACCGCTTTTTCTTCTGCTTTAGCAAAACCACCAGAAGCGCTTGTTTCGGTATTTGATTGTTTTGTAAGTGGCGCATTTGGTAAAGCGAGTTTGTCTTCAATTTTTAAAGGTTCGATAGGTAAAATATTCCAAAAGTCATCTTCGTAATTGTCATCTAACTGTTTTTTTTGAGCATTATACGCAACCTTACCATTATAAAGTACATTGTATTTCGTCGTTGTTGCATGTAAAGTTCTGTTTAAAAAACGATCCTTTTTGGTCGAACAGCCAAATAGTAGTATCGCTAAAAAAGCAACTGTGATTATTATTTTCGATGTTAATTTCAAACTGTTTTTTTTTGTACTTTATATAAACTAAATTCTTTACTTATTATTGTAGGGAATTGGTTTGGTTTGCAAAAATACAAATAATTTAAGAATTTTTGTGAATTAGTTTTTTTAGTTGTGCTTTTTGAGTAGAGATGAAACAAACTAGCAAAAATTAATTAGAGGTATTTTTACTGGCAATCCATTTGGATAAATATTTAGTACTATTTAAAGTGTGATGATGTAAAAGTGCACCAAAAAAGTTATTCATTCTGTGTTTTTCTAAGTTTTTTTGAGTTTCATTAATTTTATGAATTAAGAGTTTGGAATATTTTTTTTTGTTGTAAAGGCGATTTAGTATCTCAATACCATTTTGTTGCGCTTTTTTCCATAATATTTCGGTAGTATACAATGCAACGGTTTCGTTTATAATATCATTTGAGTTGGTTGCGATTCTTCCACACCAATCTAAATCGCCATACATGGCTTCTGCGCCAATAGGCGTTGTGATGCTAGGAGTTCCGTTTTGCATAGCTTCGATAAATTTGCCTTTGAGACCTGCGCCAAAACGAATAGGAGCGAGGCAAATTCTACTATTTTGGATTGCATTATTTGCATTGTTAATTTTACCATGAATTATAAAACGTTCTTTTTTATTGTGTAATTGATTCACTTTTTGTGAGGTATATGCGCCATAAATATGTAAAGAGACATGAGGTAATTTTTTAGATAATGTAGGCCAAATTTCTTTTTTTAAATACAAGACAGTATCGAAATTTGGTTGATGTAAAAAATTTCCGATGAAATATATATTTTCTCTATCTTTAAAAGTTGGTAATTTTTTTATTGTGTTTGGATTTATCTCATCAAGTAAAAACGGAACATAAAGTAGTAGTTTGCTATCTACTTTAAATAGTTTTGTAAGCAGTTTTATCTCATAAAGAGAAATGATTAAAGAAATATCGCATCGTAAAATACTGGCAATTTCTCTTTTTGCAATGGCCGCTTTTATTAAATCGTTTTTAGAAAATTCTTTCTTTTGTTTTATGGCAATTTCTCTAGTTTTTCTTAGGCAATGTAAATCTTCGGTGTCTAAAATTCGCAAAGAGTTTGGTAGAATTTCAGCGACACGCCAACCAAATTGCTCTTCAATAATAAAACGATCAAAGATTATAATATTTGGATTTATTTTCAATAAAAAATCATTAAAATTATCGTTGTTGAGTTCGATAGTATGCGATTTGATTGTTAAAATAGATAAATCAAAAGCAAATTCGCTTTTAGCAGAAGTACTCGCATACGAAATGTGCCAATTTTGAGTTTGAAAAGCTTCTATTAATTGTAGCATTCTACTTCCTGCAGCAGAAGAATTTGGCTCAACCCAAACCGAAGAAAGGATTAGAATTTTATTTTCAGATTTTGTATTAGGAAGATTCAATTTACTAAAAATTAAACAACTAATTTATTTAAAGTATACGTAATAAGATTTTCTACGGCTTTATATGGGTCTTGACTAAATGTGCCATTTGCTCTATTGGCAATAATTGCATTCATAGATACTGCATGATGCCCAAGTAATTTAGATAATCCATAAATTGCAGAAGTTTCCATTTCTAAATTTGTAATACGAATACCCTTAAAGTTAAAGGAGTCAATTTTGCGATTAAGATTATTGTCTTGAATCGCTAAACGTAAAATTCTACCTTGTGGTCCATAAAAGCCTCCAGCAGTTCCAGTAATTCCAGAAAAAATAGAGTCCGATATTAATTTTTTTTCTAGTTCACTACTATTTTGAACGATATAAGGTCTGGATTTTCTATTGTCGTAATCGGTGTGTTTTATAAAGGCGTCTTCCATTTTGTTTTCTAAAATGTGTTTGCAATCGTAAGCATGTAACATGCCATCAAAACCAAGTCCATATTTTGCTAAAACAAAGCTATCTACAGGAATGTCTTTTTGTACCGATCCAGAAGTTCCGATTCTTACAATGGTTAATGATGTCTGTTTTTCTTTAACCGTTCTTGTTTTTAAATCGATGTTTACTAATGCATCCAATTCATTAATAACAATATCTATATTATCAGGTCCAATACCAGTAGAAATAACGCTCAAACGTTTGCCTTTAAAAGCACCAGTAATTGTTCTAAATTCTCTTTTTTGTGTCTCAAATTCAATAGAGTCGAAATGTTTGGCAACTTTTGGAACGCGATTTTGATCGCCTACAAAAATGATGGTATCTCCAATATTTTCAGGTTGTAGGTTTAAGTGATAAATACTTCCGTCAGGATTAAGGATTAATTCAGATTCAGCTATTCTTTTCATCTTCGTTAGGATTTAAAATAAGGAACAAATTTACAAAAAGGAGAGGTACTATTGTTGTTTTTTTAAATTTTATCTTGGATGTGTTAAATAATGTTAAAGTAATTAACATTATTTCGTTAATAAATAATAAAGACCTTTTAAGAAACAGAATCATTTAAGAGTATCTTTGCAAGATAATCAAAACACAAACACAATGAAGAAAAAAATAGTAGTTATTATTTTATTATTAGTTGGTTTTTGGGGATTCTCCCAAACAACAACAGCATCGATGCGAGGTACGATATTAGATGCGCAAGATCAACCACTAGCAGGAGCAAGTGTAGTTGCGTTGCATACACCATCTGGAACATCTTATGGCTCAGTAACCCAATTTAATGGATCATATAATATTCAAAATATGAGAATTGGAGGACCATATACAATTACGGTTAGCTTTGTAGGTTTTAAAACAGAAACTATTGAAAATGTTAATTTAAAATTAGGAGAAAAATTAAAATTAAGTATTAAGTTAAATGAAGAAGCATCCGAATTGGCAGAAGTAGTAATATCTGCACCTTCAAAAAATTCGATTATAAATAGTGGAAGAACAGGAGCATCGACCAGCATTGGTAGAAAAAAAATTGAGGCATTACCAACCATTTCAAGATCTATTAATGATTTTACAAGATTAAACCCATCATCTGATGGAAACTCTTTTGGAGGAGGAAATAATAAAATGAACAATTTGTCTTTAGATGGTTCGATTTTTAACAATCCGTTTGGATTAGATGGAGGAACACCAGGAAGTCAAACCAATGCACAGCCAATTTCTTTAGATGCAATTGATCAAATTCAGGTAGAACTAGCACCTTACGATGTAACTTCTTCAGGATTTACAGGAGCTTCAATTAATGCAGTTACAAAATCAGGAACAAATACGTTTCACGGAAGTGTATTCGGATTTTTTAGAAATGAGAGTTTAACAGGAAATACGATTGAAAATGAAGAGATTTTTCAAGGAAAATTAGAACATTTACAAGCTGGATTTAGTATTGGAGGACCAATCATTAAAAATAAATTATTCTTTTTTGCAAATGCAGAAATTGAAAAAAGAGACGATTTAGTAACTGGATTTAGAGCAAATAATGGCGGAGAGCCAGTTGGTAACGGTGTTTCGAGAGTTTTAAGAACAGATATGATTGCTGTTTCAAATGCATTGGCAAATTTAGGTTACGATACAGGAGGATTCGAAAATTTATTACATGCAACAGATAATGTAAAATTTATTGCAAAATTAGATTGGAATATTAACGATAATCACTCTTTAACAGCAACCTATAATCAATTAGATGCCTCGAGAGATAAACCAGCACATCCATCTGCATTTTTTAATAGAGGACCAAATCAAAATACATTGCAATTTGAAAATTCATCCTATGAAATTAATAACAAAATACAATCTGCATTAATTGAATTAAAATCTAGATTTGGAAATAAATACTCGAATAATTTACAAGTTGGTTATACCCATTTTGATGATTTTAGAACTCCTTTTTCTAAACCAGCACCGACAATTACCATTGTAAAAGATGGTTCGCCATATATTATTGCAGGTCACGAACCTTTTTCAATCAATAATAAATTAGATCAAACAGTATTTCAAGCAACAAACAACTTTAAAATATTCGTTGGAAGACATACAGTAACCTTAGGAGCAGCATTCGAGAAATTTGAATTTGATAACTCCTTTAATCTAGGAACTTATGGAGCAAGAGGATTATTTTTTGAAACCGTAGGAGGAAATACACCAATAGCAGATTTTTTAGCTTATGCAGCAGATCCAGCAGGTTTAGCAGTAGACTTAGCGACAGCACAAACTACTTTTGATGATAAAGAAGCAAATGGAACTTGGAGTTTGGCAGAAACCAATGTAGGACAATTGTCTTTTTATGCACAAGATGAATTTGCTGTGACGGAAGATTTTACATTAACATTTGGTTTACGAATGGATAAAGCAATGTTTTTTGATACAGAAACAAAAATTCAAGAAAATATAGATAGAGATGGCTTTGCTTACGACCCATCTATTCCATATTTTGATCAAAATGGAAATACAACCTTTTACGATAGTACAAAGTTACCAAACGATAACCATTGGTTATTATCGCCAAGGTTAGGAATTAATTGGGATATTAAAGGAGATAAAACACAACAATTAAGAGGAGGATTAGGCGTATTTACTGGTCGTTTGCCTTTTGTGTGGATAGGAAATCAAGTACAAAATGTAAATTCTTTCTTTTATACGGTTGTAGATAAAAATTTTAAATTTCCACAAGTGTTTAGATCAAGTTTAGGGTACGACCGTAAATTTAAAAATGGAATTACTGCATCCGTAGATGTTTTGTACTCTAAAAATATCAATGCAATTTTCGCAAACAATATAGGTCTAGGAAATCCTACAGGTTCCTTACAAGGTCCTGGGTCAAGACCAATTTACCAAGCAGCAGACATTACAAATAATGCATGGTCTGTAAATAATACGAATATTGGGAACTCGTTTAATTTTACCGCAGAAATTAAAAAGAATTTTGCAAAAAACTTGAGCTTAAGTATCGCATACGATTACTTAAATGCAAAAGATGCAATTTCTCCTACCGAAGAAATTACCAATGCAACATTTGGCGCAAATCCAACAATAGGTAATGTAAATAGAGCAAGATCTGCACATTCTAAGTTTGGACACGAACATCGTTTTGTAGGTTCGGCAACAAAAAAATTTACTTATGGAAATGGAAGATGGGCAACATCACTAGCAACATTCTTTGAAGCATCTAAAACAGGTAGATTTAGTTATGTATATGGAGGAGATATTAACGGAGATGGTTCAGCACAAAACGATTTGATTTATATTCCAACAAATACAGAAATTAATGCAATGAATTTTTCAGGTACAACAGTAGAGCAAAATACACAAAGAGCAGCTTTAGAAAATTACATCCAGCAAGATTCTTATTTGAACGCTAATAGAGGTAAGTTTTCAGAGAGAAATGCAAATTTAGCACCATGGTTTACTAATTTTGATGTTCGTTTGGCACAAGATTTTAATTTTGGATCTGATAAAGATAAAAAAATACAATTTACGGTTGATATTTTAAACTTTGGAAACTTTTTATCATCAAATTGGGGATTGCGACAAATTCCTGTAAATACACAACCAATAGGAGTTAGTGTTGATAATACTGGTAATCCAACCTATTCTTTTGATACAACACAAACAACAACATTTACAAACGATTTAAGTTTGTTATCTCGTTGGCAAATGCAATTTGGTTTGCGATTTGTGTTTTAATCCATAATAACCTAAGTTCGAATAATAATTTGTTTACAGCTTAGATTAGATTTTACACAAAAAAAGCTACTCTTTAAAGGAGTAGCTTTTTTTGTGTCATGGAGCTTTTAATCCAAATAATGCATTACAAAACCCTACTGCATAATTCGGATTTAATTAACGTTACTTAGGTTGCTTTTTTATAATTTTTGTCGTTTTCTTTTTGTGTAAATGCGATTCAATAGTAAGAAAATAAATACCATTGGATATAGAGGATACGTCAATTTTATGAATGGGTTTTACTTTGTTTCTAATTTTAAGAATCTCCTTACCTAACAAGTCTGTAATTGTAGCAGTAATAATTTTACTTTTAGAATTTATGGTAATTATATCTTTAAAAGGGTTTGGGTAAATGACTGTTGCTTCAAAGGTTACATCTTTAGTGCTTAAAGGAAATGCAACATTAAATGTATGTACAACAGTTTGTCCTTGGTAAGTAGCTTCCCACTTCCAAACGCCAGTGGCATCTACATTATTCCACCAATACCAATACGAAGAGCTGTAGTTTGCTGTAAGTGTAAAATTCCAATTGGCAAAAACGCTATTATCAGGTCTTGTTATTTTTAAATTAACATTAGTATTTGCAACTTGATCTCTTAGATAGATAGCAAAATATACAGCATCATTAATTATAAAGTCATTATTAATATTAGTAGTTTCTGTTGTAGGGCAGGTATTAAATGCAGGAGGTGCAGTATGCGTTAAAACAGCATTTATATTTGAATCTACATAAGGTTTTTGCGAATTCCACCAAGTAGAAGAGTTTAAGTTATTACAATTTCCAGAGTAGGGGTCTATTAAATTATTGCTATTATCATAAACTTCAAAATGTAAATGAGGTCCAGTAGAATTTCCAGAACTGGCAACAACACCTAAAAATTCTCCTTGTACAACCATATCTCCAATGTTTTTAGAAGTTAAAGAACCATTTTTCATGTGTCCATACCAAGCAGTACTACCATCGCTATGTCTAACATAAACAGAATTCCATTGGCTATTATTTAAACTACAACTCCGATCAAAATTACCATCACTTTTAGCAATAATTTGCCCAGATTGTGCAGCAATAACTTCGGCTTGGTTATTATCAACCATATACCAACTAAAAGGCCACAGATAAATATCTACACCTTGGTGATTATAACCGCTAGGAGTATCGTAAGATTTTGTACCACAATTGTAGTCTGTTACTTGATTTGGAAATGCAGTATTATGATCTACATAATTAGAAATTGCCCAAACATCATTATAAGTAAATCCATTAGCTTGTTGTACAGGCCAACTAAAAAGTACTTGTTGAGAATTTTTAGTTATAGATGCGAATAGCTTGTTTTCGATTTGTAACTTGGTTGTATTTTTTTGGAGCATTATTTTTATAGCATCGCGTTGGTCATTTGTTAAGCAAACTGTTTTTTCTGAATTAAATAAAAACGCTCCGCCGTTCGCTTTATTTTGAGCCAATACATTGCTTATGCTAAGAGAAAATAAGAATAAATAAAAGAAAGAATATTTTTTTTTCATGATTGTTTTTTTGTGTTAAATAATGGTGTTTATTTTGTATATTAGTATTCGCTCAAAATTAGAACATAAAATCTTTACATTTTGTTTTTTAGGTAATTATTTACATTTTGTCTTCTCCTTAAAAAAAAGTACTTTTGTAGAGCAATAAAAAGCAAAAAGTTTCTAGTTATTCCTAAAGAAGATATAAATTTTATTTATATAAATTTTTTAAACTTTAAACATAATCATAAATTTTAGCCATATAGAAAATGATAGATAAAATACGTATAATAAAACAGCGTTTTGATGAAGTATCGGATTTAATTATCCAACCAGATATAATTACCGATCAAAAGCGGTATGTAAAACTCAATAAAGAATACAAAGACTTAAAAACGATTGTAGACAAAGGAGAAGAGTATCTTGCAGCTACAGATAATTTAAACGAAGCAAAAGAGATAATTGCAGATGGCTCGGATGCAGAAATGGTTGAAATGGCTAAAATGCAATTGGATGAAGCTAAGGAATTATTACCTCAATTAGAAGAAGAGTTAAAGATATTAATGGTTCCTAAAGATCCCGAAGATGCTAAGAATGTAATTGTAGAAATTAGAGCAGGAACTGGAGGAGATGAAGCAAGTATTTTTGCAGGAGATTTATATAGAATGTATACAAAATTTGCATCCGATAAAAAATGGAAGGTAGAGATTGAAGATTTAAGTGAAGGAACTTCTGGAGGATTTAAAGAAATAGTTTTTAGTCTTACAGGTAATAATGTTTATGGAACTATGAAATTTGAATCTGGAGTACATCGTGTGCAACGAGTGCCACAAACAGAAACACAAGGAAGAGTGCATACGTCTGCGGCAACAGTAATGGTTTTGCCAGAAGCAGAAGAATTTGATGTAGAAGTAAAGATGAGCGATGTTCGAGTAGATTATTTTTGTTCTTCTGGACCAGGAGGGCAATCTGTAAATACCACTTACTCTGCTGTGCGATTAACACACGTTCCAACAGGAATAGTAGCGCAATGTCAAGACCAAAAATCACAACATAAAAATAAAGATAAAGCATTTAAAGTATTACGTTCACGTATTTATGAAATGGAATTACAAAAAAAATTAGATGCAGATTCCGCAAAAAGAAATTCATTAGTTTCGTCAGGCGATCGTTCGGCTAAAATTAGAACCTATAATTATGCACAAGGACGTGTTACCGATCACCGAATAGGATTAACTCTATACGATTTGAGTAATATTATTAATGGAGACATTCATAAAATTGTAGAAGCCTTAGAGTTGGCAGAGAATACAGAGAAGTTAAAAGAAATGAACGAATTGTAAATAAAAGGCAAATAAAAAACAAAAACAATATCATTGTAAAAGTAATCCCAGTATTCAAAAACTAATAATATGATTTTAGGCAATTATAGAATAGAGAATTCCACGGTAAGAGATATTACAAATTATTTAGAAGAATTGGCACCTCTAGCAGATGCCGAAGATTTTGATAATGTAGGTTTATTGCTTGGAGATTTTAATGTTGAGGTTACAGGAATATTGGTTGCATTAGATACTTTAGAAAGCACACTAGACGAAGCTATTGCAAAAAAATGCAACCTTATTGTTAGTTTTCATCCAATAATATTTAGTGGCTTAAAAAAGATTAACGGTTCTAATTATGTTGAGCGAGTAGCAATAAAAGCAATTCAAAATAATATAGCAATATATGCCATGCATACAGCATTAGATAATTCTTTTGATGGTGTATCTGCAAAAATGTGCGCAGTATTAGGACTAGAAAACCGTAAATTTCTAATTCCAAATCCAACAAATAATAAAATTGGTATGGGTATGATTGCAGAATTTCCAAAAGAGATAGAAGAAATTGCATTTATATATTTACTAAAAGATAAGTTTAAAGCAAAAGGTGTTAGGTATTCTTCATTACTTGGAAAAAAAATAAAGAAAGTAGCCTTACTAGGAGGTTCTGGAAGCTTTGCAATTGAAGCAGCAAAAAAAGCAGGAGCAGACGTATATGTGTCTGCCGATTTTAAATACCACGATTTTTTTAAAGCAGAAAAGCGTATAGTTTTGGTCGATGTAGGTCATTATGAAAGTGAACAATACACAAAAAATCTTTTAGAGGAGTATCTTAGCAAAAAATTTAGTAATTTTGCAGTCATTTTATCAGAACACAATACAAATCCTATTAATTATATACAATAATGGCAAAAAAGAAAGAAGTTACTGTTGAAGACAAACTAAGAGCTTTATATGATTTACAATTAATCGATTCTAGAATTGATGAAATTAAAAGTACGAGAGGAGAACTTCCATTAGAAATAGAAGATTTAGAAGACGATATTACAGGTTTAAATAAACGTCTTGCAAATTTTAAAAATGATATTACGGATTTAAACGGATCAATAAAGGATAGAAAACTTGCTATTGAAGAATCTAACGTTTTGATGAAGAAATATACAGAACAACAAAACAATGTTCGTAATAACAGAGAGTTTGATTCTTTATCAAAAGAAGTTGAATTTCAAGAATTAGAAATTCAATTAGCCGAAAAGCATATTAAAGAATTTAAGGCTAAAATTGTACATAAAGAAGAAGTAATTACAGTTTCAAAAGAAAAATTATCAGGCTTAGAATCACATTTAAAACATAAAAAAGAAGAACTTTCTGAGATAATGAAAGAAACAGAGAAAGAAGAAAAAGTTTTAAATAAAAAATCGGAAGAATACGGTAAGTTAATAGACGAGCGTTTACTACAAGCATATACTAGAATCCGTACAAGTGTTCGTAATGGTTTAGCGGTAGTTGCTGTAGAAAGAGGAGCAGCAGCAGGATCGTATTTTACCATTCCGCCACAGCGTCAAATGGAAATAGCGATGCGTAAAAAAATAATTACGGATGAGCATTCTGGACGTATTTTAGTTGATATTGAGTTAGCAACAGAAGAAAAACAAAAAATGTCTAAGTTTATTTCATAACAAAAACACAAATAATTAAAAAAAGAGATCCATTTTGGGTCTCTTTTTTTAATTAATGAATTCATTTATAAAAATTATTCTAAACGGTAAACGAATTATATTAATTTGATTTTAAATGAAGTATCGTGAGAAAAGATAGATAATTTATTGCGCATTTTGAAATTGAATTAGTATAATAGGAAATTTATAAATATTTCAAGTTAATCGAGTTTCGGGTTTAATAATGTTTGTATTTTAGACGATATCTCCTTTTATAGAGAACTATATACTAAAACCCACCAAACAATGGGTAGGCTCTCTACCAAAAAAGCACTATAATATTTAGATTGATTTTTGGTGGTAAAATACAGTAGAATACCACTTAGAATAGAAATAATAATTAAATTTATAATTGCATTAGTTTGTAAATTTAATTTAAAAAACTCCAGACTAAAAAAAAGAAATAGAAACAGAAAACCAATGTGTTTTGTTTTCTTAATTCCAAGTAATTGAGGTAATGTTTTGAGTTTTATAGAATCGTAATTAACATCTCTAATATCGAAGGGTAAAGTAATAACAATAACAAAAAGAAACCGTTGTATAAAAGTAATCCAATCTGTGCTATGAATGTTCATGTAATTTTGAGTTAGAGGAAAAAATACACTAATACCAGCCCAAGAAAATGCGATTAAGAATAATTTTAATGCAGGAATATTCCTTAAAGACATTCTATCGAAAGGAAATACATAAAAAAATGTTGTAATTGCAAACGGAATTAAGATTAAAATAGCTTTTAAACGTAGTTGAAATCCATAATACACAAAACCAACAAAACCAATACCACTAATAAAATAAAGTATTTTTATGTTATTTGTAATCCAATCGCTATACCAATTTTTGCTCGTATTTAAACGTAAAAATCGTATTGTATTGTAAGAAAAAAGTGTAGAAAAAAACACAAACCAAGCAGTTTTATTTTCGGAAATACCAATTTCTAGTAATGTTATTTTTACCAAGCCAAAAACAGCAAAAGAAACGTGTAGATTACTAAAAATATAGAAATTAACTATTTTCAAAAATATAATTAGAATGTTATTGCTTGCCTTTTTACACATACTTTTGTTTAAAATGTTCTTGAGAAATCAACAATAAATACTCTTTTTTACCATTATCTGTTAAGTATGGAAAAATAGCTTGACTAATAATTTCAGAATAAATCAGAATGGAATTTTTAGTTAATTTATTCGTTACGATTTGCGCAGAAGAAATCCAAAAATCACCTAAAATTTGAAACCTTTTGTAGAGATTTTCGTATTCATTTGGTAAAATTTCCTTTCGCATCACTTTACGATCAACCAATAAATGGAATAAGGATAGAAACTGCTTTTCTCTTAATTTTGTTAATTCTAAATAGTGCTTCTTAATTTTTTTATTTTCACGTATTATCTGAACAAAATCGAGTAAAAAAAAACGATATTTATAAAAAGCATGCATAATAGTATTTGAAATATCAAATAATACCCGTAAGGTATTATTAGTATGTTTTAATGTAGACATATTCTCATCCATATTTTTTACCAATTGAAAATATAATGCAGCGATTATGTCTTCCCTCTTTTTAAAATGATAATTTAGATTTCCTTGACTAATTCCCATTGTATTTGCAATTGTTCTCAGCGTAACTTTTGCTAAGCCAAGTGTATTAAATAAATCCAAAGCGGTTTCTAAAATGATTGCTTTTGTATCTTTCATATAGCAAATATAAAATAATTAGTATTCTTGACCTAATCAAAAATATATTAGTACTTTTGACCTAAATAATTTAAAAATGAAAAAAATCACAATAATAGGTGCAGGTATTGGAGGATTAACAACTGCAATTGCTCTAAAACAGCAAGGATTTGAGGTAGAAATATTTGAAACTACGGTTAAGTTTAAAAAAGCTGGTTCTGGTATTAACTTAGCCATAAATGCGATGCAAATCTATAAAAGACTAGGTATTTATGAAGCCATTTTAAAAGCTGGAAATTATACAAATACGATAAAAATAAGAACCAAAAAATTAGGTTTATTAACAAGTACAAATTTAAAAAAAATAGAAAAAAAACACAATGTAAAAACAGTTGCAATTCACAGAGCAACATTACATAAAATATTAGTTAAACATTTAGAAAATACAGAAATTAAATTGAATATGAGGCTAAAATCACTAGCACAAGAGAATGGAAAGGTAATTTTAAATTTTGAAGATGGTACGAGTCATATTGCTGAAATTGTAATTGGAGCAGATGGAATTCATTCTAATGTTCGTAATTCAATTTTTGCAGACACAATACTTAGAGATGCAAAGCAAGTCTGTTGGAGAGGAATTTCAACAGTCTCTATTGATGCCAACCATAGAGAAGAATTAAATGAAATTTGGGGAAAAGGAAAAAGATTTGGTTTTGTGCAAATAACGAAACATGAAGTATATTGGTATGCATTAATAAATAAAAAAGACTTTAAATCTAAAGATGTAAATTTAATAACGATTTTTTCAGATTACCATCAAACAGTTAAAGATATTATTACAAATACACCTAAAGAAAATATTCTTTGTAATGAAATTTGGGATTTAAAACCAATTGTTAATTGGCATAAAGGAAACGTTTGTCTTGTAGGAGATGCAGCACATGCAACCACGCCAAATATGGGGCAAGGAGCCGTACAAGCAATAGAAAGTGCAATGGCATTAAGTATTAGTTTAAAGGAAGCAAAAAATGCAATAGATGCGTTTAACAGATATCAAAAAATACGCAAAGAAAAGGCAAATTATATTGTTAAAACGAGTTGGTCTATTGGTAAAATGGCACAATCTAATAATTTGATAGTTTGTGTTTTAAGAGATTTTATAGTAAAATTGATACCAAAATCTGTTACAGAAAAACAAAGTAAAAAAATGTTTGAATTAAATTTTTAAAATAAAATTGGTATCATGCCAACTCAACATCAAAATACGCAATTAATTTTCTACGAAAAAACTAGGAAAAGATAGTTCGATTAAAAAGTTAAAATTGAAAATTTTAAGTTTAAAGGTTTTAAGTTTTCCTTTATTGAGGGAATTAATTGCTCTCCAAACTCTAAATATAATTCTGAAAAATTGACTTGCCGCTCTTGTAAACATTGCTTAGGAAATAACTGATTTTGTATTTCAGAAATTCGATTTACCATATTCTTTAATTTTAAATTTTCAGCTTTAAGTAACCTTTTTTCTAAATTATTAAGACCCTTTAGTTGCTTTTTTTCTTGAGCATTTACAGCACCAATAAAAGATTTGTCAGTTTTACTGGCAATTTCTTTTAAATGAGAAAATTGTTTTTGTAAAAAAACTTTTTGTTTGCTAAAATCCAAATCTAAATTAGACATCTCAGTTACTTTTTTACGAATTAAATCGTGCTGTTTTAAAAAAAGTTCGTTTTTAGAAACAAGTAATTTTTTTAATTTTCGAGATTGCTTTTCGTTTAAAATTAAAGCCGAATTACGCAGTAATAAAATAGGAAATGTAACATTTACTTTTTTAAAGTAAGATTTTAATTCTAACCAATATGCCAATTCGCCACCACCACCAATATAACAAAGGTTTGGTAAAATAATTTCCTGATACAAAGGGCGTACGATTACATTTGGAGAAAAACGTTGTGGGTAATTTTTTAATTCTGTAAGTATTTCCTCCTTAGAAAAAGTAATGTTTGTATTATTAATTCGATATAAATTTCCATCTAATATAATACGTTCTCGTAATTTATCGGTTAGGTAAAAGAGATTTATTTTACGTGGGTTTACCTGAATTTTATAATTTTCGCTAAGGGTTTTATTTGTTTTTGTTACTTCTTTAAAAGAAGTTTGTTGTAATAATTCTTCTTTTGCAAACGGAATAAATTCCTTTTTTAAGTCCGCATTATCTGCATCTAAAATTACCAAGCCATAATCTTTAAATAATTCGTTAGTTAAATAACGAGTAGCATCTGTAAGATTATTGTGTTTAAGATAGCTATTCTTAAAAAGTTGCGTGAGGTATTTGCCATTTTTTGAAGTGCCAAATAAGGCTGTAATTTTTTCAAAAACGAGGTCTAAACCTTTGGTGTCTAGCTTGCCAACAGCACCAGAACTATTTCGATTCCAAGTTATTTTTTTAGTATTAAAATTAAAATATTGAATTTCTTCAAAATCATGATCTTCGGTAGCCATCCAATAAATAGGAACAAAATTATATTTAGAATATGTAACTTTTAGTTCTTCGCAAAGATTAATTGTAGAAATTATTTTATACAAGAAATACAACGGACCAGTAAACAAATTAAGTTGATGACCAGTGGTAATTGTAAATGTTTGTTCTTTAGATAATAGATGTATATTTTGTATTGTTTTTTCGGAGCAGGAACTATTTTTGTATTGTTTTAATAATGAATTTACCAAAATTTTTCTATTGCAAAGTGTTTTAGAGTTTGTTTTTGCGATTAATTGTTTTTCAAAATTTTGTATCGTAGGAAATAATTTGTAATAATTTGTTAATTGGTCAGATTTAGCAAGAAAATCCGTTACTGTTTTAGAAAAATAACCAGTTTGTTTGTAAGTTATTGTATTCATGACGTTCTACAAATCTTTAATTTTACTATACGTTACAGGATGGCCATACAAGTCAAAATCTGTAGCTTCGGTAATTTCTATATCTATAAATGTGCCTAATTGTAAAAAATGTTTGGTAGCATCTACAATTACTTCATTGTCTACATCAGGCGAATCAAATTCGGTTCTACCAATGTAATCATTTCCTTCTTTTCTATCAAAAATACAAGTAAAAATTTTTCCAACTTTCTCTTGGTTGCTATGAAAAGAAATTTCGGCTTGTATTTCCATAATTTCAGCAACACGTTGTTCTTTTATTTCTTGAGGAATGTTATCGTCTAACAAATAAGCACTAGTGTCTTCTTCGTGAGAGTAAGTAAAACAACCAAGACGTTCAAATTTACTTTCGCGAATAAATTCTTTTAATTCTTGAAAAATTTCTTCTGTTTCGCCAGGATAACCAACAATCATAGTTGTTCTAATAGCTATATTTGGAACAGATTTTCGGAATTGAGCAACGAGTTTTCTGGTTTTTTCGGAAGTAGTACCACGTTTCATCGATTTTAATAATTCTGTATTGATATGCTGCAAAGGAATATCTAGATAATTACAAATTTTCGGTTCGTTTTTCATGACTTCCAATACATCTAACGGAAATCCTTTTGGAAATGCATAATGCAATCGTATCCATAAAATGCCATCAATTTTAATTAATTCTTTAAGCAATTCCGCTAAAGCTCTTTTTTTGTATATATCTAAACCGTAATAAGTTAAATCTTGCGCAATTAAGATAAGCTCTTTAATTCCTTTTTTGGCAAGTTTTTTTGCTTCAATTACTAAGTTTTCAATAGTTTTTGAAACGTGTTTTCCACGCATTAATGGAATTGCACAAAAGGAGCAAGGTCTGTCACAGCCTTCGGCAATTTTTAGATATGCGTAATGTTTTGGAGTGGTCGTTAAGCGTTCTCCAATCAATTCGTGTTTGTAATCTGCTTCTAACGCCTTTAATAAATTTGGCAAATCATGCGTGCCAAAATATTGATCGACATTATCAATTTCTTTTTCTAAATCAGGTTTATAGCGTTCGCTTAAACAGCCAGTAACAAAAACCTTATCTATTTCGCCATTCTCTTTTTTTTGTGCATAGTGTAGAATCGTATTTACAGATTCTTCTTTAGCTTTTCCAATAAAACCACAAGTATTAATAACCACAATATTACCATCATCTTGTTCATCTTCGTGTACAACCTCTTTGTTATTTGCTTTTAGTTGTCCCATTAGAACTTCGCTGTCAATGATGTTTTTAGAGCAACCAAGAGTTACTACATTTATTTTGTTTTGTTTGGAATATTTTGTTCGCATATTATTTTGTTGTAGGCTTAAAAAGAATTCGAAAGTTAGTTAATCAATAAAAAATGTTGCGATTCAATTCTTTTATTTACTTTTACGCAAAGGTAGCAAACCATTTACTATTAACCTCAGTTCGATATAAAATTTGTTTATAGTGTAGATAAATTTCAGAAATACAACTGTGTAGCAAATGACGAATGCCTATTTAAAATTAAAAAATGACAGTAAAACGATTATTGGCATTAGATGTATTTCGAGGAGCAACAATGATGCTCATGATTTTGGTTAATACACCAGGGAGTTGGTCTTATGTTTATCCACCATTTCGACATGCTGCATGGCATGGTTTTACATTGACAGATTTGGTATTTCCATTTTTCTTATATATTGTTGGCGTTTCTATGTGGTTTTCTATGCAGAAAAGTAAACAATCCAAGCATGTAAAACCGATACAAAAAATTTGGATTAGAGCATTTAAAATATTTATAATTGGTACATTGTTACGCCTTTTTCCTTTTTTTGGAATTAGTTTTGCAAAAATTAGAATCATGGGTGTTCTGCAGCGAATCGCTATAGCTTATGCAGTATCAGCAAGTTTAACATTAAAAGTAAAGTTAAAATATTTAGTGCTAATCGCTATTGGTATTTTATTTGGTTATTGGTGGGTTTTAGTTGCTTTTGGAGGTAATAAACCTTTTAGTTTAGAAGAAAATGCAGTCCGTTTATTAGATTTAAAAGTCTTTGGAGAAAATCATCTGTGGCATGGACACAAAATCGCTTTTGATCCAGAGGGATTATTAAGTACATTACCAGCTATTGTTACCGTATTAATGGGTTATTTTTCAGCGTATGTTATTCAGCGTAAAAAATTAATTACAGCGATTAAAAGTCTATTGATTTATGGAAGCATAGCTTTTTTAATAGGTTGGATTTGGAGTCTCATTTTTCCAATAAATAAAGCATTATGGACAAGCTCGTATGTTTTGGTAACTGGTGGAATTGCAACAATATTACTCGCTTTTTTACTTTGGATAATAGATGAAAAAGGAATGCGAAAATGGACATTTTTATTTCAAGTTTTCGGAAAAAATGCAATATTGGGGTTTGTATTATCTGGAGTAATAGCAAGAATTTTTATGAAAATAAATTGGATGGATAGCGAAGGAACAAAATGGACAGCATACAAATGGCTGTATGCGCAAATTTTTATACCTTTGTTTGGTAAGATGAACGGTTCATTAGGTTTTGCAATTGCCCATATTATTTTTATAGGATTCATACTATGGTTTTTTTATAAAAAGCGAATATTTTTAAAAGTATAAACTTAAGTCTGATTAAGAATTTTAATTGCAGAAAACAAATAATAAAATGAAGAAATATATAATTTTGAGCACTGTTGTAATAGCTTTTTTATCTTGTAAAGGAGATGATACTTTTGAGCCAAACAGAGAAATGTATTTTCCGCCTTTATCTGGAAATAATTGGGAAACGGTGTCTCCAAGTAATTTAGGATGGAATATTAATAACATGCCGAATCTACTAAACTTTTTGGATGATAAAAACACCAAAGGGTTTATTATTTTAAAAGATGGTAGAATTGTTGTTGAAGAATATTTTAATGGACATGGTAAAAATGCCAATTGGATTTGGTATTCTGCATCTAAAAGTCTGACATCTGTTGCAGTTGGTATTGCACAAGACGAAGGTTTTTTAAATATAAATGATAAAACATCTAACTATTTAGGAGATAATTGGTCTTCACTTACTACAGAAAAACAAGATTTAATAACCATCAAACATCACTTAACGATGACTACTGGTTTGGTAAATAATCAAGCTAATTTTTTAGAGTGGATTTGTACAACATCAGATTGTATGCAATATGTTGCAGATGCAGGTTCGGTTTGGGCATATCATCAAGGAGCATTTATTCAAACACAACATATTTTAACACAAAGTACAGGAATAAATTTTAAACCATTTATTAAAACACGAATTTTAGATAAAATTGGTATGCAAGGAAGTTGGAGTAGTTTGTCGTATTTGAATCTTTTTTCAAGTACTACTAGAGGTATGGCGCGTTTTGGATTATTAGCATTAAATAAAGGGAAATGGAATGGTGCGACTGTTCTAAGTGAAACCTATTATAACGATATGGTAAACACTACTCAAAATTTGAATAAATCGTATGGATATCTATGGTGGTTAAATGGAAAGGAAAGTTTTATAACTACAAATTCGCAAGAGTTTACAAATTCTATAATACCAAATGCACCAAATGATATGTTTGCAGCATTAGGAGCAAAAGATCAAAAAATTTACGTAATACCAAGTAAAAATATGGTTATAATTAGAATGGGAGAAGATGCTGGAGGAGATTCTTTAGGAATGTCAGGTTTTGATAATGAACTTTGGAACAGAATTAATTTGGTAATTAATTAAAACAATTGCCAATACTTTTTTAATAATTTAGGAGTTATTGTAATGACATGAAACGTATTTTTTTATATCTATTTTTAATTTTAATATTAGATGCTTCTTGTAAAAGTGAAGCTGTTGAAGTTGTACAGCCAATAAATAAAAAAGCGGTATGGATTGCAAATGCATTTCAGAGTTTAGAAAATAATCGTTATCCAAAAATAAGAGCCATTTCTTGGTGGCATGAAAATTTTGACAATTCATTTTTAAAAGTAAATTCGACATCAGAGAGTTTAATGTCTTACAAGCAAGGAGTGCAATCTGTTACCTTTTTGGAATCGGTAGTTATAAATGCAAATAAATTAGAAGCACCATTAGAAGGTATTTATCATGCTGCTTTTCCAGATTTTGGAGGTACAGAAGATATAGTTTCTGTCCATAAAATTACAGATTTTGAAGCACTTGTTGGTAAAGATATTGCTTGGGCTTATTTTTCAGATAATTGGTATGATACTATTTATTTTCCGATTGCTAAAGTTAATAGTATTAAAAGTATAGGTAAAATCCCATTTATTAGAATGATGCCAAGGTCTAATTTTGACGAGGGAAGTCCAGATCCAAATTATAGCATGCAAAATATTTTAGATGGTAATTATGATGCTGCAATTACACAATGGGCAATTGCAGCGGCAAATACAAATTCGCCTTTACTGGTAGAATTTGGTACCGAAGTAAATGGTAATTGGTTTCCTTGGAATGGGCAATATAATGGAGCTGGAGAGACTACAGAATATGGCGATATTAATTTAGCAGATGGAGCAGAGCGATTTAGAGATGCTTATCGACATATTATTACTATTTGCAATGCAAATGGAGCTACAAATATTACTTGGTTTTTTCACATAAATGCTTACGGAGAACCTAATGCTTCTTGGAATGATATTGCTGCTTATTATCCAGGAGATACTTATATTGATTGGTTGGGAGTGAGTATTTATGGACCACAAAAGCAAGGCGAAAACTACCAAGAATTTTCCGATATTTTGGACGCTATTTATCCAAAATTATTAAATATATCCGATAATCCAATTGCTATTTTAGAATTTGCTATTACGGAACTTGAATGAGATTTGTACTATAAAAGGCAACCAACTTTATTTAAAAAAAGAATCCACAAATTCAATTTTATTAAAAACTTGTAAATCGTCGATACCTTCGCCAACACCAATATATTTTACAGGAATTTGAAATTGATCGGAGATACCAATTACCACACCACCTTTAGCAGTACCGTCAAGTTTAGTTACGGCAAGAGCATTAACTTCGGTAGCTTTGGTAAATGCTTTTGCTTGTTCGAAGGCATTTTGACCAGTAGAACCATCTAAAACTAATAAAATTTCGTGAGGAGCATCGCCAATTACTTTTTGCATTACTTTTTTAATTTTTGTAAGCTCATTCATTAAGTTTACTTTATTGTGTAAACGTCCAGCAGTATCAATAATAACTACATCGGCATCTTGTTTTACGGCAGATTGCATTGTGTCAAAGGCAACAGAAGCAGGGTCGGAACCCATATCTTGTCTTACCATTGGTATATTTACTCTGTCTGCCCAAACTTGTAATTGGTCAATAGCAGCAGCTCTAAACGTATCGGCAGCACCAAGTAAAACTTTTTTACCTTGTTTTGTAAACTGGTTTGCAAGTTTACCAATTGTAGTGGTTTTTCCAACACCATTTACACCAACTACCATAATAACATAGGGTTTTTTATCCGAAGGAATATGAAATTCAGTTGCATTACCAACATTTGTCATTGCTAAAAGTGCAGCAATTTCTTTTCTAAGAATTTTATTTAATTCATCTGTACCTAAATATTTATCTTTGGCAACTCTAGCTTCAATTCTATCAATTATTTTTAGTGTCGTATCTACACCAACATCCGAAGATACGAGTACTTCTTCTAAATTATCTAAAACTTCATCATCTACTTTAGATTTTCCTGCAACAGCTTTAGAGAGTTTATTAAAAAAAGTAGTTTTTGTTTTTTCTAACCCTTTGTCTAGGGTTTCTTTTTTTTCTTTTGAAAAAAGTTTTTTAAATAGGCTCATTTTTTGATATTTGTTTGTATTTCTACAAATAAGATTTTGATATTTCTAGTATTTGAGTGTAAAAATAACAAAAAAAGCTACCATCGTTATAATAGTAGCTCAATAATATTTTGTTAAAAGAATTTTTATTTATTAAAAAAATCTTTTGTTTTAGAAGGATCCATAATTTTTTCTACAAAAATGTAAGCTCCAGTTTTTGGAGATTTTACCATTTTTATAGCTTTTGCTAATCTCTTAGATCCTGTTTGTAACGATGCTACTGATTTTTTTGCCATAACTTTATGTGTTATTTGATATTTTTACTAAAAAAAATATCTAAATTTATTTAATTTCTTTATGAACTGTCATTTTCTTTAAGATAGGATTAAATTTCTTTAATTCCATTCTATCAGGAGAGTTCTTTTTGTTTTTTGTTGTAATGTATCTAGATGTACCTGGTTTTCCAGTTGCTTTGTGTTCTGTACATTCTAAAATAACTTGAATTCTGTTACCTTTCTTTGCCATAATTCTCTATTTTTTTAGGAATCCTTTTTCTCTTGCGTCTTTTAAGACAGCAGAAATACCTAATTTATTGATGTTTTTTAATGCTGAAGTAGATACCTTTAAGGTAATCCATTTATCTTCTTCAGGAATGTAGAAGCGTTTCTTCATTAAATTCGCTTTGAATTTTCTTTTTGTTCTATTCAAGGCGTGAGAAACGTTGTTTCCTACCATTGCCTTCTTTCCTGTAAGTTCACAAACTCTAGACATTGTTTTCTTTGTTTAAAATCGAGGTGCAAAAGTACAGATACTTTATAAAACCAGCAAATATTTTTACTTGTATTTTATTAAAAATATTTTAGAAGCAACTCAGAAGATTGTATTATGAATTTTTTGTCACCTGTTTTACTTAAAAATGGAGACAAATAATTTGGGTTAAGAGTTTATTTTTATTTTGTTATTGTAAATTAGATTTCCATCTAGTCGTACTCATAAGATGACTACTATTTTTATATGCGATTTATATCAAACTGTTATTTAATAAGGCGTACAAGCCTGTTTCATTGAAAACTATTTTATAAATTATACTTAAATATCCATTAAAACGCATATATTTGACACCAACCATGACACCAATAATATGTATTTTTATTTAAAAGACACAAAAGCAGAAAAGAAAACATTAATTTATTTTAAATATAAAAACGGAAGCGAGAAACGTTTTGTCTACTCAACAAAGGTAAAAATTTCTCCTAAAGATTGGGATTTTCAAGCAAAATTTGTAAAATCTAAAAAAGGGAGAACCGATTTATATATCCTTGCAAAAAAAATAAGCGTTTACTTAGATTTTTTTAAAAGATTGGATTCTCATTACGAAATCAATAATGAAAAGCTAACGCATCAAAAATTAACTATTGAATTTGAGGATAACTTTAATAAGAAAAAGAAAAAAAGCATATTATCTGTCGCAGATTGGTTTGATATTCTGATAGACGAAAAAAGAAAGCCAAATACAAAAACACATACAAAATATATTAAAGCAAAGGAAAGTTTAATTCAATACGCTAAGTCAAAAAATAAGGAATTAACCTTTGATTTGTTTTCTGATTTTACAGATTTTCCAAAATTTATGTACAAGCAGTATAATTATAACGATAATAGTTTAAGTCGACATTTTGGATATATAAAAACATTTTTACTTTGGACTTATAAAAGGAAATTACACGATAT
>JALSLK010000080.1 GCA_026988355.1 Flavobacteriaceae bacterium
TCATATATTGCAAGGTTTATACTGCAATATATGAAAAATCTTGCATTTAAACACAATAAAATAATAGAATTATATGAGTTATTTTATTGATTGTTAGTTGATTGTGTAGTATTTAAGGAGCGACTATATAATCTTTCTAAAATTCATCTTCGACTATGAAAAAAATAATCTAAACTGTAAACGAATTATTAGTTAAACTCAGGTTATTAGATATCTATTTTTGCTATTTTTTGTTTGTTAAATCGCAATTGTACTCTAAATAATATATAATACATTACAGGTACAATGATTAAAGTTAAAAATGTTGCGAAAATTAATCCAAAAATAACAGTTTTAGAAAGAGGTCCCCAAAACATAACATTTTCTCCTCCAATATAGAAGTGTGCATCGTAATCTGTAAAGAAGGTAATAAAGTTAATATTTATTCCAAATGCTAATGGAATTAAACCTAAAACGGTTGTAATTGCAGTAAGCAAAACAGGTCTTAAACGTACTTTTCCTGCTTTTACAATACATTCGTATATTATCTTTTTCGGAAGAAAATTTTCTTCATCAATTTTTAATTCCGCTTTTTTTCTGTCTATTATTAAATTGACATAATCTATCAATACAATGGCATTATTTACTACAATTCCCGCTAATGAAATTACGCCTAGCATGGTCATCATTATAATAAAATCCATTCTAAATGCAATTAAACCAAGCAATACTCCAATTAAACTTAACAATACAGATAGTGAAATAATTACAGGTGTATATGCAGAATTAAATTGTGCGACTAATATTAAAAAGATTAAAATTACTGCAATTCCAAGTGCTTTACTTAAAAATGCCATTTGTTTTGCTTGTTCTTCTTGTTCGCCAGTAAATTTATACGAATAGCCTTTTTTAAGTTTGTAATTTTTTAAAATACGTTTGGTATTTTCTACCACATTAGTTGCGTTATAGCCTTCTAAAACGTTCGTGTATATACTTATTACTCTGTTTAAATCTTTACGTTTTACGGCACTAAATGTATTTTTATTTTCGGTTGTTGTAATTGCCGCTATCGGAATTTGTTTTATTCTACCAGAAGTTTGGTCTCTAAAAGTAACTTTTTGATTTAACAAGGCATTTTTATTATATCTAAATCGCTCTTGTAAACGGATGTTTATCGGATAATTATCTTCGCCATCTTTAAACGTAGAAATTTCTTTTCCGTAGAGAGATGTCCGTAATAAATCGGCTACTTGACCAGTTACAACTCCTAATCGATTGGCTTTTTGTCTATCTACATGGATTATCATTTCTGGTTTACCTAATTCTACATCGAGCTTTAAATCTTCAATTCCACTAATATTTTTTGCTTTAATAAATTGTTTCATATCATAAGCTACTCGAATTAATTCTTCATAATCATCTCCTGTAACTTCTATATTTAATGGAGGTCCTGCTGGTGGTCCATTTTTCTTTTTATCAATTATAATACTCACACCTGCATATCCTGTAAATAATTTTCGTAAATCTTTTACCAAATCATTCGTGTTTGTATGTTTACCATTTCGGTCTAGTCTGTTGGCATATTCTGTAAAATCTATGGTTATTCTCGATTTATTTGGTGTTATTCCTTGGTTTCCTTGATTTGGATCTCCAGTTCCTTCTCCAACTTGTGCGATAACGGATTTTATTAAAAAACTTTCTCCGTTTTTAGTATCGTATTTATGCAAATATTCTCTTAAATCTTTTTCGATACGTTTTGTTATTGTATTGGTTTTTTCAATAGTTGTTCCAATTGGATATTCGGTATAGATATATACTTGTTCTGCTTCCGAATCTGGAAAAAACAAGATGTTTGGTGGAAATATTTTCATTAAGAAAAACGAAAAGAACAATAATAAAAAAGTAGAAATGAAAAAGACATAAACACGCCTTCCTTTTAAAGCATAACGCAATATTTTTTCATATTTATTTTCTAATTTAGGTAATAATGTAAACTGAAACCATTTTATTGTTGGGCTAATTAGGTATTTAAATAGGACATTTAGAATTGCAAATGCCAGTAATAAATTACCTATTATTTTTGCAAAATTCAAATTTTTAGAAAATCCTATAAATAAAAATGAAGCACCAATTATTCCTGTTATTAAGCTTAAAAGTATCATTTTCTTTGTTGTCATAACTTCTTCATCTACTTTCATATATAATGTTGTTAATACTGGATTTATGACCAGTGCCACGAATAATGAAGAAGATAATACCATGATTAATGTAATGGGGAAATATTTCATAAATTCTCCCATCATTCCTGGCCAAAACCCTAAAGGAATAAATGCTGCTAATGTTGTTGCTGTTGATGCTATAATTGGCCATGCAACTTCTCCAACACCATATTTTGCTGCATCGTAATTAGAATACCCTTCGTCTATGTATCTGTAAATATTCTCAACAACTACAATTCCGTTATCGACAAGCATTCCAAGTGCTAGTACCAATGCAAAAAGCACCATCATATTTAAAGTAATTCCCAATGCATTTAATAATATAAATGCTAAAAGCATCGATAATGGAATTGCAACTCCAACAAACATAGCGTTTCTTAAACCTAAGAAAAACATCAATACTAAAACTACCAATATAACACCAAATATGATATTATTTTCTAAATCGGTTACTTGAGAAATTGTTTTGTCTGTCATGTCATTAGTTTTTGAAATGACGAGACCTTCTGGAAAAATTTCTTCTTTTGCTTTTGCTATAATGGCGTCGATTTTTTGAGATGCAATAATTAAATTTTCTCCTCCACGTTTTTTAACATCTAGCATTACAACCGAATTTCCAAATTCTCTTGCATAGCTTTCTTTTTCTTGTTCTTTAAATGATACCGTTGCAATATCTCTTAGATAAACTACTTTTTGTTTTTCGTTTTTAACGATAATATTTTCGATATGTATCGGATTTACATATTCTCCAACCACACGAACACTTCGCAGCATGCCTTGTTGTTTAATATCTCCGCTCGAAATTGTCATATTTTCGTTTGCAATGGAGCTAGCAAGGTTATTAAAGTTGAGTTGTAAAGTTTCCATTTTGTTTAAGTCTACTGCAATTTCGACTTCTTTATCTTGTACTCCTCTAATATCTACTCCAGAGATTTCTGGTAAATCTTCGATTTCATCTTCTAGATATTCGCCATATTTTTTTAGTTGGTCTAAAGAAAAATTCCCAGATAGATTTACATTCATTACAGGCATCATTTCTGCAAAATTCATTTCCATTACATTTGGATCTGCAGGTAAATCGTTTGGAAAATCTTTGTCCGATTTTGCAATATCTACTTTGTCTTTTACTTTACGGAGCGCTTCTTCTGGTGTTATTCCGGTGTTAAATTTTACATCGATAGTCGAAAAACCTTGTTTTGAAGTTGAAATAATATGATCGATTCCTGAAATTTGATTGATTTCTTTTTCTAAAGGTCTCGTTATTAGTTTTTCCATATCCAAAGAAGAATTTCCTGGATAAAAAGTTGTAACATAAATCTCTGGTATTACAACTTCAGGAAAAGCTTCGTTTGGCATCGAGTTATACGAATTTAATCCTGCCAAAAATATAATTGCTGTAATAACAAGTACGGTTGCTTTGTTATTAATTGCCCAAGTCGATATTTTATTTGTTTTGTGTATCATGGTTTTATGTTAATCGAAGTTCGTTGTCGGATTTATAAATATATTTTAGAACCAAAGATGGAAGCTTTGAAATTTCCTTTTTTATTTTTTAGACTCCTGTTGGTCATTTTTAGATATTACAATTGTAACCTCTTGTCCGTTACTTACACTTCTTGAACCTTCGTTAATTAATACATCTTCTAATGTAATTCCATTATTAATCATGGTATTATTGTCGAAAGATTTACCAGCTTCTATTATTTTTTTATCTACAATCATCATGGCTTCTTTTTTAATTACTGTAAAGACATATTTTTTTCCATTTTCGTCTATTTGAACTAAGTTTGAAGGGATAACAATTGCTTTATTCGATTTAAAATCTTGTACTTTTATGTCTGCTAATAAATTAGGTTTAATTAAACCTTTTCTATTTTTAACTGGAATTTTAATTTTAAAGGTTCTGTTATCTGGACTAATATAATTTCCAACTTGTGTTATTTTAGATTCAAATTCTTGGTCTAATGAATTAAAGTAAATTTTAACTTTTGCACCTTTTTTAATGGATTTTAGGTAGTTTTCAGAAACGTCACTTTGGATATAGATATTGTTTAAATTTACAATCCTAAGTACTGGCGCTTGTGGAGAAGCCATGTCTCCAACATGTACGATTAATTCGTCAACAATTCCACTAAATGGAGCTTTTACACGATAGTTATTTAATTGCGATTGAAGGGTTTTTATTTTATTCTCTAGAGCTTCTTTGTTATTTTTTGCTTGTAAGAATTGCATTTCCGAACCAATCTTTTGGCTCCATAATCGTTGTTGTCTTTCAAAAGTAGTGTTTGCTAGTATTAGTTGATTTTTTACTTCATGAATACTATTTTGCATGATAATATCATCTATTTTTAAAAGTGTCGTACCTCTAGAAACAAATTGCCCTTCTTTTACATAAACAGCAGTAATAATACCAGACGATTTTGGATGTACAACTACATTTTTATCGGTCTTTGTGTTTCCTTGTAAGCTTATAAAATGTTCAAATTTATGATGTTGTAATCTGAGTGTACTTACCTCTTGGATTCGTTTTAATGTGTCTAGTTTGGATAGTTTTTTATCTAATGCTAAAATCAATGTAGTAATACTATCTTTAGAAGTTTCTAGTTTTGTTTTCTTTGCTTTTAAGTCTTGAATAGAATTTGGTTCTATTTTCTCTTCTTTTTTACAAGAAAAAATTACCATAATAGTTAGTAATAGGATTAATATTTTTTTCATTTTAGGTTTTATTTCAGGCAAATTTCGTAAAGTTATTTTACAAATTTCGCAAGGTTTTTATTGATTAATTTCGTCTTTGTTTTATGATTTTTGTTGATATTTAATAAAATCTTGTTTGGTAACACGATACCAATATTCTGTTCTTCCAAGCATAGAAAATCCAATATAACCTCTTATTTTTAGTTTATTTTTTGAAACTAATTTAAGGTAACAACTATATGTTTTTCCGTTTTCTGGATCGGTTATTTTTCCGTTTTCATACGTGTCTTTTGTTTTTTCAAAATCTGTTAATATTATAGCGTTAATTAAATCTTTGTTTTTATATTGTCCTTTACACGTATCGCAATATCCTTTGTAATCCTTTCTTGGAATGCGAATTATTTTTCCATAGTAAAACGAATTGTCTTTATATATTTCTACAATTGAATTTACATTTTTATTTGTATCTAAAGTTTTCCAATGTCCAACAATATCTTGTGAGAAAAGGTTAAAAGTTACTAGAACAAAAGAAATGATAACTATTTTTTTCATGATGTATTTATTCTTTATTATTGTTGAGTGTATTTTCTAATTTGACTTTTGTATTAATTATATCGACAATGGTTTGTAGATAGTTTTGTTGCGATGTGTATAGTTGATTTTGTGCCGTAGATAAGTTAAAGCTAGAACCAATTCCTTCTGCATATTTTATTTGTTCTTTGTGTTCAATTTTTTTTGCTAGTGCTAAATTTTCCTTAGAGGTATGGTAATTGTCAATTGCAAATTGATAATTTGTTTTTGCGGATGCAACTGCCAATTTTAACTTTTGAGAAGTCTCATTCAAATCCGTTTTAGATTGGTTTAATGCTATTTTTGCTTGTTGTACTTTGGCATCTCTTCTAAAGCTGCTAAAAATAGGAACATTTAAACTCACACCAAAAAGAGAAGATCCAAACCATTTTTGGTTGCTATTTGCAAATTTGAATTTGTCATTATTTGCTGTAACACCATAGTTTATAAAAGTAGAAAGTGTTGGTAAATATTTGCTTTTTTCATATTTCATTAATAATTCTTTAGACTTTAATGCGTTTTTGGCAATTTTATAGTCGATATGGTTATCGATATTAAAGTCCACATTATAAAGAGCTAAATCGGTATTTTTACTTGCTAAACTTTCTAAATTTTCTGTTAATGTAATTGGTTTTTCAATAGCTATTCCCATAGTTAATTTTAGCATTTTTTTAGAAATACTTACCAATCTATTCGCTCTGTTTAATTGATTTTTTATGTTAGATTGCGTTATTTTTAATTGTTCTACATCTTGTTCTTCGGCCAGACCTTCATTAATTAATTGTTGGGTATCGTGTACGTTTTTATCTAGAATTAAAAGATTGTTTTTTAAAATTAAAATAGATTCATTACTTAATAAAACATTTCCATAGGCATTTATTACAGCTTCTCTAATAGCTTGTTCTGTTTTTATTTTTGCTAATTCAGAAATTTTTAAATATACTTTTGCAGATTGCAAACCTACAAGGTACGAGCCATCAAAAAGTAATTGAGATAATGTAGCCGAAGCATTTATATTTTGTTTTGTACCAAATGAAACTTCAGCAAAAGCGCCAGGAGGTCCTCCGAAAATTTCGGCAGGTAATAAAGAAACGGCCTGTTTTATAAAATTTTGATAATCTACACTTGCATTTATTTGTGGTAAACCCATTGTTGTAGTTTCCCATTTCTTTTTTTCAGCAGCCTTTATATCTAGGACAGCATTTTTTGCAGCAGATGCATTATTTAAAGCATAATCTACAGCTTCGTCTATGGTAAAAGTATCTTGTGCTTGTACATATATATGGGTAAAAACTAACAGCCAAAAAAAAGCGATTATTTTATTATTTATAGTCATTTTTTATTATTTCTTTTATTCCTTGTAAGTAAGGTGTAGGTTTAAAGTTAAAGTGTTTTTCAAATTTACTGCTATCAAATACATAATCTCTATTGTATTGATACATCATTTCTGGCATTTCTCGCATAAGAGGAATAAATAACCCGAGTATTTTTACTAAAAATTTTGAGGCAACTTGGTATTTGGGTTTTACCTCCATTTCTTTTGCGATGGTTTCTATCCAAACTTTTCCTGTAAATGGATTTGCTGCTGTCGGTAAATGCCAAACTTGATTGTATGCATCTTCTGTATTGCCTAATAGTGCAGTTGCTTTTCCTGCGTCAGGAGTGTAGGTAAAGGAGTGTTTAAAATTTACAGAACCCATCCAATTTGCTTTTTTGCCAATATGTAATGGTTTAAAAACGGTTTCGGTAAGTAAACTGGTATTTTGTATGTTTGGACCATAGAAATCTGCCGATCTTGCAATAAGTGCTTGGAGTTTTCCTTCGTTTACTTTATTTAGGATTAAATTTGCAACTTCAGCTCTTATTTTTCCTTTTTTACTAGATGGATGGATGGGCGTTTCTTCATTCATACCATTCAAATAATTTGAATCGTACATATACATATTATCAAAAAAAAACAATTTAGAATTACTTGCAATACAAGCTTCAATTACTGTTGTTATAAATTTTACCCAAGTTGTATCCCATACTTTATAACGATACGGAAATCCAACAGTAATATATACAATTTTAGAACCTTTTATTGCGTTAATAACTTCGTTTTTATTAGTTAAGTCTGCGGAGAATAGAACATCGGTTTCATTTACTTTTTTTGGGTTTCTACTAACCAATCTAATTTGATTGGTGTATTGTTTAAGTGCTGTTGCTAATGCAATACCTATTGCGCCTCCAGAACCTAAGACGGTTTGTAAATTATTCATTTTTTAACATTTTTTCGAGTTCGCTAATTCCATTTTTAGTTGCTATCGCTCTAATATGATATTCCAAATACTGTGTTTGTAATTCTTGCATATTATTTTTACCTTTAGGAAATATTTCAATGTCCTTAATCATAGTAATTCCACTAAAGTATATTCTAGAAATAAAATCAATATCAATTTCTTTGCGATAGAGTTTTCTTTCAATGCCACGAGTTAAATTTTCTTGAACGCATTCGCTCATCACTTCAAATTGTTTTTTTTGCAACTCATAAAAGAATTTTGGATAATATTTTTTAAGTTGGAAAAGAGGCGAAGATTTTTCACTTTTTAAGTGGTTTAAGATAAAATTTTTCACTTCAAATAATTCTTTAATTGGATTCATGCCAATAATGCAAATTTGGTCAATTCCTTCGCTAACAGCATTAAAAATATCCATAACACAAGCCCTAACTAAATCGTTTTTTGTTTTGTAATAGTTGTATATGGTTTTTTTAGACATGCCTAATTTTTCGGCAATATCATCCATAGTTACACTTTTAAAACCATAGGTTAAGAAGAGTTCGTTTGATGTATTTACTATTTTTTGTTCCATAATTATGGTGCAAATATAGTACAAGGAAACTTAAAAAACAAAAAAAGTTTCCTAAGTTTTTATTAATTTTTTGGAGATTCTAAATTTTAACGATACAATCTTTCAAATTTGACTACTTTTACAGAAAATTTATAGCATTGAATTTAGCAGATTATAAATCCGAATTTTTAAATTATTTGAATAAAGAAATTCAAATAAAAGAACCTAAAAAATTATATGAACCAATATATTATATACTCCAAATAGGAGGAAAGCGGTTAAGACCAATATTGACATTAATAAGTTGTCATTTTTTTAAAGGAAATTACAAAAATGCATTACCAGCAGCATTGGCAATAGAAGTATTTCACAATTTCACATTAGTACACGACGATATTATGGATGAAGCGCCAATTAGAAGAGGACAAAAAACCGTGCATAAAAAATGGAACTTAAATACTGGAATACTATCTGGAGATGCGATGATGTTGATGACAAATAAACTAATGGAGCATTATAATAATGATATGTTTAAAGAGTTGATGGTATTGTTTAATAAAACGGCATTAGAAGTATGCGAAGGGCAACAATATGATGTTGATTTTGAAACAAGTAAAGATGTAAGTATAGAGGCATATAAAAAAATGATAACGTATAAAACTGCAGTTTTGTTAGCATGTAGTTTAAAAATGGGTGCAATTATAGCAGGAGCATCTAAAAATGATGCGCAACATATATATGAATATGGATTGCATTTAGGAATTGCATTTCAATTACAAGACGATTATCTAGATACTTTTGGAAACCCAGAAACTTTCGGAAAATTAATAGGAGGCGATATTCTAGAAAATAAAAAAACATATTTGTATTTACAATTATTAAAAAAAATATCCGAAGAAGATAAAGTATCATTACTAAAATGGTATAGAACTAAAGAAAAGTCAGATAGAAAAATAAAGGAGGTTACCTTATTATATAGTAAGTACAAAATTTCCGAATTAGTAAAAAAAGAAATTACAAAATATACTACCATAGCGTATGAGAGTTTGGAAAAAACTACTATAAAAGAATCTGGACAATCTTTTTTTAAAAAAATAGGAAACGAATTACTAAATCGAAAGGTTTAAATGCAGTTGCCAAAAATTATAAATACAGCAGAATTAATAGAGCAAATTAATCAATCGGAATTATATCTTGATTTGATAAAACAATTGAATAAAGATTTTAATTTAGCAGGAGTTTCAGTCAAATTTTATAATGATGAAACTCCACGAATAGTGTTTGATCAATTAAAAGAAATAATTTTAGAATTACTTCAAAAGAAATTTGATGATTTTTTACACATTCTGTATAGAATAGATGTTAATGAAATTCAGATTAAAAAAATAATAGAAGATATGTCTGGAGATATCGAAGAACAAATCAGTTTTATTATTTTAAAAAGAGTATGGCAAAAAGTATGGTATAAAAAATATTATACCAACCTAAGTTCGCAAAGTATTAATTTCACAGAATAACCAGAAAAATTAGCATATTTTTTAGTATACCATCTTAAAATTGCAAGTATAGCCTTTGTTACGGCTATTGTATTAAGTTAAAAATAAATTCGAACAAACGGTGTTAGGGCAGACGAGTATAGGCTTTTTGTCTCGCTATAAAGAACGTCGTATCTGAGACCAATTGCTATATTCCTTCTAGCAGTATAACCTGCGCCAAAAAATAGAGCAGGTACATCTCTAGATATTCCTTGGCTAGTTAAATAAGTATGTTCATATTCGCCAGAAATTTGTAGACCATTAAAAGGATTGTATAAGGAAATAACACTACCACCAAACGAATTTATAGGGTTAGAAAAATCTTTGTGCTTCGAGTATAAATAAGAGACGCTTATACCAGCGCTTATTTTTTTATTAAAATTATATATTGCACTTGGAGCAATTCCTAAATTTGTGGTTCTATTCGTAAAATCGAGAGTTATGCCTCCTCCAAATTGTACATGTTTCCAAAAATTAGAATTGGGTTTTGGATTATTTTGGGCAATAACAATATTGAAACAGCAAATTGTTAGAAGTATTAGGATGGTGTTTTTTTTCATTTTACTTAAAATTTATTTCTGCTAATGTAGCGGATTTAAAAATAATGCGAAACAAATTTAAAAAAAAATTGTTCAACTAATAAATATGTAGTATTATTGCAGTCCTAAAAAAGGTCCCATAGCTCAGCTGGTTAGAGCACCTGACTCATAATCAGGGGGTCCATGGTTCGAGCCCATGTGGGACCACCATTAAAAAGACTGTATGAAAAGTAATTTTCAAGCAGTTTTTTTTTGTCGTTGTTGTATTATTTTTTAAATAATTTAGGAGTTATTTT
>JALSLK010000081.1 GCA_026988355.1 Flavobacteriaceae bacterium
TGAAAATGTGATGAAAATTGACAATTTAGAAGATAGTATTCAGATTAAAATGGACTCTCTGGTTAAGTATAGATACCAATTACACAATAGCGAATTAGCATATTTAAAATTGGCATATTCGGATAATCCATACTTAAAAAACATACTAGATAAATTCATAAAAAAATATAAAAATTTACATGACAACGAATTGGATATATATGCTAAAATAAATTATGAATCTAGTATTCAGAAAGCCATTCCGTTTTTAGGAGGAGATTTAGCTTTTGAAACCATTATCGATGGTTTAAGTAAGTTTTTAGTAAAACGAATTAAAGCAGAATTGACCAATTATGTGATGGAAAACATTAAAGATAAATTGGAAAATCCTAGTCAAACCAGTTTACTTAATGAATTGTTAGTTTTGTTGCCAAAAACAACCGATTTTATCAAACAATTTGATGCCGAAGAATTATTAAATTTTACCAATGAATTTAAAGAATATATTGAAACGGATCTCAATAATTTATTGGCAAATGCTGTACATCTTAAAACGACACCACGTTTAAAAAAATTAATAGAGGGAAATCCAGATTTCGCTTTTGCTTTTGAAGCGCTTGAAATAATGCCATTATTGTCTAAAGTTGAAAATCCGATTGATTACTTTGATATGTTAGAAAATAGCGAGACAATATCTAGTTGGAGTTCAAGTACCAATACAAGTAAAAGAAATATTGCAAACTCCATTATGTTGTCTTCGATGCTTGCACATAGTTTAATGGTTTTAAATAAAGGACAATTGCGATTTGCTTCTACTAATTTTATGGCTAATTATGGTTCTGAGTCAGAATTCTTTTTGCTTTATATTGGTTTTTTAAGTCAACAAAATAGCAAGTATTATACTATTAAATTTGAAAAAGAATTAAATTTTAATGCTTTTATGAATAAAGTAAAAGCAGAAGATGTAATTAAAAAAACAGCAGCTGTAAAAAGTACCGTAAAAGCAATACAAAGATCTTTAACGTCTATTTCGAGTAATGCAGAAAAACTATACCAAGAAGCGCTTGCTATAAAAAAGAGAAGTAAAGACGATGAGAAAGAGATAGATATTTTAATGGTGCATAGTTTTGTAGGTAGTTTTATTTCCTTTTTTGAAGAATTGATAGTTTCTACCGATATTATTTTAAAAGAAGGAAAAAAACACGATTTAGAAGTTCCCGATTTTACTTTAAAAGAAAAAATGACACCATATTTTAGTACAGCAAAATCGGCAAATAGTATTGTGTTGGATTTGCATCAAAAGAAATTTAGTAGTGCAATCATTACATCAATGGAAATTCCGATGCACTTTACAAACAAAGAAATTTCTTCTGGCAAACTATTGCATTATGCAGATAATATAGAAAATATAGCACAACTTAATTTATTTAAAGAGTTATTTTCAACGTATAAAAAACTACCTAGTAAAGAAGTAAAGTTAGAATCGTTAAAAGAATTAGTTGGTTTAATTAATGTTTCTTTAGAACCTAAAATTACTTCATTTAATAGCATAAAATCAAAAATCACCTCTTTAGAAGAAAAGTTGATAGATAAAACAATAAAAAAAGAAGATTATGTTAAAATATTAGATAGTATTCGGCTTGAAATTATCGAAGATGAAAATTTAAAAGCAATACTAAAACACTTTGTTAATATAGATGTAGAAAAAGTTACAAATAATATTATCGATTTAGTAAATGGTAACGATACATATAAAGAAAAAATTAAAAAATCATTAGATACCTATATAAATTCAGCAATTAAAAAAACACTATTTAGCAAAGATAGTTTAAATGATGAGTTTGATAATGCCAAAGTAGACTTACAGCGAACTATGCGAATTTACTTTCCAGAATTAGTGGAAAATGTCTTTGCAATAAAAGATAAAAAAGCAATTAAAATCATACATTTTGTTAGCGATATCGCAAATTCAGAAAATGCAGAAGATGTAGAACAAGCATTAGATGCATTTGCTTTACCAACAGGAAGTTATACGATAAAAAGAAAAGCAAAGTTTAACGTGTCATTAAATGCATATCCAGGTATCGTTATTGGCTCTCAATTTAATAAATATAAAAATCAAAAAAATGAAGTTAAGTACAAAGGAGCATCTTCTTTTGGGTTAACAGCACCAATTGGTATTTCTTTTACATTTAAGTCAGGTAAAATAAACCCAAATTTATTTATTTCTGTTATAGATATTGCAGCACCAGTTCGTTTTAGATTAGATAATAATAATGAAACCAAAACATTACCAGAATTTAATTTTAAAAATATTTTTTCTCCAGGAATTTATATTGGTTTGCCTCTTGGTAAATCGCCATTTGCACTACAATTAGGAGCGCAATATGGACCAGAACTCAGTTTTACAACCGATATAGATCAAAATGCTATTTCAAATTTTAATAAAGAAACCTTTAGTGTTAATTTAGGAATTGTATTAGATATACCATTATTTACCATTTATAATAAACCAAGTGAATAATGAAAAACAATAGCATTTTTTCTTTTTGGATATTCTTTTTTGTTTCTATCTCTATTAATATTTCTGCTCAAAATGCAGAAAAAGAGGTAAAAAAAACAAAAGTAATGAGTATTTCTGTTCCAGTAAATACAAAGGTTAATGAGTTATTACTCAAAGAACAAAAAACCAAAAGTAATAATAATTTTATTTATGAAAATAATAATAGCAATCAAGAAAATTACGATATAAAAGCCTACGATTATATAGAAGTAAAAGACAAAGCCAAAAATAAGGCAATAGAGGCACTTTTAACTGGTAATAAAATAAGAAATGTACAAGAAATAGAGTTAAAGTCACTTAGAGCTGAGATTCTTTGGGGAAAATCAGTTTCAGAACAGCAAGAGAGAAGATTGAAGTTGGGGCA
The DNA here is from genome assembly GCA_026988355.1 of Flavobacteriaceae bacterium. Taxonomy (GTDB): domain Bacteria; phylum Bacteroidota; class Bacteroidia; order Flavobacteriales; family Flavobacteriaceae; genus S010-17. The sequence continues at coordinate 2,907 of JALSLK010000081.1, forward strand.
AAGGTATAAATTACAACAAGCTACAGGTCTACAAACAATAGTTGAGGATAAAAAAGAAGATGAAAATCAAGATGTTGATGAAGATGGTAAAGAGGCACCTGTATTTATGTTAGAATCAGACAAACGAGTATCTATCAAATCAATAATTGAAGAAATACCCAAAGAAAAAATAGATTTATTTGATTTAGAATCGGATAAAAATCCAAAATTAAGAGGAGCAACACAATACGATAGTAGAGTAGAGGTTAATGCATTAAATCCAAATATAACGGCACATCTTTTTATGCTAATTGTGAGTAATTCTGTTGGTATGATTGTCGAAAAGGAAAAAATCATTAAAATCTCTAAAGATTATTACCAATTAGATACAAGTACAACACTGCAAATGCAATACCAATTATGCGACGATGTTGCATTTAACAAACAACCAATTGTTGGTGTTGGTACAGCATTTATTGTAGATGCAAATAAAATGATTACAGCAAGTCATGTTTTTCAAAGACCATTAAAAGATTATAGAGTGGTTTTTGGCTACGAAATTATAAATAAACAAGGCGTTGTAGAAAGTAGGATACCAAAATCTAATATTTACGAACTGGAATCGATGTATAAAAAACAGAGCGAACTAGACATTAGTATTTTTAAAATTAAAGGATTTTTTAAAGGGAATAAGCTGCCTTTAACATTAGGAAACTCTATTGATTTAGAATTAAAACACGATGTGTATATGGTTGGATATCCATCTGGATTACCAAAAAAAGTAGCCGTAAATGCTGGAATTGTAAAAAATAACCACTCGCAATATTTTTATACATCTTTAGATAGTTTTCAAGGAAATTCAGGTTCGCCAGTTTTTAATGCCATAACCAATAAAGTAATTGGAGTATTGGTTTCTGGAGAGATAGATTATATTTTTTCAGGAAATTGCTATAAATTAAATTCATGTAGAATACCTTATTGTAAAGGAGAAAAAGTGATTAGAATAGAAGAAATAATGAAACAATTGTAGTTTCATATTTGCAAAATTGAGATGATAATTTCGAAGAATATAATTTATAATCGTACTTTTGGATGAATGAAATTTAAAGGATTACCTATATTACTTATTTTGTTAAGCTTATTTTATTGTAAAAATAATGAAGAAAATATTTTTATAGATAAAATTAATAGCATCCAAATACAACTAAACCAAAAAAATACAGATTCGACCTTTATTTTACTTAAACAATCTGATTATTTGATTAAATCGCATAAAAATGTACCAGATTCTATCAAAGCAGCTAATGATTTTTTGTTTGGAAATTATTACAAATCTATAGATAAAATAGATTCTACGTATTTTTATTACAATAGAGCAATTCGATATTCTAAAGGAAATATACAGACTAAAAAAGAAAAAAATTACTATATTTCTTTAGCTTTTTTGTATAAAAAAAATGGAGATTACCTTAATAGTATAAGTATTTTAGAAAAATTAGAAGAAGGTATTAAAGGTCAAAAAGATTATGCAACTTTAGCCGAAATAAATAATAAAAAACAAAGTATTTATAAGCTCTTAAAGAATTATAAAAAAGCAATAAAATTCAATAAAAAATCCGTAAAATATTTTGCCTTAGCTAAAGATACAAGTAGATTAGTAAATAGTTTAATTTTACAATCGAGTTTAAATTACTATAATTTTAAAAATAAAAAAGAAACGTATCGGCTTTTAGATAGTATTTTAACAATAGATTTAAAATCTAGTAGATTTAAAAATATTCTTAAAAATCAAGTATATCAAAATTATGGAATTTTTAAATATTACGATGGAAATTATTCCGAATCGTATGCAAATTATTATAAAGGCTTAGAACATATAAGAAATCCCAAAACAAAATCAGATTCACTCGGATTGGCAAATACTTATGCCAATATTGCAGAGGTTTGTATGGTATTGAAAAAATACGATTTGGCAAAAAAATATAACGATTCGGTAGATTTGTATGCTCGTATTTTAAATGTAAATTTAAAAAATTTCCATCTTCAAAATAAATTGCGATTATCCTATGAAACAAATGCTAGTTTTAAAGTAGTTTCTAAAAACTTAAATGCTTTAAGTAGCAGTATGAATTCTAATTACGACAAAAGAATTACTAGCGAACTGATGGCGTTAAAAACAGCAAATAAAAAAGAGAAAGAGCTTTTAATAGCCAATCAGAAAGTTACTCTACATAATGCGGATTTAAAACGAAAACAAATTTTATTATTTTCGATTTTAGGGTTTTTATTATTGAGTACGTTCATAGGAATTCAATATTACAGACAGAAAAAATTAAAATTTGAAAAAGAAGAGATTTTTATGCAACAGCGTTTGTTTAGAGCACAGATGAATCCACATTTTACCTCTAATATTTTATTTGCAATTCAAGATTTAATTTTAGAAAACAAAGAGAAAGCAAATAAATATTTAATTAAATTCTCTCGATTATTACGTTTAAATTTAGAAAATTCGATGCAAAATTTTACTTTAATTGAAAAAGAAATTGAAGTGCTTAGTAAATATTTAGATTTACAACAATTGCGTTTTCCAAATAAATTCGATTACAAAATAAATACAAACGATTTAGAAATAGACTTATTATTAATACCACCAATGCTCATCCAACCATTTGTAGAAAATGCAATAGAACATGGTTTTAAAGGCATAGACTATAAAGGGCAAATAACAATAAATCTTTCTGAAAAAGGAAAATTTATTTTTTGTGAAATAATAGATAATGGTAGCGGTTTATCTACAACAACGCCTAAAAAAAAGCATCGGTCGGCTTCTACATTGTTGATTAAAAAATTATTAAAAAATATGAGTAATCAAGAAGTAACAATTCAAAATAATCCAAAAGAAAAAGGAGCAATAGTGACGTTTAATATTCCATTTAAAGAAGTCTAATTTTTTTAAAACATACACTAAAATAAAAAAATACTACCTTTGGAACTTAAAACTCTATAAATGATTAAGGCAGTAATTATTGACGATGAAATTCGATTTAGAAATAGTATCCGAAAAAAAATAGAAACTGGTTTTAGTAATGAAGTGATTGTTGTTGGAGAATCCGAAAGTGTAAAAGGAGGAATTGCACTAATAGAAAACACACAACCAGATTTATTATTTTTAGATATAGAATTAACAGATGGTTATAGCTTTGAAATATTAAACCAGTTAAAAGCATATAATTTTAAAATTATATTTATTACAGGTTTTAATCATTTGGCCATAGAAGCAATAAAGTTAGGTGCGTTAGATTATATACTAAAACCAATAGACGACGATGAGTTTTGTGGAGCAGTAGAAAAGGCAATAGCATCCGATAAAAATGAATCTTTGCAAAAATTAATACAAGTATCTTCCGATTTTTTTAATGGTTCTAAAATAAAACGTATCGTATTAAAAACATCGAATGCACATCATATCATTAACGAAGATGATTTAATGTACTGTAAATCCGAAGGTAATTATACAACCTTTTTTACCAAAAATAACGAAAAAATTCTTCTCACTAAAACATTAAAAAGTACAGAAGAATTACTTACAGAGTCCATTTTTATAAAATGCCATCAATCGTATTTAGTTAATAAATTTTATGTCTCAAAAATATTGTCTGATGGCTACATAATTTTAAATAATAAAACTAAAATACCTGTTTCTAGTAGGCGAAAAGAACATGTTTTACATAAATTATCTTAAAAACTCTAATGGTCACAAATATTAAATAGATAAAGACAAATTTCAGATAAAACCATACAAATGTCATATTTTATTAGTAATATTTACGAAAGAAGCATATATTTGGGTAGATTAACCCCTTAATTATGAGAAAATTAATTGTATTTTTTATGGTATTAATAACTATTTTGGAGGCAAAAGCTCAGAATGTTAATATACCAGATGCTAATTTTAAAAATATATTATTACTTGCAAATTCATACCCATACGGTTTTGCTAAGGATCTAAATGGGGATTTTACAATTATAGATACCAATCAAGATGGAGAAATACAAAATAGTGAAGCCGAAAATATTCTAGAACTAAATGTTAGTCACAAAAGAATCGATTCCTTAATAGGAATAGAAGCATTTGTTAATTTAACAACATTAAATTGTTCAAGAAATAAACTAACCTCACTAAATACAAGTACTTTAACCCATTTAAAAGAAATAGATGTTTCTCGTAATAAAATTACAGCATTGAACATCGCAAATAACTTACAGCTAGAAATATTAACATGTAATAATAATAAGTTAACAAGTCTTAATGTAGATACTAATACAAATCTAAAAATATTAACATGTAATAATAATAAGTTAACAAGTCTTAATGTAGATACTAATATAAATCTAAACATATTAAGCTGTTATACAAATAGCATAAGTACTTTACATCTAAATAACAATACACTTTTGTCCGAATTGTATTGCAATAGCAATAATATAAGTACATTAGATGTAAATGATAATACTTCCTTAGTAAAATTAACGTGTTCAAATAATAATGATATTAGTACGTTAAACGTAGCAAATAATACCTCTTTAGAAATATTAAATTGTGGAAGTACAACTATTTCAAATTTAGACATTTCAAATAATACACAATTAAAAAATTTAGGATGTGGAAATACCAATATTAGTAATTTAGATCTTAGTGCAAATCCATTGATGACAACATTGTCCTTTGGTTATACAAATATTAGCACAATAAATATTTCTAATTTATTGGATTTGACATTTCTTAGCTTTTCCTATTCGGATATTTTGACTATTGATGTGAGTGCAAACACAGAGATTAGAACTTTACATTGCTCTGGAACAAATATTACAAATTTAGATTTAAGTAATAATACTCAGTTGCGAAGTTTGCAATGTAATGATTTGAATTTAACACATTTAGACTTGAGTAATAACCCAAATATAACATCATTATATTGTCGTACAACAAATATTAGTAGTTTAGATTTAACAAATAATACCAATTTAATATTTTTGGATTTTTCGTCTACAAATATTACACAATTTAACGATGTAACAGGATTAACAACAAACATAAAAAACATAGCATGTAATGCAAATAATTTTACAGAAATAGATGTTAGTAATTATGTAAATTTAACCCATTTAGGATGTAGTTCAAATAACATTACCACATTAGATTTAAGTAATAATTTTAATTTAATATCACTATCTTGTAGAGATAATTTGAGTTTAAGCTATATAAATTTGAAAAATGGAAATAATTCTAATTTTAATTCGTACAATATATACGTTACAAATTTTACAACCTTACCAAGTTTAGAAACCGTATGTATAGACGAACTAAATTCAGGTTTAAATACTAAAATACTTAATGACGTTGGTCACGCTGTAACATTTACGGAATACTGTTCATTATTGCCAACTCAAAATAACCAAATATCGGGAAATGTTAAATTAGATACAGATAGTAATGGTTGTGATATGACAGATTTAAATATGTCAAATGTAATGCTTACAACCAATAATGGTACAGAGACATTTGCTACTTTTACTCAAAATAATGGTGCTTATTTATTATATACAAACGAAGGAGATTTTACAACAGAAGCGACCGTTAATTTGCCGAGTTATTTTACAGTAAGTCCAAATTCGTATGCAAATAATTTTACAGGATTTAATAATACATTTACAGCCAATTTTTGTATAGAACCAAACCAAATCGTTAATGACCTAAATATTACGTTGCTACCAATTACTGTTGCAAGACCAAATGTAGAAGCAACATACAAAATCGTCTATAAAAATGTAGGCACAACAGTTTTAAATGGTAGCATTGATTTTAATTATAATGATAATTTGTTGGATTTTATTTTGGCTACGGAACCTTTTAGTACACAGACAACAGGTTTAATTTCTTTTAATTATGCCAATTTAAATCCATTTGAAACAAGAACAATAACGGTAACTTTTAATGTATCAATAGATGCAACAATAGATGATAATTTGGATTTTATAACAACAATAAATCCAATTTTAAATGATTATTCGGAAAATGATAATAGTTATAGATTAAACCAATCCATTGTAAATTCTTACGATCCAAACGATATACATATATTAGAAGGTTCGAGTATTAAATTACAAAATACAGACGATGATTTACATTATCTAATTAGATTTCAAAATACAGGAACAGCAGAAGCTTTAAATATTGTTGTTACTAACGAATTAGAAGAGAAACTAGATTGGAGTACCTTGCAATTAGAAGATACAAGCCACGAGGTAAGAGTTGCAATTAAAAATGGTAATAAAGTGGCGTTTATCTTTGAAAATATTAATTTACCAGATGAAGGGACCAACGAAAAAGGATCTCAAGGCTATATAGCATACAAAATAAAACTAAAAAATACCATTTCGGTTGGAGATATTGTTTTAAACCAAGCACAAATATTTTTTGATTATAATGCAGCAATCGATACCAATATTGCTACTACAAGTATTATTGATAATACAGCTTCTATTACCGATACAGAATTATTGGACGCAGTTTTATTATATCCAAACCCTACAAAAGGGAGTATAAATATTGAAATAAAAGATACCATAATTACGACTGTCGCTATATATTCTAAATTAGGACAATTGGTCTTATCTAAATTAGACGATGATATAAATCAAATTGATATAACAAAATTAACACCAGGAGTATATTTTATTAGATTAATAGATAATAAAGGAAATAGCGCAATTAAAAAGTTTATAAAAGAAGGATTAGATTAATAACCTAAGTTCTACTAACCTGAGTTCGACCTAAACTTACATAAAAGAAGCCTTATAAATAGCGATATTTGAACAATGAAATTTAAGTTGCTAACAATTAAATCGTTAGTTTGTTTTTTTTAGTAAACCCTAGATAATTCAAAGAAATTTAGCGAGATTAGAAGAAAAATAATCAAACCCAAAAGGAAAACAAATAAAAGGCAATCTTTTTTGAATAATTTTTAAGAAAAAACAGGTTATACCTTAAAAATTATGCTTCAAATCTCACCATTTCTTCATTTTCAGTAAATAGAAGTCTTTATTCGGAATTCGTTTTGAATAAAGACTTTTTTTGTATAAAAAATAATCGTATTTGGAATAAAAAAATTACATTTGTTATTCTAAAATTATCCATTTGAAAAAAGCAGGTTTCATTATTTTTATCGTTTTATTTATCGATCAGTTAAGTAAGTTTTATGTAAAAACACATTTTGCTTTAGATGAGCACATAAATATTTTAGGAATAAATTGGGCAAGAATTCATTTTACCGAAAATATGGGAGCAGCTTGGGGTTTTCAATTAAACGACTTTTTAACTTTTTTAAGCGATACACAATCTAAGATAATCTTAACTACATTTCGACTTTTTGCAATTGCAGGTATAGGTTATTGGTTGGTGTCTTCTATAAAAAAATATGCATCAAAAATTCTGATTGTAGCAGTATCCTTAATATTTGCTGGAGCAATAGGTAATATTATTGATTCCGTTTTTTATGGCGTACTATTTGAAGAAAGTTCTAAGGAAATACAAAATATAGCCACTTTTTTACCTAAAAATGGAGGTTATAGTTCTTTATTTCACGGTAGAGTAGTAGACATGCTTTATTTTCCTATGTGGAGTGGTAATTTACCAAGTTGGATGCCATTTGTTGGGGGAAAGTATTTCACTTTTTTTAATGCCATATTTAATGTTGCAGATTTCGCAATTAGTTGTGGTGTTGGTTTACTTGTTTTGTTTAACAAAAGAGCATTTCCAAAAGATTAGTAATTAATTGTTTAAAATAAGAAAAATTAGTTAAGTTTTTTTTCTGGAAAATCTTTTATAAAATAATTATAAGAGAGTGTTAGTAAAAAAACAAACATAGAAGTTGTAACGCCAATGATTACATTATAATATGCGTCTAGAGACAATGAAATTCGAATAAATATAGTTGCTAATACAAAGGCAGAATATCTAAATATTTTGTAATAATTTAGCGTGTATCTCAATGCAATGAGTACAATAATAATATCGCTAAAAATTAATACAGTATAAAAAGAATGGAAAGAGTGTAGGTATTTACCAGTTTGTACAAGTGCTTTAATATCTAAAAAGCCAACAATTGTAAAAGCGATTAAAAGTAATAAAGACAGTAGTTTTTTTGCCTGAATAAATTCTTTTTGATCGTCTTCTGTATCTGTTAATCTAGTATGTTTTCTAAGTTTTTCTGTAAAGCCAAGAATAACAAAAATAGCAAGAGCACCAAACCCATAAGTAAACATATAAAAAACAGATGTATCCATATTGCTCCATTCAAATTCTTTAATATGACTAAATTCTTTAAAGCCAGAACGTAAAAAAATTAAAGATAAAAGCTCAAATTGTTTACCAACAGATTTTGCAACCGATTTGTGTAATACAAAAATTAAACTCATCAATTCTAATATTAAAAGTAAGGTAAATGAGATTTCTATAGCAAAAAACGGATTTGAAAAAAATTCATCTAATTTACCAAGAGAAACCAAATTATTTCGATCTAAATAACTTAAAATAGTACAGAATATAAAAACGTAAACAAGCGTATAACTCACTATTTTATTGGTTTGAGAACTTTCCCAAAAGTGTTTTAATTTATTGAATAAATTTTCAGTAAAATTTAAAATTTTAGTTTTCAATCCAATATATTTATATAGTTAGTAGAAGTAAAAATATAAAAAATTAAAAATCTAGACAGATACTAATGTTACAAACCTCTTTTTTTCTGAATGATTTCGTATGCTTTTTGAATTTTACGAAATTTTTCTTGTGCAATTTTTACATGCTCTTCGCCCAAGTGTTGTAATTTATCTGGATGGTGTTTTTTAACCATTTTTCGATATGCTTTTTTTATCTCATCATCCGTAGCGATTTCACTAACTTCTAATATTTCATAGGCACTTTTTGTAGAGTCGTAAAACATCGCTTTTATAGATATAAAATCACGTTCACTTACGTATAAGTAGCCTGCAATTTTTCTTATTTCTTCAACTTCATTATCGTGAACATTACCATCGGATTTAGATATTCCGAATAAGAAATGGATGAGCTGTAAACGAGATGCATGATCCATATATTCTCTAATTTGTGCACAAACAGTTGTAGTTGCAACCTTTTTTTTCATAATGCCATTAAAAAGTTTAAAAGCATTTTCGGCGCGTTTTGTTCCGTATATTTTTACAAAATGCTTCCGTACATAATTTAATTCTCTTTTGTCAATTTTATTATCGGCTTTAATTATTACGGCAGATAAGATTAAAAAACTCAGTTCAAAATCGCCAGGTTTGGTATTGTTTTGTTTTTTAGTATTTCTTCTTCTAGTTTGTTGTGCCCTTTTTTTATTGTGAGGTATTTTTTTTTGATCTGGATCTATAGCAGTATCTACAGCACTACCTAATATAAAACCAATAAAAGCACCTATTGGACCTCCAAAAGCCCAACCAACACTTGTCCCTAACCATTTTGCAATTGCCATAATTTACTTTGTTATTTAAATAATCTATTACAAATATACATTTTCTATGTATATTTGCGTTCTAATTAATTCCGAATTGTAATTCGAAATTTTAAAACAAAAAAAATGTATCCAGAAGAATTAATAAAACCGATGAAAGCCGAACTAGAAAATGCAGGTTTTACATCTTTAACAACAGCAAGTGAGGTAGAAGCAGCAATAAAAAAAGAAGGAACAACTTTAGTAATGGTAAATTCAGTTTGTGGTTGTGCTGCAGGTACGGCAAGACCAGGAGCAATAGCGTCTTTAAAATTTGATAAGACACCTACTAATTTAACAACAGTTTTTGCAGGTGTAGATAAAGAAGCTACGGATAAAGCAAGAGAATTCATGATTCCTTTTCCTCCATCGTCTCCAAGTATTGCATTATTTAAGGATGGTGCGCTAGTACATATATTAGAAAGACATCATATTGAAGGTAGAAGTGATGAAATGATTGCGGCAAATTTAGTTGGAGCTTATGAAGAGTTTTGCTAAAATAGGTTAATTAAAAAAAATAATAAAATCCCGTTTTTTACGGGATTTTTTATTTAAGTTTACTTTTTTAAAAAATTATTATGGATAAAAATACCACAATTAAAAACACAATTAACTTTGTAAAAAAAGAACTGTCAGATGCAGAAGGAGGACACGATTGGTTTCATATCGAAAGAGTTTATAACAATACAAAGTTGATTGCTAAAGAAGAAAAAGTGAATAAAACGGTTGTAGAACTTGCGGCACTTTTACACGATATTGCAGATTCTAAATTCCATAATGGAAATGAAACCATTGGACCTAAAAAAGCAAAAGAGTTTTTAGAATCTCAAGAAGTTACCTTAGAAATTATGGATCATGTAATACATATTATTGCAAACATGTCTTTTAGTAAAAGTTTAGATACTGGCACCACGTTTAATTCGTTAGAATTGCAAGTAGTTCAAGATGCAGATAGGTTAGATGCTATTGGAGCAATAGGAATTGCAAGAGCTTTTAATTATGGAGGTTTTAAAAATAGAGCAATTTATAATCCAGAGATTAAACCAAACTTAAATTTCACAAAAGAAGCCTATAAAAAATCGGAAGCACCAACAATCAATCATTTTTATGAGAAATTATTGTTATTAAAAGACAAAATGAATACCAAAACAGGTAAAAAAATTGCAGACCAAAGACATCAATTTATAGTGTTGTATTTAGAGCAATTTTATGCAGAATGGAGCGGAAAAAGGTAATTAACTCTTTTCTCTTCTTCTTTTTTCTTCCTCAATCTCTTCATCTGTTTTGCCAAATAATCGTTGAAATAAACTTTTTTCATCTTTTTTCTTACTTGGTTTATTAGGTACGACTTTTTTTACAGCCTCTTTTTTAATTTCTTTTTTAATTTCTTTTTCTTTAGGTAGTTTCGCTTTAGGTAGTTCCTTTGTAATTATCTCTTCTTTTTTTACGATTTCCTTTTTTTCTATTTTTTCTATTTTATCGTTTTTTAGTACTACTTTTTTTGGTTTTGGAGTTTTAGGAACATTTGAGTTGTCATAAAATTGTAACACCAATTCTTTAAAATCCATTTGTTTTTCTTCCAAAAATCCACTTAAATATTTTTCAGACGATTCGATGCCATTTTTCTTTTCAATACCAACAAGTGTTTTGTATAGTTTATCAAAAAAATCAATAGAATCTCTATTAGCAGCCACTCTTTTACTATAAATTGCAATTATTTCATCTTTGTCATCCACCTTAAATTCAAAATTTGTATAGGACCAATAAAATTTTCCGTTTTTTGCAATATTCTTCATTATAACACGAAAATTCTTTTTTGCAAGAAGCTTTTCCCACATCATTTTAAAAATGACTTCTGGCATGTGTGGGTGTTGTATGCAAAACATAGACTTACCCATAAGTTCATACTCTTCATATCCACTTATCTTCATGAAATATTCATTTGCAAATTCGAAAATACCTTCTTTATCCGTTTTGCACATAATTACCTTATCGGAATCAATGAAAATTTCTTCTTCTACAACATCTGGTTTTTTAAAATCAAGCATAGGGTTTGTGTTTTCGTTGGATGCTAAATTAATACTTTTTTTAAAAACAATAAATTTTTATTGAAAATTTGGTTTTCTCTTGTTTAAAAAGGCGGTTGTTCCCTCTAAAAAATCATCTGTTCCAAAGCATTTTCCGAATTGTTTTATTTCTATTTCATAACCATTTACATTAGAATTAAAATTGGCATTTATTGCCTTAATAGCACTGGTAATAGCTGTAGACGAATTCCGAGATATTTTTGAAGCTAATTTTTTACATAAGGGCAATAACTCCTCCTGTGTTACAACGTAATTTACTAGCCCATATTCTTTCGCTTCATTAGCAGTTAGCATGTTAGCGGTCATAATAAGTTCCATAGCTTTGCCTTTACCAATAAGTTGAGGTAAACGTTGGGTTCCGCCATATCCAGGTATTACACCAAGTGAAACTTCTGGCAATCCCATTTTGGCATTGTCCGAGGCAACTCTAAAATGACATGCCATTGCAAGTTCTAGTCCTCCACCTAAAGCAAAACCATTTATTGCAGCAATTACTGGAGTTTCTAGATTTTCAATAAAATTAAACAATAAATCTTGTCCATTTTTAGCTAAATCCGAACCTTGAGATACATCAAAATTTGCAAATTCAGAAATATCTGCACCAGCAACGAATGCTTTTGTACCACTTCCTGTAAGAAGAATTATCTTAATGTTATTATCTAAGTTTAATTCGGAAAAAGCACGATGTAATTCTTGAATGGTTTCTTTGTTGAGTGCATTGAGTTTTTGTGGACGATTAATTGTTAATACAGCAATGTTATTATCGCTCTCTATAAGTATGTTATTGTATTCCATTTTTAAAATCTTATTTTGGTAAAATTACTTTTTATTTGTCTTTTATTATAACAAAGCAATTATTTTTTTTGCATTCGTATTGGTTTCAAAATCGATTAATTTTTTTGTTCTTTTTAATACCTCCTTTTGGGTATACTTTTTTACAATACAATCGTTTATTTTGCGGAGAAACTCTTTTTTATCTATTGCAACTTCACAAAGACTTTCTAGATTAGTTTCGGCAACCATTTTTGTATTTACAACACAGAATCTACTATTGTAAAGCGCATTAATTAATTTTAATTTAATACCAGTTTGTTGAAAGGTTGGAAGTACGTTTAGGTGTGCATTTTTGAATAATTCTTTTAAATGATTTTGATTTTGATAATCTAAAAATACAAAAGAAATGTTTGGGATATTTTTTATAGTTTCAATCAACTCTTCGTTTTTAAAACTACTTGCTATACGTAATGGATATGTTATTTTTTTAAAAATTGAAATTAAATATTTTACAGCTTTTAAATTATCTGCAACTCTTAAATCTCCATGATACAAGGCATATTTTCCTGTTTCTGAAATGTTTTTTATCTCATTATTTTCATGAAAAACAGGAATGTACTTGCTTTTTTTGCCAAATTTTTTTATAAAATATTTTTGCTCCGATGGAGAGATGGTTAATACAATATCTACTTTATGGATTATTTTTTCATAAAATTTAAGTTTTTTCGCTTCAAAATTAAAAAACAATTTTTTAAAGATGTTTTTTTCGCTTTTTGCTAATCCAGCGTAATAAAAATGTTCAATATTATGAGTTCTTACTAAGATTTTTCTATTCGAAAAATTAGAATCTATTATAGGAAATGTTGTATGAATCCCTTCAAATAAAATAGGAGCGTTATCTTTTTTTAAGTTTGTAATTAATTTGGCACTATCTCTGGTCTTTACTATAAATGGTTTTATCGAAAAAATACTTAAAAAAGAACTTCTTTTATAATAAATGACTTGTTCACAATATGTATTCAGTTCTTTTTGTTCTCCTCTGCCATAATTGTAAGTATGTAATATAATCTTTACACCCAAATGATGCAATGCTTTAATTTTATAAAACACATCAATTACACCTCCGTAATTTGGAGGGTAAGGAACATCAAAAGTAACAATATGTAATTTTAGATTCATTAAATAATTTACTAAATCAATAGACTGTATTTATGCAAAAAAATAAAATCATTAAGGGTTTTTTTTTAGTACTTGTAAAAGTACGATAAATGCTTGAACTTAAACCAAGTTAATTCTTTTATGTAAATTTTTAGAAATCAGCCATTTAATATGTATTTGTAAAATGTAGATTGTTTTATAAATTTTAAGTTATGCTAATTTGATTTTAAGATGTGTCAAAAAAATCAAAATATTTTTGTATTATACCATCTTAAAATGGGAAGTTTAGGTCGAACTCAAGTTTATAATTTTAAGTGAAGTAGCATGAGAAAACATAAAAATAGTTCAAATCTATTTAGCGCATTTTAAAATTGAATTATAAGACTTATTTTGAGGTTAACTAGGTATTTGTTGTATCAAAACCAAAAACCGACATTAAAATACCAATAACGCTTTTTATTATCTGGCGTATATGCATATTTTATTTCGATAGGACCAATAATAGAATTTAAGCCATAACCAACTGCAATTCCGGTTTTTAAATTATCAAAAACAGAACCATTAACAATAAGTTCATCATTAACACCAGCAGTATTTGCGGTAAATGTCAGGTAATTTTTTTTAAATATTTCATAACGTAATGTAAGTGCAGTTTTAATAAAAGCATTGTCCGATAATTCTCCTACATCATAACCATAAAGAGAAACAAAATTATTGATAAAATTTTCATTATTACCACCAATAATATAATTAAAAGATTCGTTTCCACTACCAATAGTAACACCAGAGTCAAAATTAATTTGGGTAGATAGTTTGTTAAAAAAGGTATTTGTATATGTGATTTTTGCTTTTAATTGCGAAAAAGGTTCAAAATTTTTATTGTAATTTGAAGAACCTAGATACGCATTATATTTTACATTAAAGTACCAACCTTTCTTCGTAAAGTTTTTTGCATCACGAGTATCTAAAATAATTTCAGTAAAACCACCATAATAATCACTTTTATCAAAAAAAAACATTTTTTCTTCTTGGTTATCTACAATTTTTGTTGAAATATTAAGAAACTTATGTTCAAATCCTCCATTAATAGCAAAACGCTCTCTAAATTTCGTTTGGAAATAGACTTTTGTTGTAAAATCATTGTACTTTATAGGTACCGTATTAGTAAACGATATTTGAGAATTATCGGCATTTGGTTCTATATAAAAGCTTCTTTTAAAACTATTATAACGATGCGATATTCCAAAACGCCAATGAAACCCATTGTCAAATAAATAATTCAAATTATACCTTAAATTATCTCCAAGAATAAAATCTGTGGAGACAATATCGTTATTTGTTAAAAAATGTTTACCTGTATAATTTAATAAAACACCAGTTTTGTATAAGTCATCATAATGTACACCAATTTGTACAAAATTAGAGACTTCATTTTCTTTTAAATTAAATTGTAGAATACTACTACCATCACCACTTGGTTTAATAATATAGTCGATACTTTTAAAATTTTGGGTACTAGCTAATACGTTTACATTTTTATTAAATTCGTTATACGAAATAGAATCTTTTTTGTTTTTATTCAATTTCATTTTTGATAATACATAGTTTCTAGTATAATTTTTATTACCATTTACATGTATTTTTTTAATTTTTAGAAATTTATTTTTATATCGTACTAACTTTTTTCTAATTCGAAGCGGTTTTTTTGTCTGTTGTTTGGCAATGGATACCAAATATTGCATTTCTGTTCTAGCTGCTATTTCTCCAGCTTTAATAATTTCATCCATTTTGTCAAAAGAGATAACACTAAAGTTATCCATCTTAGGTTTTATGTAAACATCGGTTCTATCTTTTTTTTCTTGTTTGTCATCGTACATTTGAAAGCTTATAATTTGCATTACTACCTTTGGAGCAGAATTTAATACCTCTTTATTTTCTAATTTTCCTTGAACATCAATTCCAATAATAATATCTATATCTTTATTTTGCATAATATCAATAGGAAAATTATTTGTAATTCCGCCATCTACTAAAAAACGTCCGTTAATTACAACAGGTTCAAAAACAGAAGGAAAAGCACCACTGGCTCTTATTGCTTGTGGTAAAAAACCATTTTCGATTAAAACTTCTTCGCCAGTTTCAATATCTGTTGCCACACAATAAAACGGAATTGGTAACTTTTTAAAATTATTAATTCCGTGTACATGTTTTGTGAGAAGTGATAGTTGGTTTAACATATTTTGCCCTTGAGATAGCGCAACAGGCAAACCGATTGTTTTATTTTTTATAGGAAGAGAAAGTGCGTATTTTTCAGAATTTTCCTTTTGATAAAAAGAATACAATTCGCGAGAGTTTGGATTTTGAATTAATTTATTATAATCGTAAGATCGTAAAATAGAATCGAGTTCATGTGCATTATAACCAGAAGCATACAAAGCACCAACCATTGCTCCAGCACTAGTGCCACCAATATAATCAATTCGAATACCAGCTTCTTCTAAAACTTTAATTACTCCAATATGAGCAAATCCTTTAGCGCCACCTCCAGAAAGTACTAAACCTACTTTTAGGTCTTTTTTAGCCATATTCGAGATAGAATC
Source organism: Flavobacteriaceae bacterium (assembly GCA_026988355.1). Taxonomy (GTDB): domain Bacteria; phylum Bacteroidota; class Bacteroidia; order Flavobacteriales; family Flavobacteriaceae; genus S010-17. Next base: position 19,077 of record JALSLK010000081.1, read on the forward strand.
CATATTGGATTTGCTTTGTGAAAAACCACCAGTTACATACATTAAAAAAAGGAAAAGTATACGCGCTTTCATAGGTTAAAATTACTTCTTTTTTTAGATTTTATTTAGGTTATTTTTTTTTATTTAGTAACTCATTTTTTTGGTGTATAAAAATTGCTAATTTTAGTTGCTTTATCTTTTCCAATCACGTCAATCAAATCTTCTAATTTACTATTGCGAACTCTTTTGGTAGATTTAAAATGTTTTAGTAGAGCTAAAATCGTTTTTTCACCAATGCCTTCTATTTGGGATAATTCGGAACTTATAGCTCCTTTGCTGCGTTTGTTTCTATGGTGTGCAATTCCAAAGCGATGTGCTTCATTACGTAACTGTTGAATTATTTTTAGAGTTTCCGATTTTTTATCTAAATATAAAGGGATTGGGTCGTCTGGATAAAATAATTCTTCCAGACGTTTTGCAATTCCAATAATTGCAATTTTTCCACGTAATCCTAAAATATCCAAACTTTTTAAAGCAGAAGATAATTGTCCTTTACCACCATCAATAACTATGAGTTGTGGTAAACTTTGTGCTTCGTCAACCAATCGTTTGTAACGCCTATAAACAACCTCTTCCATAGAGGCAAAATCGTCGGGACCGTTAACCGTTTTTATATTAAAATTACGATAGTCTTTTTTACTAGGTTTTCCATTTTTAAAAACCACACAAGCAGCAACAGGATTTGTACCTTGAATGTTAGAATTATCAAAACACTCAATATGTCTAGGTTCTTCATGTAACCGTAAATCAGTTTTCATTTGTGCCATGATACGATTTGTATGTCTATCAGGATCGATTATTTTAATTTGTTTAAATTGTTCTTGCCTAAAATATTTTGCATTTCTTAAGGATAATTCTACAATACGTTTTTTATCGCCAACTTTTGGTATGGTTACTTTGAGATTTTTACCTAAATCAACTAAAAATGGAACATAAATTTCTTTAGTAATAGAGCTAAATCGTTGTCTAATTTCTACAATTGCTAATTCGAGTAATTGTTTGTCTGTTTCGTCTAGTTTCTTTTTAATTTCGGTTGTGTGCGATTGGATAATATTTCCATTAACAATTTTAAAAAAGTTAACATAAGCAAAGCTCTCATCCGAAATAATACTAAATACATCTACATTGGTAATGTTTGGATTTACAATAGTAGATTTTGCTTGATAATTGGACAATAAATCTATTTTTTCTTTGATTTTTTGTGCCTCTTCAAATTCCATTTTACTCGAAAAATCGAACATTAAACCTTTAAATTTTTGTAGAGCAGCATTAAAACTTCCTTTAATAATATTTCGGATGGCTTTAATATCGTCATTGTAAGCATCTAATTTTTGTAAACCTTCACAAGCACCATGGCAATTTTTGATGTGATATTCTAAACAAACTTTATATTTTTTATTTTGGATATTTTCTGGAGATAATTTATACACACAAGTACGTAAAGGATATAATTCTTTAATTAAAGAAAGTATAGCTCTAGCAGTTCGAACAGAGGTATAAGGACCAAAATATTCTGAACCATCTTTTATAACTCTTCGTGTTAAAAACACTCTAGAAAAATCTTCTTTTTTAATGCAAATAAATGGATAAGATTTATCGTCTTTCATTAAAATATTATACCGAGGTTGGTACTTTTTTATTAGGTTATTTTCTAGTAATAAAGCATCCGTTTCCGTTTCGACAACAATGTGTTTAATCGAAACAATTTTTTTTACCAAAACTCTAGTTTTACCATAATCATGATTCTTATTAAAGTAAGACCGAACCCTTTTAAGAAGATTCTTAGCTTTACCTACATATAAAATTTTAGAATCTTTATCGAAAAATTGATAAACACCAGGAGAGTTAGGAAGTGTTCTGAGTTGTATTTCTAGATTTGTTTTTGACACGAAGCGAAGGTAGTAATTATTAGATAAAAAAAACATCAAAATATTTCAAATCTATTTAGCGCATTTTGAAATTGAATTGGTATAATCATGAACACCCATAAAATATAAATGAGTGAGTAAACTACCTGTTATAATTTAAAATGTTCGAAATTTGTTTCGTTCAAAATTGAGCTACAATTCCTTCACTAAAAACTTCTACACCTCCCAATTACGTACCCTTTATTATTTTTTTGTGTTTGTGATTTCACTTCGTTTAGTACTATTGGTATTTTGACTTTTTATAACGAAAACCTATGAATAATTCGGGTTAATACATGTAAAGAGAAGTTAAACTTTTCTAAAAAAATAAAAAAACAAAGGTCTAATTCAAATAATGGCATTATTTTAGTGATTGAAAAAGACATACAAATGCATAAATTAATAGATATTATGAAACGAAATTATAAAATTATAATACCAATCTTTTTACTATTGGGCTTTTTTGGGTATAAATCATTTGCTCAAAATGATATGGAGAAAGATAAAATTTTAGTTGGATTAATAAGAGATGCTTTAACACAAGCACATTATAATCCTGTTCAAATTAATGATGAGTTTTCAGAATTGGTACATACAAATTTTATTAAAACTCTAGATCCAACAAAACGTTTCTTTATAAAAGAAGATTTAGAGTACTTTGAGAAATATAAAAAAGATATTGACAATCAAATTAAAGATAAAAATTTAGAATTTTACCATATAGTAATAGAGCGTTTTGTACAGCGAATTCGAAATACAGAGTCCTTTTATAACGAACATTTAAAACAAGCATTTAATTTTAATATTGATGAAATTTTAACAGTAGATTATGACAAGACTACTTATGCTAAAGATATAATTGACCTCAAAAAGAAATGGAGAAAACAGTTAAAATTAAATACGTTAAATCGTCTTTATGATAAGATTGAAGAAGAAAAAGACATGTCGAAAGATAGTACAAATTATGTAATGAAATCTTTTGAAGTTTTAGAAAAAATCTCTAGAGAAGAAGTAGCTAAATCTATGAAAGAGTATTATACAAGAATGGAAGAGATGAATGATGAAGATTGGTTTTCATTTTATATCAATACGATAGCGTTAGCATTTGATCCACATACCACTTATTTGTCGCCGAAAAATAAAAAGAGATTCGATATAAATATGTCGGGAAAATTAGAAGGGATAGGAGCTCGATTACAGAAAAAAGGAGATTATACTAAAATAGTAGAGCTTATTTCTGGAGGTCCAGCATGGAAAGCAGGAGAGTTAGAAGTAGGCGATGTTATTTTAAAAGTAGGACAAGGAGATAAAGATCCTGTAGATATAGTAGGAATGCGTTTAGACGATGCAATAGAGCATATAAAAGGAAAGAAAGGTTCCGAAGTTAGATTGACATTAAAAAAAATAGATGGTAGTACGGAGGTAATTTCTATCATAAGAGATGTAGTCGAATTGGAAGAGGTTTTTGCAAAATCAAGTACAGTACAATTCGAAAATAAAACGTATGGATTGATAAATTTACCAGGATTTTATATTGATTTTGATAAAAGAAACGCAAGAAATTCTGCAACAGATATGGAGCGAGAAATTGAAGAACTTAAAAAAGAAAACATAGAAGGATTACTTATAGATTTAAGAAATAATGGCGGAGGTTCTTTAAGGACAGCAATAGAAATAGCAGGATTATTTATAAAAGAAGGTCCAATAGTGCAAGTAAAATATCAATCCGAAAAACCAAGGATAGATAAAGATACTAATAAAAAAATTCAATGGAATGGACCGTTGGTAATTTTAGTTAATGAATTGTCTGCTTCGGCATCCGAAATTTTTGCAGCAGCAATGCAAGATTATAACAGAGCTGTAATCATTGGAAGCAACCAAACTTTTGGAAAAGGAACCGTACAAAATGTATTGGATTTAAATAGATATTATAGATATTCCTCTAATTTGGGAGCATTAAAAATGACCGTACAGAAATTTTACAGAATAAATGGAGGATCAACACAATTAAAAGGAGTTACGTCCGATATAGCTGTGCCAGACAAATATACCTATATGAAAATAGGAGAACGAGATGAAGAAAATCCATTAGATTGGGACAAAATAGAACCTGCGGATTATCGTGCTTTGCATTTTTACACCAATTTTGAAGAAACCGTTTTAAAATCAAAATTACGAGTAAATGACAATAAACAATTTCAACTAATCAATGAAAATGCAAAGTGGTTAAAGAAAAGAAGAGACGATAAAAAAGTTTTTTTACGATACGCAGATTATAAAAAGGATATTGAAAATAATAAAAAAGAGAGTGAACGATTTGATATATTAGATACATATAAAAACAAACTAACATTTAACTCTCCACAATACGAAATTCCATTGATGAAAAAAGATAGTGTGTTGGCAAAAAAGAGAAAAGATTGGCATGAAAATTTAAGTAAAGATATTTATATTGAAGAGGCTTTGCGAGTAGTTTCAGAATTAAAGGTAAATAAAAGTTTAATTGCAATAAAAGGATAATTTAGCAAAAAAAATAATTCATTTATCAATATAAACCAGACAATACAAATTGTCAGGTTTATTGATTTTTAGTACTTTTGTAACAAATAAAAATAGATAGATGAAAGCATATATATTTCCAGGACAAGGAGCACAATTTACAGGAATGGGATTAGACCTTTATGAAAAATACCCATTAGCACAACAACTTTTTGAACGAGCAAATGGAATTTTAGGTTTTTCGATAACCGATATCATGTTTGAAGGAACAGCAGAACAATTAAAAGAAACAAAAGTAACGCAACCAGCAATATTTTTGCATTCTGTTATAACAGCCAAAATATTAGGAAATGATTTTAAGCCAGAAATGGTAGCAGGTCATTCGTTAGGAGAATTTTCTGCATTAGTAGCAAATGGAGTATTGTCTTTTGAAGATGGATTAAAATTAGTATCTCAAAGAGCATTAGCTATGCAAAAAGCCTGTGAAATGCAACAGTCTACTATGGCAGCAGTTTTAGGATTAGAAGATAAAATAGTAGAAGATACATGTAAAGAAATTGATGGAATTGTGGTAGCAGCAAATTATAATTGTCCAGGGCAATTGGTGATTTCTGGAGATGTAGAAGCGATAAACAAAGCCTGTGAAGATCTAACAGAAAAAGGAGCAAGACGCGCTATTGTTTTACCAGTAGGAGGAGCATTTCATTCCCCATTAATGGAACCAGCAAGAGAAGAGTTAGCAGCAGCAATAGAAAATACCACATTTAACGAGCCAATTTGTCCAATTTATCAAAACGTACCAGCAGATAAAGTAAGTACGGCAGAAGAAATTAAGAAAAATCTTGTAGCACAATTAACAGCGCCAGTAAAATGGACGCAAACCATCCAAAGCATGGTAAAAGATGGCGCAACGGTATTTACCGAAGTTGGACCAGGAAAAGTATTACAAGGACTAATGCGTAAAATAGACCGAAGTGTAACAGCAAAAGGAGTTGTTTTAGAAGAAAAGGAATAAATTTGAAGTTTAATTAGGCAATTATCTATTCGTAGATAATTTACCATTGCAATAGATACTTATGAACAAAGGACAAATCCAAACTAGTATAAGAAATAACATTGCAACTATTACTTTTTCGCATCCAGCAAGTAATTCGTTTTCGAGTGCTTTATTAGAAAGGTTGGTAGAAAATATACATCGTTTAAGCAAAGACAACGAAACACATGTAATTATTTTACAAAGTGAAGGAGAGAGAGCATTTTGTGCTGGTGCTTCTTTTAACGAGTTAATAGCAATAAAAACATTAGCTGAAGGTAAGCAGTTTTTTTCGGGATTTGCCAATTTGCTCAACGCAATGCGAGTATGTAAAAAACTAATTATAGGAAGAGTACAAGGTAAAGCAGTTGGAGGTGGAGTAGGAATTGTTGCAGCATGCGATTATGTTTTTGCATCCGAAAAAGCATCTATTAAACTATCCGAATTAAGCATAGGGATAGGAGCTTTTGTAATCGAACCAGCAGTAAAAAGAAAGATGGGATTGTCTGCATTTAGCGAATTAACTATAGATGCAGAGCATTGGCAAACTGCATATTGGGCAAAAGAAAAAGGATTATATAATAAAGTCTTTGAAAAAACAGGAGAAATGGATGAGTACATCCAAATATTAGCTACCAAATTAGCAAGTTATAATCCAAAAGCATTATTAGAAATGAAAAAAAATTTCTGGAATAATACAGAACATTGGAAAGATTTATTAATGGAAAGAGCCAAAATAAGTGGCGAATTAGTACTTTCACATTTTACTAAAAACGCATTGCAAAAATTTAGAAAGTAGCATTTTCAAATGCTTAAAATACAACCGTATATACTATGTTAAATCTAATACTTCCATTTTTACAAATTGATGTCAATGAAAAATTAAAAAATGCACCAGACGATAGTTACCAAATAGGAATTATTATTGGTACTTATTTGCCAGTAATTTTGTTGCTAGGAATAGCTTGGTTTGTATATTGGAGAGCAAAAAAACGTAAAGATTTAGAAGATTAACCTAAATTATTCACAGGTTTTCGTTATGAAAAGTAAAAACACCAATAGTACTAATAATACCAACTCAACATCAAAATACACTATAAATTATTTATCATTTCACGGTTTTACTGCACTTTAAATTTAAACCATAGCTATGCTTTAAATTTCAAGATTGTAAAACATAAAAATAGTTCAAATCTATTTAACGCATTTTGAAATTAAATTAGTATCATTTTATTTTTACCATTTTCAATTCTTTTTTTATAGAATTTTTTTTAATAAAATTTTTTCGTTTTTAAATTGGTTAGCTTCATCTAAAAATAATAACATGAGCTTCCAATTTTCTTTTGGTTCATAATTGTGTTTGTATTGTTTTGATGTTGTAATATCTAAAATGCCATTTTCTAATTTTGCATTACTAATAAAAGCTCCAGTATTATTAGCTACATTTTTTATTAATTTATCTATACCAGAAACGGTATATCCATTAGGTATTTTAAGTTTGATATGGTAATTAAATGTTCTTGGATACGTCATATAAATTCCTACATTTCTTTGACGTTTCTCATCTTCTATTTCTATTTGACCTCCAATAAACCTACCGATTTCAATAATATAATTGGCTCCAGCCTTTTTTATATACTGATCCTTAAATGTAAATGATTCATCGTATTCAAATTTTGCATCTAATCCATAACGCCCTGTATTTATTAGAGTATGTTTGTAGTCTTTAATATTATTGAGTTTAAATTCATTTTTAACTTGTTTTTCTAATTCTTTTTTTTGATTCTTTTTTATTTTAGATGTAACGGCATTAAATTCTTTTTCAACTTTGGCTTTACGTTTTTTCTTTCTAATTAAATCAATCAATTTTTTAGTTCCATATTTTTCGTAATCTTCATAGACATAATCATGAAATAATAAGCGATCAGATTGGTCACTTATTTTGCAATATCCCGTTAAATTATTATGTGTGTCTACAGAAAAACCGGAAAATTCTGTATTTAATTCTAAATTTATTTCTTTGTTGGATACATTTTTCTTGTAGTCGGAGTTTGGTAAAACTCCTTTTTTAACTCCTTTTATTTTATGTCTTTCATTAGTAGTTAATAAATAGATGTCTGTACCATGTAATAATGGAGAAATCTGGTTTATATTTGTATGAGGTCCAAAAAATTGTGCATACAATGGATTTTTTGTTTTGATTTTAACTAAAACTTCTACATTTTCTTCAATTAATAAATCTTTTATATTTCCATTATAACGTTTCGTTCCAATTACGATTTCATAATCGATTTTATAATCTTTTAAAAACGCAGTGAAATGTTTTATAAATTGCTTTTTATTTTTAATAAATACAGGAGTTGCTCCATATAACATAAAAGGCTCCATTATTTTGGCATCACTTACTATAAATGCCTCTACAAAGCGAGTTAAGTAATAATGTCGCATATAGTAGTAAGCAGCAATAACTTTTTCTTCGTCGGTTTTAAAATTTTGTGTTTTAAAATATTTAATTACATCACCAAGATGTCCATAAGGTCTAAAACGACCATTGTATAATGCCAGCACATCTTCTTTACTTACATTAGATTTTATTATTTTTTCCTCTTCCGATAAAAATGCTATCGTTCTGTTTTCAAATTTACCAGATCTTGCAAAATATACTTGAAATTTTAAGGATGGCACTTCTGCTAATGGATAAAACCAAATTGGAAAATTATTTTTTGGAATATCACTAGCAAGGAGTTCGTATTTTCTCAAGTTTCTTTTTTGGGATGGCACTTTTTTTAATTGAGGAGCACCATTTAAAGATTTAAAATTGATAAAAAAATCATTTTCAGATTCTAAATACAGTTTAAAATCCATTATTGGATATACATCACTTAAAGTTCTCTCTTCTGCTTCAAATGTGTATTCGTCATGCGATTTGAAAGGTTCGTAATTGTAATAATAATAATCAATAATATCGTTAACCTCTAAGTTGGAGATTGCTATTTTATAATCATCTTCCTCTTTTATAGCTTCTTTATCTACATCTATTTCTATTTCTTTGCCATCTTCTTTAATTATTTTAATTGCAAAAAAAACTTTTCCTTTTTTTTGCCAATACGAATAATCTCCACGATTTGATTTGAATTTTTTTCTGAATGAGAATTTAGAAAATTCTTCAACAGCATTTTTATCAAGTAATTTTATTCTTTTTCTAAAGGAAGTCTTATACGTTACTTTTTTACCAAACTTATTGTAACTATAATTTATGTTTTTATAGATAATAACAGCAGATTCATTTTTCCATTTTTCTGGAATTTCATTTGCATTTTTAAATGCATCGTTACTTCCCCAAAAATAATCTTTTATTTCTTGTTCCTTTTTGTTTTGTGCTGTAATAATTGCAATAAAAAACAGAAGTGCTATTAATAATTTGTATTTCATATTATTTTTTTATTAGTGTAATTTGTTCGTTGTAAAGTTTTACTAAATCGTTATTAAAAGTATTCCAAGATTCAAAATCTATTTTTTTAATTATCGCTTTTTTAATTTTAAATTTCTTTTTATAAATAATTCTATTTTCATTTTTTGTAAACGTAACTTCTAAATCGTAATTGTCTGTATGTAAAGCAATATTTTTAGGCAATTCTAAAATTTTATATGTTTCAGGTACAGATAAAACAGTTGTAGATATTATTTTCTTTTTAGAACTAAAAATGTAATCTAACTTGCGTTTTTTAAAGTTATGAGACGAAAATTCTTTATCGAAATCTAAATTTATATACAACTCTTTATCAAAAATGGATACAGCATTTTTTATGGTCAGGCTATAATTTAACTCTAAACTAGATTCTCTATTGTTTAAATCAGATGTTTTTATATTAGATACAGTAATATTTGTATTATCTCTACTAAGATATTTTTTTAGAGACTTGTCTTTTTTATCTTTTTTAATATTACTTATAGTATATAATAATTCTGTTCTTCGTTCGCCACCATAGTTTCTTGTTGCCGAACCAGTCAACTCTTCTCCTTCTAATTTCAGAGTATAATTTATTATTTCTTTATTAAATTCGTAGTTTAACTCAGGAACTTTTTTTAATATAAAATCATTTCCGTTTTCAATCAGGGCTTCTTTTCCTTGAATTCTATGCGCATATTCTCCAAACGGATTGTATTTTTCGGTTGCATCTAAAAATGTTATTTCTCCATTAATTATAACGGCACAAATCATGTGATTATCTACAGATAAATTAGGTGTAGAATAATCGTAAGCAATTCTTTTTGTACCAATCCAAACTAATCTTGAATCGAAACCAGCCTCAATAAGCATCTGTTTAGTAAGGTTAGCCATACCTTTACAATCGCCATATTTTTTTTGAAATACATTAACAGCTTCGTCTGGTTTAAAACCAGCAATACCATCTTCAAAAGCAATGTATCGAATATTATCTTGTACCCAATAATAGATGTTTTTTATTTTTTCAACATCTGTTTTTGCATTTTTTGTTAAATCTAAAACAGTATTTTTAAAAGGTTCATTCTCATTTTTTAATTCTTTTACTAGAGATTGATACCAGTTATATAAATCTTTAGTCTCCTTAAAAAGAATGTTCTCTTTCGTGTTATTTGTATACGATTTTGGTAAAATTAGTAAGTGTGGATATATATAAGTTGGTCCTGGTGCAGATTCTTCTTTGGATTTTGCAGGAATATCTTCTAAGGTAAACGTATATGTTTTGGAATTTTGTTTTGGATTCGTAGTAATTTGCTTTTTAATGTCGTAACCTTTAAAATTAATTTCTTTTAATTCTAGATTTAGCCAATTTGGAATTACAATTGTTATTTTTTTATTTTCTATTGGATATTCATCATTAAAATACAATTTGGTGAAATATTTAATATCTGTAATTCGTTCTTTTAAAATGGACTTGTATTTATAACCTTTTAGAGGAAAATCTATATTAACATATTTCACTCTAGAATCGTTATGGAAAAGACCCTGACTTGTAAAGGCTTCATCTTCAATTCGAAAACCTGTTCTTTTTTTATTTTTATATAAAATATTAAATGTCAAAATTTTAGATTGTCCGTCATAAAAATAATATTTCTGAATATCTGCACGCTCGTCTAAATTAATTAAGTCTTCTTCTATTTTATGATTAACTACAACTTTTTCTGTTTTTTTATTAAAATTAAATGTAACATTTTCAGTACTTTTTATAATTGCAACATTATCTTTCTCGTCAAATTTTTCTTTTAATTTAACGGCTTGTGCAATGTCAGTATCATTCGGTTCTATTTTTTTTTGGGCGTAAATAATAACAGAAAATAGGTTATTTATTAATATATATAGAAGTACAATTTTTTTCATTTTATAGATATTTTTTAGCTTGGCAATTTACATAAAAAAATAAGAATAAATTTGTGTAAATAAAGTATTGTCTTTGGGTGGAATAAAATAATATTTTGGAGGAAATCTAAACCAAACCAGCACGTTTCAATAAAGCATCTACACTAGGTTCTTTACCTCTAAAACGTTTGTACAATTCCATAGGTTTTTCGGTACCACCTTTACTAAGAACATTATCTTTAAATTTGCTAGCAATCTTTTTATTAAAAATACCATTCTCTTTAAAGTAAGCAAAAGCATCGGCATCTAAAACTTCTGCCCATTTATAAGAATAATAACCCGAAGAATAACCGCCAGAGAAAATATGCGAAAATGAAGTACTCATGCAATTTTCTAATACACTTGGATATAATTTTGTATCCATAAAAGCATTATTTTCGATTTCTTTTATATTCGTATAATCTTCTGGATTTTTTCCATGCCAATGCATGTCTAAAATACCAAAACTAAGTTGGCGTAAAGTAGCCATACCTTCCATAAAATTGGCAGCTTTTTTTATTTTTTCTACCAATTCTATCGGAATAATTTTTCCAGTTTTATAATGTTTTGCAAATAGACTTAAAGCTTCTTCTTCGTAAGCCCAATTCTCTAATACCTGACTTGGTAATTCTACAAAATCCCATGACACATTTGTGCCAGAAATACTAGGATAGGTTGTATTTGCAAGCATGCCGTGTAAAGCATGACCGAACTCATGAAATAAGGTAGTTACTTCGCTAAATGTTAGTAATGACGGTTTGGTTTCTGTAGGTTTGGTAAAATTACAAACAATAGAAATATGAGGTCTTGAATTTTTACCTTCTTTTTCCCATTGACTTTTATAAGAAGTCATCCAAGCGCCATTTCTTTTTCCTTCTCTCGGAAAAAAATCAGCATAAAAAACAGCAATAAAGTCTCCATTGGTATTGGTAACTTCGTATGTTTTTACATCTTCGTGATAAGTGTCAATATTACCGACTTCTTTAAAGTTTAAATCGTATAACTTATTGGCAATTGTAAATACACCTTGCAAAACACTATCTAATGAAAAATAGGGTTTTAAGGCTTCTTGATCTAAATCAAATAATTCTTTTTTTAGTTTTTCTACATAATAGGAACCATCCCATTTTTGTAAATTTTTAATACCATCTTTAGCAGCAAAATCGCTAAGTTGTTTAAAATCTTTTTGTGCAGCAGGTTTCGCTTTAGAAAGTAAGTTTTGCAAAAAACCGATTACTTTTTTGGGAGTTTCGGCCATGCGTTCTTCTAAAACAAAATGTGCATGTGTCTTATAACCTAATAAGTTGGCGCGTTGGTATCTTAATTTTGTAATGTCTAATACATTCTGTTGGTTGTCATTTTTATTATTCTGAAAAGCTCTTTTACCAAAGACTAAAGATAATTTTTTTCGTAAATTTCTATCCTTAGCATACGTCATAAACGGAATATAGCTAGGATAATCTAAAGTAATTAACCAACCAGTTTTACCCTTACTTTTTGCAAATAATTTTGCAGCTTCTTTTGCACCATCTGGTAAACCATCTAATTGTTTTTCGTCTGTAATTAGTAATTCAAAGGCATTGCTTTCTGCCAATACATTCTCTCCAAATTGTAATTTTATTTTAGCAAGGTTTTTATCAATTTCTCTTAATGAATTTTTATCCTCTTTGTTGAGGTTAGCTCCGTTTCTAGTAAAACTTTTATAATTTTTATCGAGTAAAGTCTCTTGTTCAAGACTTAAATTTAAAGTTGCTTTTTGTAGATAGATTGCATTAATTCTAGCAAATAATTTTTCGTTTAAGCGAATGTCATTTCCAAAATCAGATAACATAGGAGAAACTTCTTGTGCAATTTTTTGTATTTCTTTATTGGTTTCGGCCGAATTTAGATTAAAAAAAATAGAAGAAATTCTACTTAGTTTATTTCCCGAAAACTCTAATGCTTCAACAGTATTTTTAAATGTTGGTTTTTCTACATTTTCAGTAATTGTATCTATTTCTTTTTTAGCCATTTTTATAGCCTCTTCAAAAGCAGGTTTAAAATGTTTCGGCTCAATTTTAGAAAATGGAGCAGTGTTATATTTTGTATTAAAATCTTGTAATAATGGATTCATCTATAAGTAATTTAATGAGGCAATTGATTTTGCAAATCTAAAAGAATAATTGATTGTTAAAAAATTCTTTTATAAAGATTTGCCCATTTATCTGTAAAAAAGGAGTTTTAGAAGTTCAAAATAGGATTTTGGAAGTTAACTTGTTAAAAAAAATGTACGATTTATAAAATTTCACATCAAAATTTACCATCAATGGGAGTAAATTTTCTGTTAAATTATAAAACCTAGTTTTTAATTTCCTTTGAAGCTTTATTAACTTTAATTTTAAGACTTTCTTTATAAAATAAGATTTTGTCTAAAACACATTTGTCCGAAGCACCAATAATTTGAGCAGCTAAAATACCAGCATTAGTAGCACCATCGAGAGCGACAGTTGCAACAGGAACACCACTAGGCATTTGTAGAATAGACAAAACAGAATCCCAACCATCGATTGAATTTCTAGATTTTACAGGAACACCAATTACAGGTAATGGACTCATACTAGCAACCATTCCAGGTAAATGTGCAGCACCACCAGCACCAGCAATAATGACTTTTAAACCACGAGTATGTGCGTTTTTTGCATAATCAAATAGTTTTTCAGGTGTTCGATGCGCAGAGACAATATCTACTTCTATTTGGATATCAAAACTTTCTAAAATATCAATTGCGCCTTGCATAACTGGTAAATCGGAATTGCTTCCCATAATAATTCCTACTTGTGCCATACGTATTGTAATATGAATTAGGTACAAATATATGCATTTTGAAATTGATTTGGTATTACCATACTATTGTAAATAAGAAAGATTATTATTGGGTTTTTGTAATATTTTTTGCGCATTTTGAAATTAAATTGGTATTATACCAGCTCAACATCAAAATACGCTATAAATTATTTATCTTTTCACGTTTTACTGCACTTTAAATTTAAACCATAGCCATGCTATGCTTGAAATTTCAAGATTGTAAAACATAAAAATATTTCAAATCTATTTACCGCATTTTGAAATTAAATTGGTATTAAAAAGAATTTAATTTTTGTAAAACCATATTTTTGTATGCTCAGCTAATTGGAAGTATTCTCTGTAAACTTATTGAAATATAATTCAATTTTAGAGATAGAAAATTACCAACTACCAGAAGCACCACCACCACCAAAGCCACCTCCGCCGAAACCACCACCAAACCCACCACTGCTAAAGCCGCCGCCAGAGTTAGAACCACCACCAAAACCGCCGCCGCCAAAACCACCACGACCTTGATTGCTAAGAATAATAGTTTCTAAAATTGAGCCAGTAGAATTTCTACGATAACCTCTATGACGATTACCTTTATTACGATTAGAAAGGATGATAATTAATATTATAATAAAAAAAACAATAAAGACAATAGGTATGCCGCTTTTATCCGTTGCATTATGTTGCGGAGTTCCTTTAAATTCGCCTTGTAATGCATGCATAATATAGGTTGTGCCTTTATCAATACCTTGATAATATTTACCTTGCTTAAATTCAGGTTTAATAACTTGTTCAATAATACGTCTAGAGTAAGCATCTGTTAGTAAATGTTCTACGCCATAACCAGTCCGAATAGTTAATTTACGATCGTCTTTAGCAATTAAAACAAAAACGCCATTATCTTTTTCTTTATTACCAATTCCCCATTCGTGTGCCCATTCGGTCGCATAAAGAGCAATATTTTTTCCTCCAATAGTATTTACAATTGCAACAACAATTTGAGTTGAAGTAGTATCGTTGTATTTAATTAACTTATTTTCTAAAGTATTAAACTGCGAACTAGTTAATAATTTAGCTTTATCATAAACACTCGTTTCGATACTTGGTTTAGGCGGAATATCATTTTGAGCTATAATACCAAGGAAACTAATAACAATAAGAAAAACTGTAAAGAAATAGCGATTTATTTGTATAAAATTTTGCATAATAGAAGTGCAAGATAGTAAATATTTTAAAATTTAATTTGCTTCGTTTTTTCTAAGACGCTCATTTGTTGAGTTAGATTTTTTAAAAATTGCAAGTGTTTTGCAGATTTCGCATGAAACGGTTTGTGAGCTAATCCCTTTTGAATTAGATTGACTTGGTTCATAGTTTCCTTAACGGAAGGATTTAACCAAGTCTCAGTAAATTTTTGCCAAATATATGCAATAGCAATTTCATTAGGATGTAGTAAATCTTTTTTATAAAAACGATAGTCACGTAAATCGTCTATCATAATTTCGTAAGATGGGAAATAATTTGCATTTTTAATAGTTTGATGAATTGCTGTAATTAAATGTGCTTTACTTTGTTGATTTTCAATAAAACCATCTTTTAAATGTCTAACAGGACTAACCGTAAAAATGATAGAAGTATTTGTATTTATTTTAAATATCGTAGTAATTATTTGTAAAATAATAGAAGAAATTTCGGAAACAGATAAGATTTTTTTGTGGAATTTTTTTTGTGGAATTTTATGGCAATTAGCTACAATTTTTTTAGTGTCTAAAAATTCATAAACCCATGCAGTTCCTAATGTAATAATGATATGGGAGGCATTAGTAATTTGTGTTTTGGTTTGTGTTACAGCATTGTTTAAAGTGTTTAAAAGGGTGTTTTTATTTGTTGCACTCAAATTAGAATGAGTATCGAAGCAATGCCAACGTTCGTTATAAAAAAACAAATCGTCCTCATTATAAATTGTATCGTTTACAGCAGCTAAAATTAGATTTTCAATTGCTTTAGGTTGAAATAAAATTCCAAATGGATTTGCAACAGTATTAAATTTAAAATAATCTAACTTGGTATTAATATGCTGTGTAAAACAAGAGCCAATCAAAAATAAATTAGAGTTATAATCTATTTGTTTTTGTGCTTTATCTGGTTGTATTTCTGTTCGAAATTTCATATTAATATGCAATTTAAAAGATTATTCTAATAAAACTAAAACAAAAGCAGAAATTTATAGATATAATTTATAAAAAACAAAAGCCAAGCCAATGTATTTTATTATTTCTAAAACAAGAACAGATTTATTTTCAATTAAACGTCCAATAATAACCAAATTTAGCATAATAAAACTAAGTAAAGCATAGACATAAATTCTGGAAATGTCCGTCATGATATATGCTGTAATGGCTAAAATTAAAAAGGTAAAAACCATCGAAAAAACAAGATAAAAAGTTTTTGATTTAGAATAGTTTTTGTAATCATAAGAACCTTTATCAATATAGGTATTCGATAATTTTAATGCACCAGATTCAGGAATCCAATCTGGACCTTTAAAAAGAAGTTTTATTTTTTCTTTTAGGTTTGGTAACTGTTTCGTTTGAAACCATAAATTAGAATAATAATGAAATACAGATGGAATGAAATTTCGAGTATTTATGTCTTTAGTAATCCCATAAGAAACAGGATTTTTTTCTACTTGAAAAGTGCCAAATAATCGATCCCAAATAATAAAAATACCACCATAATTTTTATCTAAGTATTCTTCATTACTACCATGATGTACGCGATGATGAGATGGTGTAACCATAAATTTTTCAATAATTCCTAATTTCGGAATTAATGTTGTATGTAATAAAAATTGATACAGACCAATAACCAAATGCGTAGCTAAAACTACTTTTGCAGAAAAACCAATTATTGGCATTAAAGACCATACTAAAATACGAATAACTACTTGAAAAGGAGTTAAATTTAATGCCACAGTATAATTATAATCTTCGCTTTGATGATGTATAATATGTGCTCCCCAAAAAAGGTTAATTTGGTGTCCAGCTCTATGGTAAAAATACCAAAGAAAATCAGAAACAATTACAGCAAGTATAAAATAATATTTAGTTTCTGGAATGTTAAATATAGCAAAATGTGTGTATAAAAAATTAAAATGCATATAAATTAGCGGAACCATTAATAAACCAGCAACTCTATCAAAAATACCCATAGATAAATTTGCAATAGTATTTTGAAGCCGAAAGACTCGCAAACCTTTATAACGAGCAATTAAATATTCTATGCCAATGACGAATAATACACCAGCAATAACCATCCATAAATATTTGTTATTATCATTCATAACGTTTCGTAAACTAAAAGTAATACAAAATTAATTATTTTCTATTAATTACAAATGTTAAAGTGCGTTAAAACGTCCAAAGCAGGATCACAAAACGTATTTTTTAGCATTTTCGAGCGCATTATTAATTCCATCAGGGTTTCTTCCACCAGCAGTAGCAAAAAATGCTTGTCCACCACCACCACCATGAATTAATTTTCCTAATTCTCGTACTACTTTACCAGCATCTAAACCTTTATTTTTAACCAATTCTTTTGAAATATAGCAAGTAAGTAAAGCCTTGTCGCCATTTTTAGTACCAGCAATAAAAAATAAATTTTCTATTTTATTTCCCATATCAAACATAAGATCTTTGGTAGCTTTTGCGTCTAAATCAAGCGTCGTAGCTAAAAAATTTACACCGTTAACTGCGCTAATCTTATGTATTAATTCTGCTTTAACAAACGTAGCTTTTTCTTTCATTAATGCTTCAATTTGCTTTTTTAACTTTCCATTTTCATCTTGTAAATTCAATACCGATTGTACTGTATCAATAGGATTTTTAAATGCCAATTTAATTTTAGTATACTCTTTGTCTTGGTTGCCATAATAATCTTTTACAGCATCGCTAGTAATAGCTTCAATTCTTCTAATACCAGAAGCAATTGCACTTTCGGAAGTAATTTTAAAATGCCAAATATCTCCAGTATTATTTACATGCGTTCCACCACAAAGTTCTTTTGATTTTCCAAACTCAATCATTCGAACAGCATCGCCGTATTTTTCGCCAAATAGAGCCATTGCGCCTTGTTCGATAGCTTTTTTCATAGGGATGCTACGGTGTTCTTTTAAAGGTAATTTTCCTCTAATACGGGCATTTACAAAGTCTTCAACTTCTAGTAATTCTTTTGGTGTAAGTTTTGCAAAGTGCGAAAAATCGAAACGCAAATATTTACTATGTACTGCAGATCCTTTCTGTTCAACATGTTTTCCTAAAATTTTACGTAATGCTTGGTGTAATAAATGTGTGGCAGTATGATTACATTCGGTTCTAAAACGTTGTTTTTTGTCTACAACAGCTTTAAAAGTATCTTTTATATTTTTAGGTAAATCCTTCGTAAAATGTATAATTAAGTTGTTCTCTTTTTTTGTGTCTACAATATAAATTACGTTTCCGTTAGGTATTTCTAGGTAACCTTTATCGCCAACTTGTCCACCGCCTTCTGGATAAAAAGGGGTAATATTAAATACCAATTGATACATATCTCCATCTTTTTTAGAAGTTACTTTTCGGTATTTTGTAATTTTAACTTTGGTGTCTAAAATATCATAGCCAACAAATTCTTCTTCATCGTCTTCTAATAGAACAATCCAATCGTCTGTTTCTACTTTAGAAGCAGAACGAGAACGTTCTTTCTGCTTTTGTAATTCTTCATGAAAGACTATTTCGTTTAAAGTATATCCTTTTTCAGATAAAATAAGAGCAGTTAAATCTTTAGGAAATCCAAAAGTATCAAATAACTCAAAAGCTCTTTTACCAGAAACTTCTTTACCATTGGTACTTTTAATGATTCCGTCGAGTAAAACTAGACCTTGGTCTAAAGTTCTTAAGAAAGAATTTTCCTCTTCTTTTATTACGTTACTTATAAGTTGTTTTTGTGCAATAATTTCTGGAAATGCATCTCCCATTTGTTTTGCCAATAAATTAACAAGACGATACATAAAAGGCTCTTTTTTATTTAAAAAAGTAAATCCATAACGAATCGCTCTTCTTAGAATACGGCGAATTACATAACCAGCACCGTTGTTTGATGGTAGTTGTCCATCTGCAATAGCAAAAGCAACTGCTCTAATATGATCCGCAATTACACGAATAGCAATATCTACTTTTTCACGTTCTTCAATAGTTAATTTTTTATCTTCGTATTTGGTTTGTGTAATGGTTTCTACTTCTCTAATTATGGGTGTAAAAACATCGGTATCGTAATTAGATTGTACACCTTGTATGACCATACATAAACGTTCAAAACCCATACCAGTATCTACATGTTGTGCAGGTAAATTTTCTAGAGAACCGTTGGCTTTACGGTTGTATTGCATAAAAACCAAGTTCCAAATTTCGATAACTTGTGGATGATCCATATTTACCAAACTCTTTCCATCTACTTTGGCTTTTTCTTCTTCAGAACGAATATCTACATGAATTTCGGAGCATGGTCCACAAGGTCCTTGTTTTCCCATTTCCCAAAAATTATCGCCTTTATTTCCATTTAAAATTCGATCTTCAGAAATGTGTTCTTTCCAAAAATTATACGCGTCTTGGTCAAAATCTAGATTTTCAGATTTATCGCCTTCAAAAACAGTAACGTAAATATTATTTTTATCAATTTTATATACATCGGTTAATAACTCCCAAGCCCAAGCAATAGCATTTTTTTTAAAATAATCGCCAAAACTCCAGTTGCCTAACATTTCAAACATAGTATGGTGGTACGTATCTTTACCAACTTCTTCTAAATCGTTGTGTTTTCCAGAAACACGTAAGCATTTTTGTGAATCTGAAATACGTTTTATTTCGGCTTTTCGTTGTCCTAAAAAATATTCTTTAAAAGGTACCATTCCAGCATTAACAAACATTAAGGTAGGGTCGTCTTTTAATACCATTGGTGCAGATGGTACTATTTTATGTTTTTTGGTTTCAAAAAAATCTAAAAACTGTTGTCTAATTTCTTTTGCAGTCATCTTTAATTTACTTCTAATTTATTGGTCTAATTCTTAACAAAAAGTTAATTAAAAACCACTTTAAAAAACATTTTGTAACTTTGTTCCGCTTTTTATTCAAAAAAAATGAAATATTAAAAGCAAAAGTAATACATTTTAACTAGTATGGCTAAAGAAAAATATCATTATGATTCGAATACCTTATCTTACAAAAAGGTAAAGATTAAAACGTCGGATAAAATAAAGCGATTTTTCATTGTTTTATCTGCATTAGTATTAACCTTATTTATAGGATGGATTAGTTTAAGTTATATTTTTGAATCTCCAAGTGAAAAAGATAAAAGAAGAGAATTAGAAAATTTACAATTACATTACAGTTTGCTAGATAAAAAAATGAAACAAGTAGAGACTGTTTTATCCGAAATAGCAGAAAGAGATAATAACATTTACCGTTTGTATTTTGAGGTAAATCCGATACCTAACGAGCAGCGATTAGCTGGTTTTGGTGGTGTTAATAGATACAAAATGTTAGAAGGTTTTAATAATTCTCAAATGATTGCAGATGCTACCAAAAAGATGGATATTTTATCAAAACAATTGGTAATTCAGTCAAAATCGTTAGATGAAATAGTAGAATTAGCCAAGAATAAGGAGAAGATGTTTGCATCGATTCCTGCAATTATGCCAATTGAAAAAGATAATTTAACGCGAATGGCTTCTGGATATGGTATGCGAATGCATCCAATATTAAAAATAAGAAAGATGCATGAAGGTATGGATTTTTCGGCTAAAAAAGGAACACCAATATATGCTTCTGGAGATGGAACAGTAATTAAAGCCATGAAAAGTAGTACGTATGGAAATGTGGTTTATATAGATCATGGTTATGGTTATGAAACTAGATATGCACACATGAATGTTATAAAAACATCACGTGGAAAAAAAATAAAACGAGGCGATTTAATTGGTTATGTTGGTAATACAGGTAGGTCTGTTGCGCCACATTTACATTATGAAGTAATTTATAAAGGACGTCATGTGAATCCGATAGATTTTTATTTTGGAAATTTATCTGCTGAAGAATTTGCTGCTATGCAAAAAGAATCCATGCAAGAAGGTCAATCTTTGGAACGTTAATTCAGTTAAAAAAGTTATTATGCATATAGATTTAGGAAATAAACAATATTATAGAATTGGGGAAGTAGCTAAAGCATTTGGCGTAAATACATCTTTAATACGATTTTGGGAAAAAGAGTTTGATATCATAAAACCAAAAAAAAATAAAAAAGGAAATCGTTTATTTAGGCAAAATGATATTAAAAATTTACAAATGATTTATCATTTAGTAAAGGAAAAAGGGTTTACTTTGAGTGGTGCTAAAAAGAAATTAAAAGAAAAACCTGAAAAAATAAAAAATAATCACGATATTATTGCACGTTTAGAAGGTATAAAATCCGAACTAATCAAATTTAAAAATCAATTATAAATTAACTAAAACTACTATTATGAAAAAATGGCTATTACCTTTAATTCTTATCGTTGCTATTGCTTTTTGGGCATATAGAGCTGGTGGAGGATTCTATAATAAAGCAATAACCTTAAAAGAAGATGCTACAAGTCAATGGGCAAATGTAGAAAGCGCTTACCAACGAAGAGGAGATTTAATACCAAATTTGGTAGCGACTGTAAAAGGATATGCTACGCATGAAAAAGAAACTTTAGAAGGTGTAATTAAAGCAAGAGCAGAAGCTACAAAAACAACTATTAATGCTGGAGATTTAACACCTGAAAAAATGGCTGCTTTTCAAAAAGCACAAAGCGGATTATCTGGAGCATTGAGTAAATTAATGGTAGTGGTAGAGCGTTATCCTGATTTAAAAGCAAGTCAGAGTTTTTTAGAACTGCAAAGTCAATTAGAAGGTACCGAAAATAGAATTAATGTAGAGCGTAATCGTTTTAATAAAATGGTTAATCCATACAATCAGTTATTAAAAAAGTTTCCAAATTTTCTTTTTGCAGGTTGGTTTAAATTAAATGAAATGACTTATTTTAAAGCCGAAGCTGGTAGCGAAAAAGCACCTAAATTTACATTTTAGTATTACTTACCACATAATTGTTTATTGTGGATTTGTTACATAGCAAATCCACAAATAAACAAACTTTCAATAAATAGATAACATGTCTAAAGTAGAAGATTTTTTAAGCGTACAGCAAGAGCAACAAATTATTGATGCTATACGTGATGCCGAAAAAAATACTTCTGGTGAAATACGTGTACATATTGAACGTTCTTCACAAAAAGAAACTATTGAAAGAGCAACCGAAGTCTTTTATTATTTAAAAATGGATGAAACTAAAAATCGTAATGGTGTCTTGTTTTATGTTGGTGTAAATGATAAAAAATTTGCTATTATTGGCGATGAAAATATCAATGATAAAGTAGCTTCTAATTTTTGGGAAAGCACAAAAAATAAAGTATTACAAGAGTTTAAAAAATCTAATTTTACTAACGGTCTTGTAAAAGGAATTACCGAAGCAGGTAATCAATTAAAAATATTATTTCCTTTTGAACAAGGCGATAAAAATGAATTACCTGACTCCATTTCTAGAGGTAAATAAATAATGGCAGATCATAATGAACTTGGTAAACTTGGTGAGCAAAAAGCTATTGATTATTTAATTAGTAAAGGCTATGTAATTTGTGCTAAAAATTGGCGATTTCAAAAAGCTGAAATTGACGTTATTGCTCAAAAAGATAATATATTTGTTTGTGTTGAGGTTAAAACTAGATCTACGGATTATTTTGGAGATCCTCAGGATTTTGTAAATACTAAAAAAATCAATTTATTGGTAAAAGCAATGAACAAATATGTTATATCTAACGATTTAGATGTAGAGGTTCGTTTTGATGTTATTGCGATTATTCATAATAAATACAAAACAAAATTAGAACATTTTGAAGATGCTTTTTTATATTTTGATTGACCTTATTTTTTATTGAGTATAGTTTCAATTTTATCCATACGTACTTTAAGCAATCTTATTTCTTCGTCTTTTGCTTTATTCTCTGTTTTTAAGTTTTGAATAACATCTTGCTGTTCTTGTACTGCTTTAACTAATGGCACTACAAACTCTGCATAAGAAATACCATATAATTCGTTATTGCTTTTAGGGACTTTTACACCACTAAAGTTATAGCCAACTTTTTTAGCTGTTTTTTCCACTTCTTGTGCTATAAAACCACTAAATTTAATTTTTTCGATGTCGTATTTTTCTTTATAGTCACTATCATCTTTAACTCCCATTAATTTGTTTTGCCTATCAAGATTAAAATTATAGGTTACTGGCCGCAGTTTTGTAATAAATTCTAGACCTTTTACATTTTCAGTAATATTGTCTTTTATTCTACCGTCTGAGTAGGTTGTGAAATTTACTTGACCTTTAATTTCTGTTATGGAGTTATCTCCAAAGTGCATTTGGTTTGAACCACTTATTACTGTATTATAGCCTAATGCTGTAGCGTTTGAGTAGCTAGTTGAATCTCGAAAAGCAGAATAACCTAATGCGGTATTATACGAACCTGTTGTGTTAGAATAAAGTGAAAAAGCCCCCATTGCAGTATTCCTATGTCCTGTTATATTGTTTAAAAGCGCCGAATCACCCACAGCACTATTTCTTTCTCCTATTGTATTATAAACTAGTGAAGTATTTCCTATTGAAGTATTCCAAATTCCATTAGTATTATTTTTAAGAGCCCAATTTCCTACACCTACATTTCTTGTATAAGCAGAAGATACATTATTTTCCCCTAAAAACACTGCTCCACCTGGACCTGTCTTTCCATCGCTTAAATCGTTTATTCTTTGTGCTCCTCTCAAACTTACTAAGTTCACAGTTTGCGAACTTCCACTTTCAATACCAACAGTTAAATTAGTACCAGATAAACTTAAACCTGTTATGTTTTGGTTATCCGTACCTGTTCCATCTTGTAAACTCGCTAAGTTTACAGTTTGCGAACTTCCACTTTCAATACCAACAGTTAAATTAGTACCAGATAAACTTAAGCCAGTTATATTTTGGTTATCCGTTCCTGTTCCATCTTGTAAACTCGCTAGATTTACGGTTTGTGAGGTTCCGCCTTCTATTCCTATTATTAGGTTTGTTCCTGATAAACTAGAGCCTGTTATATTTTGATTGTCGGTTCCTGTTCCGTCTTGCAAACTTGCTAAACTAATTGTTTGTGAGTTTCCGTTTTCTATACCAATTATTAGGTTTGTACCTGACAAACTAGAACCTGTTATGTTTTGGTTATCCGTACCAACAGTACTAC
>JALSLK010000082.1 GCA_026988355.1 Flavobacteriaceae bacterium
AGAAGCTGATATTCGCCGTCAATCATATCAAAATAATCTCCACCAATTAATATATGTTTGTCCATTGTTGTAGAAGGGATTTCGAAAGTATTGGCTTTTATATCAAATTTAAGAAGTTGTTTATCTTTATATATTGTTACAATTTCATTAAAAATAAGCCCTTTTGTAAAGGTAGCTTTTCTATATCCGTTAATAGATAGTGTATCTAATTCGGCATATAATGGTCTTGGAAAACCTAGAAACTTACTTAAATAACCAGTATCTTCCTTTTTAGTAATTTTGTAAACACGAGTAACGTTGTTCCAAATTTTATTTTGATTTGCATGAATAATAATTTCAGTACTGGTTTCTACTACTTTTGGAGTAAATTGGATTATACTTTCTATTGGAGAAAAGAATAACGGAATTAATACGAGAAGTGAAATGTTTAAGCGTTGCTTTCTTTTATGTTGATTTATTTTGAAATATCCAGCAGTTAGACTACCAAAGATTGCAGAGAGTATTAAAATTGGAAAAAGCATAATCCAACATGCCCAACCTTCAAAGCCAAAAATAATGGTTAATCCTAGAAATAGAAATAAGATTATTATGGGTAATGTAATTCGGTATCTTAATTTTTTAACATTATCTATATTAGATACTAACATAGATAATACACCAACACCATAAGGCAAGGTAATGAAAAATGTAAGGCTCATCATATCATACATTCTTGTCCATTTAAAATCGTATATAAAAAAGATTAGAAATGCATATATTATTGGGACGAGGATAATTAATCCTATTTCTTTTTTCTTTGAATTCATTTTAGTTATATTATAGCAAAATTAGTTTGATGTTGCAAAATACCTTTTTCAACAAAAATTTCAGAACCATCAACAACATAAGTTGCAATTTCTTGAGACTTTTTAAATTCATTAGGTAATAAATGTAATATGTCTTTTGAAATAGAAATTTTATTAATTGCAAATAACTGCCAAGGTTTGTGATTGATCTTATATTTATACGTATTTTTTCGTCCTTTAACAAAAGCGACATAACGATCGACAATAAATTCTTGGAGCGAATTTGATTTTAATTTGGTTTTGGTATTTTGTACTAAAGCAGTAATTTTTTGCCATTTATTTTTTAGGAAAAATGGATAACTAATATATTTTATATGGTTTGTATTAATAATTCTCTTTTTAACTTTTTGCACAAAAAAACGGCTCGTTATAAAATTTATTTGCAATAAAAGCAATGAGAGGCTTATTTGCATATTCTTTAATAAAAACGACACCTTTGGTACCATCAATTTTTGATTTTGTATAAAAACGAAAATTAATTTCGCCAAAAGATTGGTGTAAAGGAATTTTAATACCAAAGAAACGAACTTTAGAGAATGTAAAAGCAACCATGCTAAAAACACCTTTGCCTTGAAATAAATCTAATTCGATATTATGAGGTAAGTATTTTTCTAATAATTCTGGATTGCAAGAAAAAGATTTAATAATTAAGTTTTTCCATTCACCTTTCATAAATATTTTATTTTTCATTTTATTTAAGTTTTTAAACTTTCAGTAAAAATTGAAAGTTTGTATTCAAATTTTTTATTTCACTAATTTCAATAATTTTTTATAGAACCAGTGTTCATCTGCTTTAGAAAATTTATCTACTATCGAATTTAATTTGGAAGTAAAAGCTTCCAATTCATTTACTGTTTCTCGAAACTGATTAATATGAGCATCATTACCTTTAACATTTTTTAATTCGTTTAAAATTTTAATAACAGGTTCAATTTCGCGTTTGCTACGCTCTTTGGTTATTTTTCGAGCAACTTCCCAAATATCTTTATCAGCAAAAAAGAAATCTTTACGTTCGCCAGCTTTAAAAGATTTGGTTACAATTCCCCAATCCATTAAAGCACGAATATTCATATTGGCATTACCACGAGAAATTTTTAGTTCCTCCATAATTTCTTCGGTAGATAATACCTCTGGAGTAATCAAAAGTAAGGCATGTATTTGAGCCATAGTTTTATTAATTCCCCAACTAGAACCTAAAACGCCCCAACTTTGAATAAATTTTTCTTTTGATTCTTTAAATTCCATATCACAAAGATATATAAAATTACTGAACTTTCAGTAATTATTGAAAGTTTATTGTAACAAAATAATAATTTTTGCGTCGTATAAATAAAAACAAATAACTATGAGCGTTTTTAGAGTAATATTAGCAATTATTTTCCCGCCATTATCCGTTGTCGATAAAGGGTGCGGTTCTTTCCTTATTGTATTGATATTGACTTTTATGGGTTGGATACCAGGAGTGATAGCAGCATTAATAATATTAAATAAAACCAAATAAGTAAAAAATAAATGCGACTTTTGTCGTTGTAAATACAAAAAATAAAATACGATGAAAATTAGGAATATAGTATTGGTATTAATAATTGTAATATTGAGTCTAACAAGTTGTCAAATTACTGAAAAAATTTATTTGAATGAAGATGGTTCAGGAACTTTTGATTTGGAAGTAAACATGAATGAAATGATGAAATCTTTAGGAGATATGGGAGGAGAAAAAAAGAAAGATACTATCTATGTCGTAAAAGATACTATTATGGATTTTTCACAAATGTTGCTAGAGAAAAAAGATAGTTTGGCTAAATTATCAAAAGAGAAAAGAGAGCAAAATGAAAGATTAAAAGGAATGGTTATTAAAATGCATGAAGACAAAAACAAAGGCGAATTAGTATTAAATTACATCATTAAGTTTAAGAATGTTAAAGAATTAGCAGATGTGCAGGATATGATGAATAATGCACAGAGTTTAGAGAAAGGTAAAGATAAAAAGCTACCTTCAAAAACAAAGATGCAATTTTCGTTTAAAAAAAATACTTTTAAAAGAATTGCTGAAGAAAAAAAAATGACAGAAGAAGAGGTTGTAGAATATGACGAATCTATGAAACAGTTTAATATGTTTATGGATGGTTCGAGTTACAATATCGAATATCATTTTCCAAAACCAATTAAAAGTACAACAGCAAGAAATGTTACTTATAGTGAGGATAGAAAAGTAATTTATATAAAATCTACGATGAAAGAAATAACGGATACACCATCTGTTTTAGATTTTGAAGTGAAGTTGAAAAAATAATGCAGCACATACAATTACAAGATATTGGTCTAACAAATTATAAAGATGCTTGGGATTATCAGAATATTATATTTCAGAAAATCATTGATTTAAAGTTAGAGAATAGAAATAATAATACAGCAATACCTACGCCTAATTATTTTATATTTACCGAACATCCACATGTGTATACTTTAGGGAAGAGTGGCGATGTAAATAATTTACTATTATCCGAAGTGCAACTCCAAGAAAAAGGCATTACTTTTTTTAAATCGAATAGAGGAGGAGATATTACCTATCATGGTCCTGGGCAAATTGTAGGATATCCTATTTTAGATTTGGATAATTTCTTTACGGACATTCATAAATTCATGCGAAATTTAGAAGAAGTCATTATATTAACACTAGTAGAATATAATCTAAAAGGAGAACGTAGCGAAGGCGAAACGGGAGTTTGGTTGGATGTAGGGACGCCTTTTGCTCGTAAAATTTGTGCACTTGGTGTGCGTACCTCAAGATGGGTTACGATGCATGGTTTTGCACTTAATGTTTCTACAAATTTAGGTTACTTCGATCATATTATTCCTTGTGGAATTCGTGGTAAAGCAGTAACTTCTTTAGAGGTAGAATTAAATAAAAAAGTAGATATTGCAGAAGTAAAATTGAAAATAAAAAAACATTTTTCTGCTGTTTTTAAATCCGAATTTGTGGAGTTGGTATAAGACAGTTTTAGGGGTGTAATTCCCTTTTACCTACTCGAATTTACGACTTTACTTTCAACAATTTTAATATATCTATGATGTGCGTATATATCACTAATGGTACAATTAAGGCTGGTAAAAGTACAAAAGGAAAATATTTTATAGCAACATTAGGTTGTTCAAATCCAAATTGTTGAAAAGGTAATTCAGCAGAAAGAATACCATTGCATAAGACGAAAATAACCAGAAATAAGCAAATCACATTCCAAGTTAAAAGTACATTAACTCCTATTTTATTTTTTAAATACAGATAACCAATTATTGGTGCAGATATTCCTGAAATAATATCAAAATTTCTGCCTCCAAAAGTTAATATTTCAGGTATTAATTTATGTAAAAATAGAGAATACAGCGTTATCTCAACTGGAATTCTAACCGTATGCAAAAAAGTACTAATTTTTAGTTTTCTATTTTTTATCATATAATTTCTTTGCTTTGGAAGTAAACCAAAAACTATCAATAGCGTAGAAGGAAATAAAACTAAAACAAATCTTGGTGGTACAGTTTGCGTATTTTGATAAAACCCTCTATATGCTAAAACAGATTGAACCATACACCAAATAACGAGTACTATCATTATTTTACTGGAATTCTTATTTGACAAAAAGAACAATACTAAAGTCGATATTATGGTAGCATAAAACAACCAATAAATGCTATTAGGCAAATTTTCAATCATTTTTTAATTGGTCTAACTTATCCAATAAAATATTTCTTTCTACGTCATTCTTTACCAATTTTAATGCAATGTTCAAGTGCTCTAATTCTTTTTTTTGATTGTAATTATTATATAATTCCGCCAATAAAGAATGGTATAAATGATTATCTCTTAAATTTATTTTTAATAGTTCTGTTATTGCTTCTTGTTTGCTATTTGCTTTAGATAAAGCATACGTTCTGTTCAATGCGATTATTGGAGAATATTCAATTTGTAAAAGTTGATTATATAATTGCAGAATATTTTCCCATTTTACTGGGTTTTCATCTTTTTGTGTGTGCCAAAATGAAATGCCAGCTTCTAAATGATATTTTGTAACCTTTCCTTGAGCGGACTTGTTTAAATAATACGCTCCTTTTTTTATTAATTCATAATCCCATTTTTCTCTGTTTTGATCTGCGTAAAGAATTAGTTCTCCCTCATTATTAATACGTGCATCAAATCTTGAAGAGTGAAAGCAAAATAAAGCCATTAGGGCATTGGTTTGTGGTAGATTAGTTGATTTATTGTCCAATAGCATATAAGCCAAACGCATTGCTTCAATACATAATTCTTTTTTTAGAGTTTGCTGAGAAGTAATGGAATAATAGCCCTCATTAAAAAGCAAATAGATAATGGATAAAACATTATTTAACCTGTTGTCTAATTCATTTTTTAATGGAATAGATAAATCAACTTTATTTTTACGCAATTTTTTTTTTGCGCGATAAAGCCTTTTGTTAATTGTATCTTTATTGGTTAAAAATGCTTGTGCAATTTCATCTACACCAAATCCGCACAAAATTTTAAGCGCCAAGGTAATTTGTGCTTCTGCTGAAATAATTGGATTACAAACTGCAAATAGCATTTGAAGTTGACTGTCAAAAATGTTTTTAGAGGATAAGTTAATCTCTAAGTTGTATTCTGAATCGTTATTTTGAAATTCAGGTACAACCTTTTCTCTAAATATTTTTTCTCGCTTAAAGTAATCTTTGGTTTTATTTTTAGCGACTTTATAAAGCCAAGCAGTTGGGTTATCAGGAATACCTTTTAATCCCCAGGTTTCAGTTGCTATTAAAAAAGTTTCGCTTACAATATCCTCTGCTATTTGAATATTTGGCAATCCAAAAGTTTTACAAATTACAGCAACAATTTTACTGAATTCTTTACGAAATAAATGCGGTATTAATTTTTTCTCTTTCAATTAAACACCAAATTGATTTAAATGATGGTCTAAATGTTTGTAGAACATATTATTCCATTCGTAACTACTTAAAACACCAAACGAATGCGATTCTTTGCCTTCAAAATGACTTTCGCCAAGGTTTTTAGTCTTTTCAATATAGTCAATTAATCGTTGTTTTTCAATATCGAAATTCTTTTCATTTTTAATTATAAACTGCGGTGCTGTTTTTCCGTTTTTCGGATACGGTTTGTCAGAAACTACTTTATTTTTGACTAATTTTTTAAGTATAAATTTCAAAAAAGCATTTGGTTTTTTATGTTTATCTGTATAAACCATTTCGTAAGTTACATTGCAGTGTGTCAGCATTTGTCCAACGTTCATTTTTCCCCAATTTGCTTTAGAGTTAGGGTTTAATTTATTAATTCTCTCCATAATTTGAGATACGGTTTCTTGTTGAAATATATTATTTTTCATCTTGCTTTAAATTTAATAAGGCCAAAGCTTGATTAAACTTTGACCTTTTTGTTCATTCTATTTTGGAATTTCCATAATGTCTCTAACTTCTACATTACCACCAATATTTAATATTGGGCATCCGTTAGCCATTTCAAATGCTTGGTCTAAATTATCAGCCTTTACAATTACGTAACCACCAACTATTTCTTTCACTTCTGCATAAGGACCATCTGTAACCACATTATTAGGCTTTAAAGTTTTCCCTTGAAATCCTAGGCGGTTTGTACCTACAAATTTACCTTGTGCTGCAATTCCACCTATCCAATCTTGCCATTGCTTAATACTTTCTTGCATTTGTTCTGGCGAAGGTTTAAAGTTTGGATTGTAATCATTTCTGAAAATCATCATAAATTTATTCATAATTTTTTAAATTTAAATTGTTTATTTATCTCTAAGACGATTGAGTTTTGAAAAATAGGACAAATATTTTTATTTTTTGTCATTACTTTTGTTTTGGTGTTAAAATTAGGTATTCTTGTTTTAACAGAAACATTATAACCTAATTATCTTATCCAACGTAATAACTGTCCGTGTTCTTCAAGCTGATTAGTATAACGGTTACTTTTGCTGTGTGTAGCTATTTAATCTCAATTAGTTTGTCCATCCGTCTAGTTTTATATTCATCAGTTTTTCTTTTTGTTATTTCACCATTCGAATTTACCTCTATCATCTCATAATCATATATGAAATCAAGTAGTTTGATAGTTTTAAGGTCATATTTCATTAGTGTTTTATCTGTATACTGAAAATATATAGGGATATATGTAATAAATTTCTTATCGTACACTTTTTGGTCAAAATGGAGTTTTAGGTATAATTCTGGTGGTTCATTTTCTATACAGCCTAAACAGTTGTATTTGTAGTTTATAATTATCTTTATTATGTATTAATTTTCCTTCCCTATAATAAGGGTATGCTTTAGAGTTGTTTATAAAAAGGTCTATACTATCCAACTTATAGGGAAGGTCATTTTTGTCTATAGTGAATTCAAAATCAAAAGACCATTCAAGAATATGTTGCGAGTAAGTTAAATTTCCTATGCTGATGAATAATATGAATAAAACTGTTTTCATTTAGATTTTTTTAGTTATACACAATGTTAGTATAAGGTTAGTACTTGGAAATGCATTTTAAGCCTTTTTAAGACCTCTGAATTTTCTCCCAAATTAGTTTTAAAAAATCTTATTCTTTAGAAAAAATCACTTAAATCGCCTCTTTTTTAGTTGGATTTGGGGATTTTAGGGATTTGTATAACGGTTATTTTTGTTAGCCTTAGTTACTCTTTTATCAACTTAAATACGTTCATTTTATTAGAGTTATTATCTTTAATTTTAAGAATATATATTCCAGAGTTTAATTCTGTTACCTGTATTTCATTTGTGTTTAATTTCCCCCTTTTTATGAGTTTTCCTGTTAATGAGTAAATTGAGTATTCATTTATAACAAATTCGTTTGGGATTGTTATTTTACCTGATGTTGGGTTAGGATATATATTGATGTTCGTATTAGAATAATCATTAATAGTAAGCGGGTTTGAACTTTTAGATGTAAATGCTGTATTACCAAAAGTACCTAAATTTATTCTGCTACCATTTGGTGTTGGTTCGTTTACATAATTATAAGTTGGGTCTCCTGCATCAATACAAGGACTTGTTGTAGTATCATTAACCCATTGTGTGCCGTCCCAACGTCCAAATTCTGATTTTAAATGATATTCTAATTTTGCTTCATTTGCTCCTAAATCGCCTTTAAAATTTCCAGTAGAAACCGCATTTTGCCAATTAGGATTAAGGATATTATTATAAACTTCAAGAAGATTACTTGCTAATTGTGGATTGCTATAAATATCTGTTGTTGATGTTACATTGTTGTAATTTCCAGAAAGATTTCCATTGATTGCGTTGTAATCAGAAACAAACGAATGTATTGTAGGTTGTTGGTTATCAATACCATAAGCAACATTATCAATAATAATATTATTTTTAACAATAGTTTGAAAGCCACTAATATTACCAGCAGGATCTCCACCATAAAATACAATTCCAGCTGCAGGATAGGTGTTTTCAAGTCCACCATCTGACTGAATAACATTATTTTCAATAATGGTATTATGAAATCCTTCTATTCCAATTCCACCCAAACGATACCAAGAAATAATATTGTGATGTATGAAAACGTTTTCGTGCGTATGTAGTGTTGCTCCTCCACTTGTTTGCCAAAGCCAAATTCCATAAAAATCTCCTTTTCCAAAGAAGTAATTATTATAAATTTCAGCATCATTAAGTGGTGTATCTGCATCTGCTTGCATTGAAATTCCTATACCTCCAGAAAATTGTCTGTTTGGATCATCTCCTCCAATATTATTGTAAATTTTAAATTGATTACAGTATTGTACTCTAATATGTGCATCTGTTCTATTATCCGTAAAAACATTATCGTGTATCTCAAAATTTTTAGATCTCATCACAATAATTCCATCGTGTCCACTTGCATGAATACGATTGTTGTAAAATTGTAAATTGATATCAAATCCATAATTATCATATCCTGTTTGAAAAGCATCTGCTAAACAATCGTGTATATACATATCATTGATAGTAATGTTATAAGTATTTTGTAATACAATAGCACTGTAATACGAATTTCCAGAAGCTTCCCATTGGTTTTGCCTATTCCCATCAATTTCAAAACCTCTAATTGTTATATTTCCTGTTGTTATACTTGGATTGCCTAATTTTAAGCTATAGGAAAGTCCTGTTTGCCCTATTAACGGTTTGTATTGTGTATTCCAATTTGCATTATCAACCAGCTTTACAACGGCATCAGAATCTCCTTCTAAAATAGTGTTTTCTGAAATAAAAATGGTATCGTCTATCCAATATGTATTTGCACCTTTTAAATAAACAGTTGTGTAATCTGCATGTGTAGCAACAAAATCTAATGCTTGGTTTATTTTTATTTGGTCACTTATTCCATTACAATTATAACCTGGGTCTCCGCTTCCGTCACCTGCAACATATATAATAGGTGGTGTTTGAGATTGTGCTGTTGCAATTACAATTAGTAAGTATGTTATTAATAGTAGTGATTTTCTCATTTTTCTAATTAAGGCTAACGGTTTATGTAAGCGTAGTTACGGATTTAAAGACACTTATCTTTCAATTTATCACTAAACTTTGTACAAACTTTGAATTTAGCACAAAACCCGCAATTATGTTTACATTTTGTGCCTGTTGCACAAATATAAAAAATTCCTTTAATATTTCGTAAATAAAAACAAAAAACTTAGTTAATCAACTGGTTGTTAACGACTTGAATTCGACCTAAATTTGCAATTAAAGTTTTTAGCCTTTTCTTAAACAAGGCGTGGCTTTGAAGGACTATTTTTTAGTTTGAAAAGACATAACGAAGTATAAGAAAAAGGCTGACCCGAGCAAAGCGAACAGATGAATACCAAATAATAATAATAAAGAATGAATAAAATTCTTTGGAAAGCCTTCTAAACGGCAATCTTTGAACAATAAAAGCCTTAATTGCGAAGCATATCATGAACTCAAAATAAAAAATATAAAAGTGTGAATAATTTAATATTAAATCTTCGTTTTTATTGTCCAAATCTCACTATTTATAAGGCTTCTTTGATGTAAGTTTAGGTCGAATATTCGCTGTAATTAATAGAGAAACACCATATGTTGATATTATGAAATATGCAGCATAGAAATTGTTAATAACTTACAAGAAAAGTGCTTTTTTTAATCATATAATACTCAGGTTAGTATATTTATGTTGTATTAAAGTAGTTATTAT
>JALSLK010000083.1 GCA_026988355.1 Flavobacteriaceae bacterium
CTATTCTTACGATTATACTTTAACCAAACTACAAGAGTTTAATAGTGGATCTCATGAGATATTTTTACAATACGATGTAAATTTATCACGTAAGAACTTGAAATCACCACGATTCTTTTAATTAAAAATAAAATTGACATTTAATTTTAAAATGCATAAAAAAATATTATAACATGAAAAATAATTTATTATTTATAGTGATACTTTTAATATCTTCGTTTGTATTTTCACAAACAACGGCTGGAGATTATAAGGTTCAAAATTTAGATTCAAATTCAAAGAACTCTGATTTCGGAACAGCTTTTTTTGGAGAAAATAAGATTATTTTTTCATCAGCCAGAAAAAAAGGCATCTTAAAAGCGAAATGGAAAATAAATAAACAACCGTTTTTAGATTTATATGAAGGAGTGATAAATACAGATGGAACAGTTAGTGATGTAAAACAATTTTCAAATAAACTAAATACAAAGTTTCATGAAGCATCTGTATCGTTTATGCCAGATCAAAAGACTGTTTTTTTTACTAGAGATAATTATTACAATAGTAAGTTAGGTAAAAATGATAAAGGAGTTACTAACTTGGCAATATATAAAGCGACAGTTGCTCCAGACGGCAGTTGGACAGACGTAAAGTCATTACCTTTTAATAATGTACGTTATTCGGTAGGATCGCCATCAGTTAGTAAAGACGGAACAAAATTATATTTTGCGTCAGATATGCCAGGTTCTTTAGGATTAACAGATATATATGTTGTCACTATTTTAGACAATGATACGTACGGTATACCTCAAAATTTAGGAAAAAAAGTAAATACAAGTGGTCATGAAAATTTTCCATTTATAGATAAAGAAAATGTATTGTATTTTTCTTCAGATTCTCAAAAATCAGGAATGGGAGGTTTGGATGTCTATGCCGTTCAAATTTATGAAAAATCAATTTCTGATGCATTACATTTAGGAGCACCAATTAATAGTGTAGCAGATGATTTTGCATATATATTAAAGAACGATATACATGAAGGTTATTTTTCATCAAACAGAGAAGGAGGAAAAGGAGACGATGATATCTATCATTTTAAAGCATCACCTCCATTAAAAATAGAGTGTAATCAAGCACTTACAGGTACTGTTAAAGACAAAAAAACAGGAAAAATATTGGCAGGAGCTGTAGTGGTGTTATTTGACGAGAAAGATAACGAAGTCGATACAAATACTACAGGAGAAGATGGCTCTTTTAAATTTACAGTAGATTGTAAGAAAGGATATAAAATAGTCGGAGCTAAAGAAGCCTACGAAAAAGATGAAAAAACATTTACAACAGAAAATGATCCTGAAGCAAAATTAAATTTTGATTTAGTATTAAATCCAATTCCAGTTAAAGAACCAGAAGTAGTTGTTACAAAAGAGAAAGTGATTGTAAATATAAATCCAATTTATTTTGATTTTAATCAATCAAATATACGACCAGATGCAGCTGTAGAATTAGATAAAGTTGTCGCAATCATGCAAAAGTATCCAGATTTAATAATTGAAGGAGGTTCGCATACCGATAGTAGAGGAAAGTCTTCCTATAATTTGAGTTTATCAAGTAAAAGAGCAAACTCTACGATACAGTATATTATTTCAAAAGGTGTCGATTCTAAACGAATTACAGCAAGAGGTTATGGAGAAACACAAATAATCAATCAATGTATAGATGGAGCAGTATGTACCGAAGAGGAACATCAACAAAATCGTAGAACCGAATTTGTAATTCAAAACCCAGATGTGTTAGGTTATTATTAAAGAAATAAAAATTAAATTTTGAAGAGGGAAATATTACAACTAATTTTTTTGTTACTATTTACAGCAGTAAATGTTGCACAAGAAACTACAGCTGGAGAATACACGATTGATATATTAGAATCAAATTCAGAAAAATCAGATTTTGGAACAACTTTTTATGGAGAGAATAAAATAATATTTTCATCATCAAGAGGTTTGTCAAGAAGAAAATGGGATGGAAATGGGCAATCTTTTTTAGATTTATATGAAGGAGAGATACAAGAAGATGGGAGTGTAATAAATGTACAGAAATTTTCTTCAAAACTAAATACCAAATACCATGAATCTACCGTGTCCTTTACACCAGATCAAAAGACTGTTTATTTCACTCGAAATAATTATTACAAAAATAAATTAGAAAAAGACGAAGACGGAGTAATTAATTTAGCAATATATAAGGCAAAAGTAGATGAAAAAGGAAATTGGAGTGATTTAGAATCCCTACCATTTAATAGTAAAAACTATTCAACAGGACATCCAACAGTAAGTAAAGATGGTAAAAGATTGTTTTTTTCTTCCGACATGCCAGGAACTTACGGATATTCCGATATTTATGTAGTCGATATACTAGAGAATGGTAAATTTAGTAAACCAAAAAACTTAGGAAGAAGAATTAATACTTCTGGAAGAGAGTCTTTTTTATATATAGACGAAAATAATATTTTATATTTTTCGTCAGATAGTCATAAAAATGGGTTTGGAAACTTAGATATTTATGCAACTAAAATATATACAAGATCTGTATCTAAAGCAGTACACCTAGGAGCTCCTATAAATACAGAATACGATGATTTTGCTCTTATTCTTAACAATAAAACAAATGAAGGGTATTTTTCTTCTAACAGAGAAGAAGGAGGTGTTGGTTTTGATGATATTTATCATTTTAAAGCAATGCCACCATTACATATAGAATGTAAACAAAAAGTTACAGGAATTGTGCAAAGCAAAAAAACGGGTAAATCCATATCAAAAGCTTTGGTAGTATTTTTAGATAAAAATAAAAAAGAACTAGGAAGAATGAGTTCTAAGAGAAATGGTTCGTTTAGTTTTGATGCAAAATGTGGTGTAACGTATACCATTAAAAGCAGTAAAGATAAGTATGAAGCAGATAGTAAAGAATTTACAACAGAAGATGATCCAAGCGCAAAAACAAAATTAAAACTCAATTTAATTCCAGAAGAGAAAATTGTTGTTGTTTCCGAACCAGAACCAGTTGTAGTAGTAGAGCCAGAAATAGTAAAACCAAATTTTGATGAAATAAAAGTGGTACGAAATAAAGTTATTGTAAATATATCTCCAATTTATTTTTCTTTAAATGAAGCAGATATTCGAAAAGATGCGGCTGTAGAATTAAATAAAGTAGTTGCAATAATGAAAAAATATCCAGCATTAAAAATTGAAGGAGGATCGCATACAGATTCACGTGGAGGAGATTCGTATAATATAAAGTTATCTACAAAAAGAGCAAATTCTACCGTAGCTTATATTATTAATCATGGTATAGATTCTAGTAGAATTACAGCAAAGGGATACGGCGAAACACAACCAACCAATAAATGTACAAATGGAGTTAGATGTAGCAAGATAGAACACCAACAAAATAGAAG
Source organism: Flavobacteriaceae bacterium (assembly GCA_026988355.1). Lineage (GTDB taxonomy): Bacteria > Bacteroidota > Bacteroidia > Flavobacteriales > Flavobacteriaceae > S010-17. The sequence continues at coordinate 3,431 of JALSLK010000083.1, forward strand.
GACAGAATTCGTAATTCTTAATCCAGAAGTATTAGGCTATACTAAAGAATAACTATCTAAAATAAATTTCCTTGTCTATTCTCTCTAATTCTACCAAGGTGCTTGTAAGCAAGTTCAGTTACTTCTCGACCTCTAGGAGTTCGCATAATAAAACCTTGTTGAATTAGAAATGGTTCATAAACTTCTTCAATAGTTTCTGCATTTTCACTAACCGCAGTTGCAAGTGTATTTAAACCGACAGGACCACCTTTAAATTTATCGATAATAGTTAGTAAAATTTTATTGTCCATTTCATCCAAACCATGAGCATCTACTTGCAAGGCTTCTAAAGCAATTTTTGCAATGCGAATATCTATGTTGCCATTATTTTTTATTTGTGCAAAATCACGTACTCTTCGTAATAAAGCATTGGCAATTCTTGGTGTTCCACGACTTCTACCAGCAATTTCAATAGCAGCTTCCATACGAATAGGGACTTTTAAAATACTAGCACTACGTTGTACGATAGTCGTTAGTATTTCTGTATTGTAATATTGTAATCTGCTACTAATTCCAAAACGAGCACGCATTGGAGCAGTCAGTAATCCAGAACGAGTAGTAGCACCAATTAAAGTAAAAGGTTCTAAATTGATTTGTACCGTTCTAGCATTAGGACCAGATTCAATCATGATATCAATCTTATAATCTTCCATTGCAGAATATAAATATTCTTCAACAATTGGACTCAAACGATGAATTTCATCAATAAATAATACATCTCGTTCTCCTAAATTCGTAAGTAAACCAGCCAAATCTCCTGGCTTATCTAATACAGGTCCAGAAGTAACTTTAATGTTTGCTTGTAATTCGTTTGCTAAAATGTGTGCCAAAGTAGTTTTTCCAAGTCCAGGAGGACCATGAAATAAAGTATGATCTAAAGCCTCTTCACGTTGATTTGCAGCTTCAACAAATATTTTTAAATTATCTAAAATCTGATCTTGACCAGTAAAATCACTAAATTCTAACGGTCTTAATTTTTTTTCATAATCTAAATCATTACCATCCAAATTATCATTAGAAGCATCTAAATATTCATTCATAATGCAAATATAATTGAAATAATCATACAACTAACCAACCAAAGAAAATTATAGTTTTCGATTAAAAAATTGATTATTATGGATAAATAATTTAGGGCAAACAAAAATAGAAGAAAAAAACATCACGCTCTAATCTTAAATTCAATAACAATAGCATCACCAAAATTTAAGATAATTTCTTGTAAGGCTCTATCAGCTTCAAGTCTAGTCTTATAGTTGCCAACACGAACTTTCCATTCTGGAGATTCATAATCTACATAAGTAGCAGTGTTTGGAAATAAAGAAGCAAATTTATTTCGAACGCTACTAACACCATTTTCGCTACCATAAAATAATTGAATCCGATAACCATCTACGGTACGATTCTCTTTATTGTAATCTATTTTTTTAGTAATTAATGTGTTAATCTCAGAAGAAGCATCTATATGAATCGTTCCAGTTTGAGTTTGTGAAAACCCAGAAAATAAACTAAATAAAAAAAATAAAAAAATATAAATTTGTTGTTTCATGATTATGACTTAATTTTAATTATGCAAAGGTAAATTATTGTTTTTTAATAACTAACAAAAAAAGTTATTTAGAATGATTATAAATTATTATTTAACTTTATTTTAAGATTTAATTTTTAGCAGATAAGTAGTACTTTTGCGAAATCGAATTTGCCAAAAATACAGTTTTTGGTCAATTTAATATTGAAAATATTGTGCCAAAAGCATTCGAAATTTATAAAATATGAAAATTGTGAATCAACACAGTCCAATCCAACAACTAACAAAGCTAGTATTTGCTTTTTTATTTATTTTTTCAGTAAGCGTATCTGCCCAAGAAGGAGATGCAACGAATGGTAAAAAAATATTTAAAGCCAATTGTGCAGCATGTCATAAACTAGATAAAAAATTAATAGGACCGCCACTTAAAGGAATCTCAGAAAAACGAGAAAGAAAGTGGCTATATGCATGGATTAAAGATAATAATGCATTGCGTAAAAGCGGAGATGCGTTAGCAAAACAGGTGTTTGAAGAAAATAATAAGATGCCAATGACTCCATTCCCACAATTGTCTAATAAAGACATGGATGATATTTTGGCGTATACCGATGATAAGTCTGTAAAAAAAGTAACAACGCCAAAAGTCTCTACAAAAGTAGATCCAAAAGTAAAACAAGGTAAAAAATTGTTCAAAGCAAATTGTGCGGCATGTCATAAATTAAAAGGAAAATTAGTAGGTCCAGAATTAGGAGGAATTACAGATAAACGTGAAAAAAAATGGTTGCATGCATGGATTAAAGATAACAATGCACTTCGTAAAAGTGGCGATGCATTAGCAAAGCAAGTTTTTGAAGAAAATAATAAGATGCCAATGACTCCATTTCCACAATTATCAGAAGAGGAGATTGATGCATTATTAGCATATTTCAAAGTTGGCGATGTAAAGAAAGTGGTAGCAAAAGGAGGAGAACAAGAAACGGAAGTAAAAGAGAAAAATTCTGGTGCTTGGATGAATTGGATTGTAGTACTACTTGTATTAGGATTATTAGTATGGATGTTCTTAAGTAAAGTAACGTTTTTAAAAATAATAGCAACAATATTTTTATTACTAGTAGGAGCATACTTTACATTTGATTGGTTAATGGGAATAGGAGTAGATCAAGGTTATCAGCCAATTCAGCCAATTATGTTTTCACATAAAATACATGCAGGAGATAATAAGATAGATTGTCAATATTGTCACTCGTCTGCAAAACACAGTAAAACATCAGGAGTACCAACCGCAAATGTATGTATGAATTGTCATAAGAGTATATCCGAAGTAGCAGACGATACTAAAGTCGGATCTGTCGGAAAAGAACAATTAGATAAAGAAATTCAGAAAATTTATAATGCAGTAGGATGGGATTCTGAAAATATGAAATACAAAGAAAATTATGAGCCAATTCCAATCAAATGGGTGCGAGTACATAATTTACCAGATTTTGCATATTACAACCATTCACAACACGTAACAGTTGCAGGATTAGCATGTCAAAAATGTCATGGTCCAGTAGAAGAAATGGACGAATTGAAACAACACTCGCCATTAACAATGCGTTGGTGTTTGGATTGTCATAAAACAACAGATATTAATTTAGACAATAAATATTATGCAAAAATACATAAAGAAATGTCTGAAAAATATGGTGTTGAAAAACTAACAGTAGCAGAAATGGGAGGAAAAGAATGTGGTAAGTGCCACTACTAACCAAATTGAAGAATTAAAAAAATAAGAATTACGGATTAAGTAAGTCAATAATCAAAATCGTAAAACAAGATATGGCATCAAACAAGAAATATTGGACAAGCGCTGCAGAGCTAAAAAATAGTTCAATTGTTGAAAAGCTGAGTAAGACAGAATTTGTTACCGAAATACCAACAGAAGATTTTTTAGGAGATAAAGAAGCTTTAGAAACTTCATCAACATCGCGTAGAGATTTTTTAAAGTATGTTGGATTTACAACAGCAGCAGTTTCATTAGCTGCTTGTGAAGGTCCAGTAATTAAAACAATACCTTATCTAAATAAACCAAACGATATTATACCAGGAGTTGCAGATTATTATGCAACAGCAATTGCAGATGGTTTTGATTTTGCAAATGTATTGGTGAAAGTTCGTGAAGGAAGACCAATAAAAATAAATCCAAATAAAGAAGCTACATCAAATAACGGAACAAATGCAAGAGTCCAAGCCTCTGTATTATCATTATACGATAACAATCGTTTAAAAGGAGCTTTAAATAATAAAAAAGCTATAAATTATACAGATTTTGATAAAGAAGTTGTTTCTGTATTAGATCAAGTAAATACAAACGGAAAGAAAATAGTTTTCTTAACAGGAACTATGGCAAGTCCATCAATAGATAAATTATTAGTAGAATTTAAAGCAAAATATCCAACAACAGAACACGTAATTTACGATGCCGTATCAGAAAGTGGAGCAGTAGATGCTTTTGAAACAGTATACGGAACAAGAGCATTGCCAAATTATGATTTTTCTAAAGCGGATGTTATTGTATCGGTTGGAGCAGATTTCTTAGGAGATTGGCAAGGTGGTGGTTATGAAAAAGGATATGCAGCAAACAGAGTTCCTAAGCATGGAAAAATGTCAAAACACATCCAGTTTGAAACAAACATGTCTTTAACAGGAGCAAATGCAGACAAACGTTTTGCATTAAAACCATCCGAACAAAAATTTGCATTACTTAATTTATATAATGCAATTACAGGACAAGGATTAACTTCTAAAACAACACCACAAGATGCAGCAATTAAAGATGCTGCAACACAATTAAAAGCAGCAAATGGAAAAGCAGTTGTTGTAACAGGAATTCAAGATAAAAATGCACAATTAATAGCAATGGCTATTAATGATGCATTGCAAAGTCAAGCTGTTGATTTGGTAAATACAAAAAATATCCGTCAAGGAAACGATGCAAAAGTAGCACAATTAATTACAGATATGAATGCTGGAACAGTTGGAGCAATTATTATAAATCAAGCAAATCCAGTATATACTTTAGCAAATTCAAAAGAATTTGTAGCAGGATTAAAAAAGGTAAAATTAACACTTGCTTTTGCAACAACACCAACAGAAACAACAAAAGAAGTACAATTAGTAAATGCAACACCTCATTATTTAGAATCTTGGGGAGATGTGTCTATAACAAAAGGTACTTATAGTTTAATGCAGCCAACGATTAATAAGTTATTTGATACACGACAGTTTCAAGAAGCATTATTGTCTTGGACAGGTAATACAACATCGTATTATAATTATTTGAAAAATACTTGGAATGTCGAAATTTTAAAAGGACAATCGTGGAATAATGCATTACATAACGGAACTTTTAATACCGTAAGCGAAGAAAGCACAAGAACACCAAATACGGTAGATTTAACAGCAGTAGCTTCCGCATTAGCGAAAACAAAAAATAACGCATTAGAATTAGCAGTATATACCAAAGTAGGACTTGGAGATGGGCAACAAGCAAACAACCCTTGGTTACAAGAATTACCAGATCCAATAACGCGAACATCTTGGGATAATTATTTGTTAATATCTAGAGCAGACGCAGAATCTTGGGATGAAAATTTGAAAAATTGGACCGTAGATAATGGCGCATTAAACGGAGATTTAGTAGATGTAACAGTAGATGGTATAACAATAAAAAATGTACCAGTTTATATACAGCCAGGTCAAGCAAAAGGTACCGTAGCTTTAGCATTAGGTTATGGAAGGACAGAAGGAGTGCAAAAAGAAATGATGACAGGAGTCAATGCATATCCTTTAGTAAATAAAGTCGGTGCTAATGTTACAATAACAAAAGTAGCAGGAGAGCACGAATTTGCATGTGTGCAATTACAGCATACGATGATGGGAAGAGACGAAATAGTTAACGAAACAAGTTTAGCAGATTTTATTCACAAACCAAAACAAGCTTGGAATCCATCGCCAAAATTCTCATTAGATCATCAAGAAGTGGATGTAGCAGAAACAGATTTGTGGGAAAAATTTGACGACACAATAGGGACTCATTTTAATCTATCCATAGATTTAGCAACATGTACAGGTTGTGCAGCTTGTGTAATAGCGTGTCATACAGAAAATAATGTACCAGTAGTAGGTAAAAAAGAAATTAGAGTAAGTAGAGACATGCACTGGTTGCGAATAGATCGCTATTATACTTCCGAAATGACCAAAGAAAGAGGAGAAGAAGAAGGAATCGTAGGAAGTGGTAAATATTTTGAAGCACAAACACATCCAGAAGATCATCCAGAAGTGTCGTTTCAACCAGTAATGTGTCAACATTGTTCGCACGCACCATGCGAAACAGTATGTCCAGTAGCAGCAACATCACATGGACGTCAAGGTCAAAATCAAATGGCATACAATCGTTGTGTAGGAACAAGATATTGTGCAAATAACTGTCCATATAGAGTACGTAGATTTAACTGGTTTCAATATGCACAAAATAGTGAGTTTAACTTTAATATGAATAACGATTTAGGACGTATGGTATTAAATCCAGATGTTGTAGTACGTTCTAGAGGAGTTATGGAGAAGTGTTCTATGTGTATACAAATGACACAAGCAACTATTTTACAAGCTAAAAAAGAAGGAAGACCAGTAAAAACAGGAGAATTTGAAACTGCGTGTACAAATGCATGTAGTACGGGAGCAATGCGTTTTGGAGATGTGAATAACCACGATGAAAAAGTAGCAAAATTACAAGAAGATGACAGAACGTTTAAGCTGTTAGAGTTTGTAGGAACGCAACCAAATGTACTATACCAATTAAAAGTAAGAAATTCATAGTAACGTAATAGTTACCAGAGTATAAAATAAAATAACAAAAACCCGCACGAAGCAAAGGCAACGTGTTTAAAATAAAATTAATATGTCTCATTACGAATCACCTATTAGAGAAACATTAATCTTAGGAGATAAAAGTTATCTGGATGTGTCTAATGATATAGCTGCACCAATAGAAGGAAAAGCAAATAGGTTATGGTGGATAGTTTTTACAATAGCATTGGTGGCATTTCTTTGGGGATTAGGCGCAATTATTTATACAATAGGAACAGGGATTGGAGTTTGGGGATTGAATAATAAAATTAATTGGGCGTGGGATATTACAAACTTCGTTTGGTGGGTTGGTATCGGTCACGCAGGAACATTAATTTCGGCAGTATTATTATTATTTCGTCAAAAATGGAGAATGGGTATTAACCGTTCAGCAGAAGCAATGACGATTTTTGCAGTAGTACAAGCAGGATTATTTCCAATTATTCACATGGGACGTGTTTGGAATGCACCATGGGTATTGCCAATACCAAATCAATTTGGATCATTATGGACAAACTTTAACTCACCATTATTATGGGATGTATTTGCAATCTCAACCTATTTATCGGTATCATTAGTATTTTGGTGGACAGGTTTATTACCTGATTTTGCAATGATTAGAGATAGAGCAACAAAACCATTTCAAAAGAAAATATACGGTTTGTTAAGTTTTGGATGGAGTGGTAGAGCAAAAGATTGGCAACGTTTTGAAGAAGTATCTTTAGTGCTTGCAGGATTAGCAACACCATTAGTATTATCGGTACATACCATAGTATCATTTGACTTTGCTACATCGGTAATACCAGGATGGCACTCTACAGTATATCCACCCTATTTCGTAGCAGGAGCTGTATTCTCTGGATTTGCAATGGTACAAACCTTACTTATTGTGATGCGTAAAGTATCTAATTTAGAAGCATATATTACAAGAGATCATATTGAAAATATGAATAAAGTAATTTTAGTAACAGGAGGTATTGTAGCAACAGCCTATTTGTCAGAATTTTTTGTAGGATGGTATTCAGGTAGTTCTTATGAAGACTTTACTTATTTATCTATTGGAGCTGCAACAGGACCATATTGGTGGGCGTTTTGGGCATTAATATTATGTAACTCCGTATTTCCACAATTATTATGGATTAAGAAATTAAGGAGAAGTTTTATATTTTCATTTTTTATGTCTATCATTATAAATATAGGAATGTGGTTTGAGCGTTTTGATATTATTGTAATTAACTTGAGTAGAGGACATCTACCATCTACTTGGACGCAATTCTCACCTACATTTGTAGATATTAGTATTTATTTAGGTACAATAGGATTCTTCTTTGTATTGTTTTTATTATACGCAAGAACATTTCCAGTAGTAGCACAAGCAGAAGTAAAGTCCATTTTAAAATCATCAGGATCGCAATATAAAAAAGAAGTAGCCAAACAAGAAGATAGAGAATATAGAGCGCAAGGTTCAAACTAGAAAGACTAAAATAATAAATTATGAGTAATAAAATTATACAAGCAATATTTGACGATGACGATGTCCTTGTAGCAGCTGTTAAAAAAGTTCGTGAAAGTGGCAATCATATCGAAGAAGTATTTACACCATTTCCAGTACACGGTTTAGATAAAGCAATGGGTTTAAAAGATACTAGATTGGCAATAACAGCATTTATTTATGGCGTTATTGGTATTAGTTTTGCAGTTTGGATGATGAATTTTATGATGATTGATGATTGGGCACAAAATATTGGTGGTAAACCAAGTTTCTCGTACGCAGAAAATATGCCATCTTTTGTACCAATTATGTTTGAGATGACTGTGTTTTTTGCAGCACATTTAATGGTAATAACATTTTATATGCGTAGTAAAATTTGGCCATTTCAAGAAGCAAGTAATCCAGATCCAAGAACCACATCACATTTATTTATGATGGAAGTAGATGCGGGAGATAATGCAGATGCGGTTTCATCTTTATTAAAAAAAGTAGGAGCAACAGAGCTAAAAGTAGTAGATAAACACTAAAAAAAAACAAATGAAGAGTTTAATAAAAATAACATTGAGCCTTTTTATTATTATTGTATTTTCCTCATGTAGAGATAAAACAAAGAGAAATATACAATATATGCCAGATATGTATCGACCAGTACCATACGAAGCATATTCGACAAATCCAAATTTTAAAAACGGATTAAGTTCTCAACAACCAGTCGAAGGAACAGTCGCAAGGGGATCTGCACCTTATGATTATCCAAATACAGAAGAAGGATATCAAACAGCAAAAGCAAATTTAATATCGCCTTTAGATTCAACACAAGTAAATTATAAAAAAGGAAAAAAACTTTTTAACATGTATTGTGCAGTTTGTCATGGTAAAAAAGGCGATGGTAATGGTATATTATCGCAAAGAGATAAATTTGTAGGAATACCAAATTACGCAACAAGAGAAATTACAGAAGGTAGTATTTATCATGTTATTATGTATGGTAGAAATATGATGGGATCACATGCATCTCAGCTACAACCAGCCGAACGTTGGCAAGTAGTACATTATGTAGAAAAATTAAGAAACGACCTTAAAAAATAATAATCAACGATTAGATTTAATAAAGATGTATACATTTTCAAGTAAATTAAAAACATTTTCAATAGCACTGATAATATTAGGCGTTTTAGGGATGGCTTATGGCTTCTTTTCTGGACCTAAAAATACACACGACGTTGAAAAAATATTAAATGCAAATAATCATGGACATGATGCACATGCAACAGAAAACTCAAATAATGAGCATAAAGCTGCAAGTGAGCATAAATTAGATACACATAAGGTAGAAAATCATACTAAAACAGAGGCACATACAAATAAAGATAAACATCAAGAACATTTAGAGCATGTATTACATCAATACCAAAATAAACCTTGGTCAGCATTCTTTATTGCAGCATTTTTCTTTTTTATGGTTGCTCTATTAGTATTGGTATTTTATTCTATTCAATGGGCAGCACAAGCAGGTTGGTCTATTGTATTATTTAGAGTAATGGAATCAATAACAGCATTTTTATTACCAACATCATTTTTCTTACTATTATTTTTAATTCTATCTACATCTGGTTTTAATCATATTTTTGTTTGGATGGGAGAACATGCATCTAATGATGCGCTATTAGTAGAAAAAGCACCATGGTTAAATAAAACAGGGTTTTTAATTCGATCCTTCATATTTATTGCAGGATGGAATATTTTCCGTTTCTTTTTAAGAAAAAACTCATTAGCATTAGACAAAGCAGCAGAAATGAAGTATTATAAGAGAAATTTTAATATTGCAGTAGGGTTTTTAGGATTCTTTATTGTTACTGAATTGTTCTTTGTATTTGATGTAACCATGTCATTAGATCCACACTGGTTCAGCCAGTTATATCCATTCTATGTATTTGCAAGTATGATGGTAACTGCTGTAACAACGATATTAATTGTAACGGTTTATTTAAAAAGTAAAGGGTACTTGCCAAATGTAAATCAAAGCCACATACATGATTTAGGAAAATTTATGTTTGGTTTTAGTATTTTTTGGTCCTATTTCTTTTTTGACCAATTTATGTTACAGTGGTATTCTAATCAACCAGAAGAATCTGTTTATTGGATTCCAAGGTTATTAGGATCGTACCAATTACCATTTATCGGAATGTTGATTTTAAACTTTGTATTGCCATTTTTAATATTGATAAGTAGCGATTTTAAACGTGTTAGTGGTATTATAGTCACTGCAGGATTATTTATCATTATAGGGCACTATATAGATATATTTATATTAATTTCGCCAGCAACAGTAGGAGACAATTGGAGTTTTGGAATGTCAGAATTTGGATCGCTTCTTTTCTTCTTTGGATTATTCATTTTTGTAGTGTTTAACACATTAGCAAAAGCACCATTAGAAGCAAAAGGGAATCCTCTTATGAAAGAAAGTGAGCATTATCACTATTATAATTTATAAAATAAAATTAAAACTAATAATTAAATGAAAGCTTTGTTTTTTATTGCTGTATTTGCAGCCATAGCAATTGGATTTTGGCAGGTAGCCAAGATATTTGGATTGACCAAAAAAGATCAAGTTGCAACAAAAAAAGAAAATAATATCAATGGATGGTTGATGCTAGGATTATTAGCATTCGTACATGGTTTATTATTATATTGTATGATTGCTTATGGCGATGTATTATTACCACATTTGTCTGCATCTAGCGAAGGAGAACATATCGATACCTTATTCGTTGTTACTTTTGTATTGATATTAATAGTACAGTTAATTACGCAAATATTAATATTTTATTTTTCGTTTAAATACAGAGGTAATATTGATAGACAAGCAACTTTTTATGCAGATAGTCATAAATTAGAAATGATTTGGACAAGTGTACCAGCCGTAGTGTTAACAGCATTAGTGCTTTATGGAATTTGGACTTGGAATAAAGTAATGGATGTTTCAGAACAAGATAATCCATTATATATCGAAGTATATGCAAAACAGTTTCAGTGGGAAGCTCGTTATGCAGGAGCAGATAATGCTTTAGGAGAAGCAAATGTTCGAAATATTAAAGGAATCAATACCATGGGAGTAGACATGAATGATAAAAATGCAACAGACGACATTACTGTAAGAGAATTGCATTTACCAAAAGGAAGAAAAGTTGTTTTTCAGTTCCGTTCACAAGATGTATTGCACTCTGCATATATGCCACACTTTAGAGCACAAATGAACTGTGTTCCAGGTATGAAAACACATTTTGGTTTTACACCTTCGGTTACTACGGAAGAAATGCGTAAAAATGAAGATATTGTTGCTAAAGTTAATGGAATCAATAAAATAAGAGAAGCAAAAAGTAAAGAATTAGTTGCCGCAGGAGAAGATGCATTAGAACCTTATGAATTTGATTATTTATTATTATGTAATAAAATTTGTGGCTCCTCTCACTATAACATGCAAATGAAAATTATAGTAGAAGAAGAGGCAGATTTTAATAAATGGCTAAAATCACAAAAAACATTAGTACAACTAATTAACTAAAAAAATAAACTACTACAAAATATAAAAATATGTCACATCATAAAGAAACTTTTGTAACCAAATACATATTTAGTCAAGATCATAAAATGATTTCAAAACAATACCTAATCACAGGTATTATTATGGGAGTTATTGGAGGGTTTATGTCTATGTTATTCCGTTTGCAGTTAGCATATCCAGAGCAACATTTTACGATTATTGAAGCCTTTTTAGGAAAAGGAGGAGAAGGAGGACAAATGACTCCAGATATGTATATGGGATTAGTTACCATACATGGAACCATTATGGTATTCTTTGTACTAACAGCAGGATTAAGCGGTACGTTTAGTAATTTACTAATACCATATCAAATAGGAGCAAGAGATATGGCATCTGGATTTTTAAATATGATATCGTATTGGTTATTCTTTTTATCAAGTGTAATCATGGTAGCATCTATATTTGTACATACAGGAATGGCAAGTGCAGGATGGACAATATATCCACCATTAAGTGCATTGCCACAAGCAATGTCAGGATCTGGTTTAGGAATGGATATGTGGTTAATTTCTATGGCAATATTTATTGCAGCATCTCTTTTAGGATCGTTAAATTATATCGTAACTATACTTAATTTGAGAACTAAAGGAATGAAAATGACACGTTTACCATTAACAATATGGGCATTTTTAATCACAGCAATTATTGGATTAGTATCGTTCCCAGTATTATTATCGGCAGCTTTATTATTAATATTTGACCGTAGTTTTGGAACATCTTTTTATTTATCCGATATATTTATACAAGGAGAAGTACTACATTATCAAGGAGGATCGCCAATATTATTTGAGCATTTATTTTGGTTTTTAGGACATCCAGAAGTGTATATTATTTTGTTACCAGCATTAGGAATTACATCCGAAGTAATATCGACCAATGCACGTAAACCAATTTTTGGATATAGAGCAATGATTGGTTCGATGTTAGCAATCGCATTTTTATCTACCATAGTTTGGGGACATCACATGTTTGTTACAGGAATGAATCCATTCTTAGGATCTGTATTTACATTTACAACCTTATTGATAGCAATACCATCTGCTGTAAAAGCATTTAATTATATAACTACGCTATGGAAAGGAAATTTACAATTCAATACAGGAATGTTATTTTCCATAGGTATGGTATCCGTATTTATTTCAGGAGGTTTAACAGGATTAATTTTAGGAGATTCTGCATTAGACATTAATGTACACGATACTCTATTTGTTGTGGCACATTTCCATTTAGTAATGGGGATTTCGGCATTATTAGGAATGTTTGCAGGAGTATATCATTGGTTTCCTAAAATGTATGGAAGAATGATGAATAAAAATTTAGGATATGTTCATTTTTGGATTACCATTGTAGCAGCGTATGGAGTGTTTTTTCCAATGCATTTTACAGGTTTAGCAGGTTTGCCGAGAAGGTATTTTAGTAATACAGCATTTCCATTATTTGACGATTTATTGCCAATAAATCAAGTAATAACAATGTTTGCATTAATTGGAGGAACAGCACAATTAATATTTTTAGGAAACTTTTTTATAAGTATTTTTAAAGGGAAAAAAGCAGTAGAGAATCCTTGGCGTTCTAATACATTAGAATGGACGACACCAATTGAGCATTTTCATGGAAATTGGTACGGAGATATACCAGAAGTACATCGTTGGGCTTATGATTATAGTAAAGTGGATGGAAATGGAAATCCTTACGAAGAAGATTTCACACCACAAAATGTGCCAATTAGAGAAGGAGAAGAAGAATTCTAAAATACTCTATTTTATAAAATTAAGAAGTAAAACAAAACTCTCATTCTAATTTAGAATGAGAGTTTTGCATTTATCCTTATATATTTAGGCATAATAAAAATAATTTAATATTTAGCGCATTTCAAAATTGAATTGGTATTACTTCGTTTTTTTAACAAATTTTGTTAAAATAACAATATGTTGATCGCCAACACGACCTTCAATATGTTCAGCATTATCATGTACTAAAGAGATACGATGTACCGCTTCGCCACGTTTGGCGGTAAAACCACCACCTTTAACCTTTAAATCTTGAATTAAAACCACCGAATCACCATGTAATAAAATATTACCATTACAATCTTTATGGATAATTTTCGTACTAGGATCTATATGCGTGCCAGTAGCTTCTGCCCATTTTAGCATATCATCTTCCAAATACATCATATCAATTAAATCTTGAGCCCAAGACTCTTTTTGGTATTTTAAGCGATACAATAAACGCCAAGCAGTAATTTGTACAGGAGGAAATTCACTCCACATACTGTCATTTAAACAACGCCAATGATTGCCATCTAAATTATCCGTACTATCCATTTGATTTTTGCAAGTATCACAAACCAATAGGCTATTTTTTTCTTCTACATCCGTTACAGGAGGTACATTATAAACAGATAATTTTTCTTTAGTACTACATAATTCACAAGAAGAATTACTGCGTTTATTTAAGGCTCTTTCTAAGCTCATAGTTATTAAAATAATAAGTTAATATTTTTGTAATTGAAAAAATAATTTTCCATTTAATCTTTAATATTGCTCTTTTTTATTAGGAAAATCTACATTTTTAACATCTTTAATATAATTTTTAAAAGCACCAGTCATATCATCGTATAAATTTAGGTAACGACGTAAAAATCGAGGACTAAATTCGTGCGTCATACCAAGCATATCATGCATAACTAAAACTTGACCATCCACACCAGCACCAGCACCAATACCAATTACAGGAATGGATAACGTTTTTGCAACTTTTTCAGCAAGTGTTGCAGGAACTTTTTCTAAAACTAAAGCAAAACAACCTAATTCTTGTAACAATAAAGCATCTTCAATTAATTTATTAGCCTCTTCTTCTTCCTTAGCTCTTACCGTATAAGTACCAAATTTATAAATAGATTGAGGAGTTAAACCAAGATGCCCCATAACAGGAATACCAGCAGTTAAAATACGAGAAATAGATTCCGAAATTTCAGAACCACCTTCTAATTTTACAGCATGACCACCAGATTCTTTCATAATCCGAATAGCAGATTCAAGAGCTTTACGCGAATTACCTTGGTATGTGCCAAAAGGCAAATCAACAACAACCAAACAACGATCAATAGCTCTTATAACAGAAGAAGCATGATAAATCATTTGATCTAAAGTAATGGGTAAAGTCGTTTCATGACCAGCCATAACATTAGAGGCAGAATCGCCAACTAAAATAATATCAATACCAGCGTGATCTACTATTTTAGCCATTGTATAATCGTAAGCAGTAAGCATCGCTATTTTTTCGGAATTGGCTTTCATTTCAATTAATGATTTAACCGTAATTCGTTTATATTGTTTTTTTGCAGTAGACATATTTTTTGAAATTTATAGAGAATATTATTCCGTAGTGGCTTCCTCTTCTTTTTTAAAAGGATTATTATTTTTAAGGTTTTCTACTTGTTCTAAAATAGAAGGAAATAAAGTAGGAGCAAAACTTTTTACAGGATTGTATAAAATAGAATTTTCTAAAGTATCGTGTTTTATAAAAGTAATCGTATCGTTTAATTTTCCAAAAAGATTCATAATAACACTTAAAATCATTCCAATTTTTGCAGCACCAAAAACAGCACCAGCGATTTTATTGAGAACACCAAGTTGCGCAGCATCAATAATTTTAGTTAAAAGTTTACCAACTAAAGAAACGAGAATAAGAATAATTAAAAACGTAATGGCAAAAGAAGCGGCTTGAATATATTTAGCATCCCATTCTACCTTTATTTTTAGCCAATCGGCAACAAAATAAGAAAAATGGATAGCACCATATAAACCTACTAAAAGTGATAAAAGAGAGGCGATTTCAATAAAAAAACCTTTCATAAAACCTCTAACTAATCCAAAAATTAAGAGAGCAGCTAAAACAATGTCAATAATTTCCATACGATTTATTTAGTATTGCAAATATAACTAACTTTTCTTTTGAAAAAAGTTGCTTATTGTTTTTTTTTCTATTCATACGAGTAGCAATATGTAAAATTAAACCTGTACAACCTTAACATCATCATTCAAATAAACTAACAATTTTTTAGAAACGGTATAAAACATTTTTTCTAAAACAAAAGCATACTTATCTATTTGTAATTCGTGTTTTTTTTCGGGCTTACCAGTTTTATAATCTATAATAACAACGTCATTATCTTTAAAAACAAGTCTGTCTGGAATAATAATTAGTCTTTCATCGGTAACAATTTCTCGTTCATTAAGTACGTTAACATTTTTACTAAAATAAGAAGATAATTCTGGATGCATAACCACATTAGAAATTAAATTAGAGATGCTATTTTTTTGCTCCAAGGTAATAAGACCATTGTCAACATAAGTCAAAATTATATTTTGAACGTCTTTTTTTGTAATTATTTTTGCAAGAATCTCATGTATTAAATTGCCATAGCGACGAGCTTGTTCATTTTCAGTATCTTGACCGATAGATCGAGCAACAATATTAATATTGTGATTTTTCCAATCGGAACTAATAAATTCTTTTTGCTCGATAGATTTTTGTACATGTGCTTTATCCGATTTTCGTTCCAAACAGCCAAAATTATAAACAGACTGTTCGATATCCCATTTTCCAATATGATTAAGATAATCTATAAAAAGATGTGAATAATATTTAGGAACATCAGACTCTTTTTTGTACTCGCTAATAATATATAATTGCTCTTCGGCTCTAGTTAAAGCAACATACAATAAATTAAAATTATCTAATTCTAATTTTTCTTGTTGTAATAGATAGAGGTATTCTCCAATTTCTCCAGTGCTTTTTAAAGATTTATTATAATTAATTAAAAAAGATTCAAAATTTAAAAATAAATCTTTTGGAAGAGGATGGTACCATACTTTGGATTTTTTATGGTCGTAAATATCCAAATCAAACGGATAAATAACAACAGGAAATTCCAACCCTTTAGCTTTGTGAATTGTCATAATTTGTACAGCATCTTTTCCTTCAGGAATAACAATACTTAAAGTGTCTTTTTTATCTTCCCAATATGCTAAAAAGGAAGCGATACCATCCGATTTTTTTTGAGAAAAATCCAAAATAATATCTAGAAAAAATTGTAGATAAGCATCAGAATTTTTGGTTAAATAAAAAGTTCGGATAATATATTCTATAGCGTCGTATAACGATAAAGTATTAAAATCAATTAGACTAAAATGTACATTAAAAACGTGTAAAGCGTTAAAAAAAGTAGTGAGTTCTAAATTTAAATGTTTGTCGAAAAAAGTATGTTTATCTCCACTTAAACGCAAATGTTCGTAAAGAAAATACAAGACATCAAGTTTCGTTTCTTTAGCTTCTGGTTGAGAAATTAGTTGTAAAAGTTGTGTGATAAAAATAACTTTAGGAGAATTTTGCAATAATAAAGTTTCTGAGCTAATAATTGCAATGTTGTTTAGGGTAAGAAATTCGGCTATTGCAACACCTTGCTTACGAGTTCTAGTTAAAATACAAATTTCATTTTTGTGAAAATCTTTAGAAATGTTATGAATAATATCTAAAGCTTTTTGCGGATAAGCAATATATTTTTCGGCACTAGGCAAACCATTTTCGATAAAGGAAACTTGTACAAAACCACCATTTTTCTCATTTTTATTTTGCCTATTTCCAACAGTATATAAATTTTTATAAGTATCATTTTTAAGATATTTGGAGATATGTTGAAAAAAAGAATTATTAAAATCGATAATTTCAGAATAACTACGCCAATTGGTATCTAGCGGATTTACTTTTTTTGGAATATGAAACGAATTTATTCCATTAGAATCAGATAATTCAATAAACTGTTCAGCCTTACCACCACGCCAACGATAAATCGCTTGTTTTGCATCGCCAACAAGAAGTAAACTTCCTTTTTCGCCTTTTGTATTTTCACTTTCTAAAGCATTATTAATTAACGGAATTAAATTTTGCCATTGCATTACCGAAGTATCTTGCATTTCGTCAATAAAATAATGCCGATATTTTTCACCAATTTTTTCGTAAATAAACGCAACAGGTTGCTCTTTTAAATGATTGCTTATTAATTGATTAAACTCAGAATTTAAACGAATGTTATTGTCTTCTTTAATCTCTGTTAGAATCTGATTGATGCTGCGTAAAACTGCCAAAGGAATAATGCTTCCGTGAACTAATTTATTTAAAACATAAGTAGGATAGAGTTTGTCATACACTACTTTAGATTGATAATAAAGCTGTGTTAAAGGTTCTCTAATACTATCTATTTCTAACTTTACAGAACTAGAGGCTTTATTTGTGTATTGTAAATGACCACTCTCAATATTTTTATGAAGACGACCTTCAAAATTAATTTTATCTAAATTTAGAGAAACTAATTTTTTAAAGTGGTTTGGAAAATCACTATAAGTAAAATTTTTAAAAATTAAAGAAGTAGAATTTATAAGAGCAATAGCAGTTGTGCCAATGGTAACAAAATGCTTTTCAATTTCTTTTTGTTGCTTATTAATATGTTTTTTTAAAGCAACAAAATCTTGAATTGGTTTTTGTGTAATTTTATTTAGATAAAAAATATCGTTTTCATTTAAAAGTAATTTAGCAATCTCTTTTAAATCAAAAGAAATATCCCAACTTTTATCCTCATTTGCTTTTGAAATAGAAAAATCAATAAGTGTTTTGGTTAGCTCTTTATCTTCTCCAATTCTAGAAATTAATACATCAACAGCTTCGTTTAATAATGAAAAGGCATCCATTTCTACTTCAAAATTAAGAGATAAACCCAAATCATAAGCAAAACTTTTAATAAGTCGATACGTAAAACTATCTATGGTAGTAATGCTAAAAGCAGCATAATTATTTAAAATACTTTTTAATATTTTTTGCGAACGTTTATGAATTATAATAGGTTCAACATCTAGTTCTGTATAAATTAAAGTAAATAAAGAATGGTTGGAATGCATGATATTTACATCAGAAAAATCACGTAAACTATCCATGATTCTTATTTTCATTTCGGCAGCAGCTTTGTTGGTAAAGGTAATAGCAAGAATTTTTTGAAACCGAAAAACATCACTAGATTTAAAAAGAATTTTTAGATATTCTTTTACCAAAGTAAATGTTTTTCCACTTCCAGCAGAAGCGTTATATACTTGAAAAGAAGATTCAGAAATATGCATTTGGAGCGCTCTAGTTTTTACATTTTTTTATAAAACAATAAAAATTTATTATTGTAGTTTCAAAAATACAAAAAGCCAAACAGAATCGTTTGGCTTTTTATAGGTTTTAAAATAGAAACCCTAAAACTAAATACTATTTACAGCTTTAATAGCAGCAGTAAAATCTTCTAAGTCGTTATCATTCATAATTAGATGTACCGCTTCGCTGCAAACCTTATCAATATTGTCGATAGGAAAAGTTAAGCCAATAGCTACTTTTTTAAGTAAATCAACTTCTTCTTTACTAGGCGTATCATCTGCATAAACCATTTTAGTTAAACGGTATAATCTTTCGATAGAAGCATCGTAGCCTATAGGAGGATTCATCGGATATTTTTCTGGATTCTTAAGTATTTTCTTATACTCATCCTCCGTAATATTTAAACGTCTTGCAGTACGATCTAATAGTTTTTGTTCCCCTTCAGAAATAACAGCATCAATTTTTGCCATTTTTACGATACTAGCAAAATGACCAAGGTTTCTTTTGTGTTCACCAGTTGAATATAAATCAGATATAGACATATTTTTTAATTTACTTTTTACAATTTTTAAGTTGCTTTAATTATTTTGGCAAATATAAAAAATCTAAAAGGATATTCTTCAATTATCACTTTACATTTTTTATTTAATTACGAAAGTAATTGTTTGAGAACCTCTTTTTTACTTAAATGTCTCGTGTCATTTAATCTGTCATATTTTAATTTCCAACCAAAAGTGCCAACCATTTGTTCCATAACTTTTAGTGTATCAATAGCTTTGGTTTTGGCAGAAAATAGAAGGTCACTTTCGGGAATTTTATCTGTAAAATTTTGTTTTACTTTTTTATTTAGATCCGTTAATTCGGAAGCATCAAACTTATTAAATAGTCCATTTTGAATATCGTAAAATTCTAGATGCGTTTCCATACCAATAACCTCAGGTTCAGGAAAAGAAGTTACAGTTATTAGTCTTTTATCAGGATTTGCATTGAATTGCATTTTTTTCATATCAAAACCAATAAAAACCTTGGCATTAGCCATAACAATAGCTTTCTTTTTGCTAGAAACCATATTTAACAACGAATTTTTTTCATCTTGAAAATGCATAATTTCGTTCATACTACCTTCAACAGTAATTAGTTTAGAGACCGTTCTAATTTTTTCTAATAGAATAACAGACTGCTCTTTAGATTTACTTTTAAAAAAAGATCTTTTTGAAAATAAATAATAAATAGACAAAACCAATCCGCCAAAAATAAAACCTAAAATAAAATTCATAATTATTAAATAAGATGTTGCAAACTTAAGTGAAAAAAATTAATTGTTATTTGAACTGCATATTTCATACCAAAATATTTAACTTTGCGTTCTAATAAAAGAAACATTAAATATAAATATAAAAAAATGAAAAAAGGAATTTTTATCTTAGTATTATTACTCGTAGCAATTACAACAAATGCACAAGAAATCGCAGATAATACCATTGGAATTAGATTAGGTAATTATAATGGAATAGGTCCAGAGGTGTCTTATCAAAAAAAAATAAGTGATAATAGCCGTTTAGAAGCAGGATTAAGTTGGAGAGGTCATGTAAATTATAACGATGTGAAATTAGTAGGACTTTACCAACGTGTTTTTAATTTTGAACCCTTAGAAGGTATGAATTGGTATGTAGGAGCAGGAGGAGGAGTGGGATTTTGGAATTATAATTCTGGTTTTTATTATTACGATAATGGTAGAAATAAAAGTAACGGCGTGTATTTTTTAGCAGCAGGAAATGGAGGCGTAGAATATAAATTTAAATTTCCGTTGTTAGTTTCTTTCGATGTAAGACCAGAATTTGGTTTTGCAAATTTTAGAAAAGGGTTGGATGTAGATGTTGCAATTGGAGCAAGGTATACATTCAATTAAGAACATAATAAATTTAAAAAAATATCTTAGCTTAGCAATAAATAAGTTAAGATAATTTTTTTTATAAAATGTCCGAAAACGAAAAACCAAGACTTACCAGATTAACAGACGTACTTACGCAATTACAATCAAAAAAAATATTGACTGCAAGAGAAATTGCAGAAAAGCATCAAATTAGTATACGTACCGTATATAGAGACATAAGAACGCTAGAACGATCAGGAATACCGATAGTAACTATCGAAGGAAAAGGATACTCTATCATGCAAGGATTTAATTTACCGCCAGTAATGTTTACCGAAAGTGAAGCGAATGCAATGATTACAGCCGAACAAATTATTGCAGGAAATAAAGACAAATCCTTAATAGAAGAATATCAAAATGCAGTTGCAAAAGTAAAAGCGATACTTCGCTATTCACAAAAAGAAAAAGTAGCACTATTATCCGAAAGAATAGTAGTACGAAAAAAAGATGAAAATCAGAATACAAGTAACTATTTAATGATAATACAAGAAGCAGTAACTAACTTTAAGTTAATAAAAATAAGTTACGAATCATTGCAAAATAAAAAAACAGAACGTCTTGTAGAACCATTTGCACTATATAGTACACAAGAAAATTGGTTACTCATAGCGTATTGTAGATTACGAAAAGATTTTAGAGTTTTTAGATTAGACAGAATAAAAAAATTACAAGTGCAACACCAACAATTTGAAGCGCATAAAATGACATTACAAGAATATTTTGAAATCTGTAAAGAAAAATATTCAAATTAAAAACAACCCCTGACATACCTCTGTCATACCTTCTAACTATTTTTGCAGTATTAACATTAAATTAGTAACCAGTATATCATTATAAAGATTACAGCAAAAACAAAAAAATGAAAAAAATACAACAAGAAGCATTTAAAGTAATAGGAATAACAGTAAGAACAACAAACGAAAATGGACAAGCAGGAACCGATATTGTAGCTTTGTGGAATAAATTTATGGCAGAAGGAATAGTAGATAAAATTCCAAATAAAATAGATACCACCGTTTATTCGATTTATACCGAATATGAAAGCGATCATACCAAACCATATACAACTATGCTAGGGTGTAAAGTTTCTACTATAAAAGAAGTGCCACAAGGCATGAGAGCAATAGAATTTAAAGGAGGAAATTATATCAAATTTATAGCAAAAGGAGATTTAACACAAGGCGTAGTATTTAACAAATGGACAAAAATTTGGGAAATGGATTTAGATAGAAGATATACAGCAGATTTTGAAGTATATGGAGAAAAAGCTCAAAACCCAACAGATGCAGAGGTAGCTATTTTTATAGCTATTAAATAAAAGTGAAACAATATCTATTAATATTGTACATTTGCAAAAAAAATAATAATTAATAACAAAAAAATACTACAATGAAAAATATTTTAAAATTTGGATTTATCTTTATTCTAGCAATTTCTTTAGTTTCTTGTGGAGGAGATGATGACGAAGGAGAAGCTACATTTACAGCAAAAATAAATGGAGTGGAGTTTGTTGCTACAAATGTAACAAATGGAATAATTACACAAAATGAACAACTAGGAGGTCAAAGGTTTGATGTTACTGCATCAGATGATACTAATGTTTTTAATTTTGCAATATCAGCTACAGTAATAGATAATTGTATGCCTGCAATAGAATATGTAGGAGATTCTGTATTGATTTATTTCTCTTATAAAAGAGCAGGAGGAGGAACTGTACAAGAACATACTCATACAGATGATGCAGGTTTGTCAACATTAAAAGCAACTATTACATCTTGTTCTGGAAGTAAAATGTCAGGAACATTTTCAGGAACATTTTCAAAAATAGGATCTCTACAAGATGAGTTTGTTACACCAGAGACCGTAGTAATAACAGAAGGTAGATTTGAAAATGTCGTATATCTTAAATCACTATAATTAAATCATCTTGTGAAACACAAAGCAGGATTTATAAATATAATAGGAAACCCAAATGTTGGTAAATCCACATTAATGAACGCTTTCATAGGAGAGCGTTTGTCTATTATAACCTCAAAAGCACAAACAACCAGACATCGAATACTAGGAATTGTAAATGGCGAAAATTTTCAGATGTTATTTTCGGATACACCAGGAATTATAAAGCCAGCATACGAATTGCAAGAATCTATGATGGATTTTGTAAAGTCGGCTTTTGAAGATGCAGATATTTTAATCTATATGGTTGAAATAGGAGAAAAAGACTTGAAAGACGAGCGATTTTTTAATAAGATAATCCATGCAAAAGTACCAGTACTGCTATTAATAAACAAGATAGATAAATCTACGCCAGAAGCATTAGAACAATCCGTAGCATTATGGAAAGAAAAAGTGCCAAATGCATTAATATTAGCAATATCAGCACTAGAAAATTTTAATGTACAAGTAGTATTTGACAAATTATTAGAATTATTACCAGAAGGAGCAGCATTTTACCCAAAAGACCAACTAACCGACAAACCAGAGCGATTTTTTGTAAATGAAGCCATTCGAGAAAAAATATTGATGCATTATAAAAAAGAAATTCCATATTCTGTAGAAATAGATACCGAAGAATTTTACGAAGAAAAAAAAATCATCAAAATACGTTCGGTAATCATGGTCGAGCGAAACTCGCAAAAAGGAATCATAATAGGACATAAAGGAGCATCACTAAAACGAGTAGGAACAGAAGCACGAAAAGATTTAGAAAAATTCTTTAATAAAAAAATATTCTTAGAGCTTTATGTAAAAGTAAATAAAGATTGGCGAAATAATACGAGACAACTAAAACGATTTGGATATAAAGAGTAAAATTATAGGTAAAATGAAAAATCATTTCACAAAAATATTGTTACTATTATTTATACTAATTAGCACTACAAATTATAGTCAAATTATAGAAGCTAACATTATAGATAGTGCTTTAGTTTTTAATAAAACAAAACGAGTAATAGCACTAAAAAAGGATAGTCTAAAAAAAATAAAAGCACCAATTTTTAGAAGTCCAAATTATAAAGAAGCACAAGAAAGTTACACAATAAAAGAAGTTCCAAATCCTAAAAAAGGAAATGCAAATGGATATATTTCCGATCCAAATGATTATATCTCCATAGCAAAAGAATTAGAATTAAATACACTAATTTGGTCAATAGAACAAACAACAACAGCACAAATAGCAATAGTAGTTTTACCAAGTATAGGAAAAGAAGTACCTAAAAATTTCGCAGTAAAAATAGTTGAAGAATGGAAAATAGGTCAAGCAGAAAAAGATAATGGATTATTAATTTTAACCGTAATAGATCAGAGACGTACAGAATTTGAAACAGGATATGGGTTAGAATCCATACTTACCGATGCAATATGTTTCCGAATAGGGAAACAAGAAATAGTACCACATTTTAAAAAAGGAAATTACGGAGAAGGTTTAATTGCAGCAATAAAAAAAGTAAAATTATTTTTAGAAAAACCAGAAGCAATCCAAGAAATTTATTCTAACGGAATAACACACGAAAAAAATACATTGCAAAATCGCATAGGAATTTGGTACGACATATTGCTAGGATATATAATATTGAGTTTGTTATTTTTTGCAATTTATTTTGGATTTATTTACGATATAGACAAGTCTATAAACGATTATCATGCAAAATACATACGATTAGAAAAATTTAAAATAGGATTTCTGTTAATATTGTTTCCATTGCCATTTATCTACATGAATAGATTGGTAAAAAAACGATTAAAAAAATATCGATTTGCACCACGATATAGTCGAATAAATGGAAAACGAATGCTATTAAAAGACGAATGGGCAGAAAATAATTTTTTAGAAAAAGCACAAATCTTAGAAGAAAAATTAAATTCAGTACGATATGATGTTTGGGTAACAGAAGACGAAAGTGATATATTAATACTAGAATATAAAGGAGCAAATTTAAGCTATTCCGATTGTACAAAATGTAGTTATAAAACTTTTGGAAAATTAAAAACAGTAGTAATTACTACGGCAACCTACAATAGAAGCGGCAAACGATTAATAAATTACAAATGCCGAAATTGTAATTACGAAGAAGAAGTTACGGAAATAATTCCACAAAAAATACAAGCAACATCAAGCACCTCTAGTTTTGGAGGAAGTTCCTCCAGTTTTGGAGGAGGCTCTTCAAGTTTTGGAGGAGGAAGCTCGGGAGGAGGAGGAGCAGGAGTGAGTTGGTAATTGTTTTGTTTTTTAAGACTTAAAAAGTAACTATATAGAATGTTTACTTGAAACAAATCAAACAAAACACTTGTAAATAAAACCGTATATTTGATACACAAAACAACTTAAATACACAATATGTATAATTCAAAAATAATAGGATTAGGATTCTATGTACCTGAAAATAAAGTAACCAATGATGACTTATCCAAAATTATGGATACAAACGATGCATGGATTCAAGAACGGACAGGAATAAAAGAAAGACGTTGGATAGAAAAAGGAAGTGAAGATACAAGTGCAACAATGGGAGCCAAAGCAGCTAAAATTGCAATAAAAAGAGCAGGTCTTACCAAAGATGAAATCGATTTTATTGTATTTGCAACATTAAGTCCAGATTATTTTTTTCCAGGATGTGGAGTGCAAATACAAGACCTGTTAGAAATGGGAACCATAGGAGCAATAGATATCCGTAACCAATGTTCAGGATTTATATATGCAATGTCAACAGCAGATCAGTTTATAAAAACAGGAATGTATAAAAATGTATTGGTAATAGGAGCAGAATATCATTCCAATGGATTAGATAAAACAACTAGAGGAAGAGGAGTTTCGGTAATATTTGGAGATGGAGCAGGAGCATGTGTCCTTACAAGAACAGAAGATAATGCCAAAGGAATATTATCTACACACCTACATAGTGAAGGAAAGTATGCCGAAAAATTAGTAGTAGAAACACCAAGTATTAGACATTGGGTTCCAGAAATAGTAGAGAATAAAGAAGAAGATACCTCGTACTTTCCATATATGGATGGACAATTGGTATTTAAACATGCAATAGTACGATTTAGCGAAGTTATAAATGAAGGTTTAGAAAAAAATAAACTATCAGCTTCAGATATAGATATGTTTATACCACACCAAGCAAATTTAAGAATAGCACAATTTATACAGAAGAAATTTGGACTAAAAGATGACCAAGTATATAACAACATCATGAATTATGGGAATACAACAGCAGCGTCCATAATTATAGCCTTAACAGAAGCTTGGGAAAAAGATAAGATAAAAGAAGGCGATTTGGTAGTATTAGCAGCATTTGGAAGTGGTTTTACTTGGGGATCCGTAGTAATAAGATGGTAAATATTTAAGTATTTTTTGCGGAATAGTAAAAATGAAAAAAACAAAACAATTCTTTTTAGTAGTATTTTTAGTAATACTAATAGTAGTATTATTTTATAAAAATGGAATTGAAACAACACCATATCAAGCAATAGTAAAAAAACAAAATTCATGTATTAGTTGTCATATAGAAATGCAAGGATTTTCGTTAGCACATACACCAGACAAAGTAAGTTGTACAGCATGTCATTTAGGAAATGCGTTTGCAATAGATAAAAAAAAAGCACATAAAGAGATGTTGCTAGTTCCAGGAAATTTATCAAATGCATCAGAAACCTGTGCAAAATGCCATGTAGGAATAGATTTACGAGTAAAAAACTCCATGATGAATACCATGAGTGGAATAATAAGCGTAGATAAATATGTGTTTGGAGAAAATAAAAATTTAGATAGTATATTTAGTATACATCATTTAAAAAATAGTACGAAAGCAGAAAGTCATTTACGAAATAAATGTGCATCGTGTCATATCGGAAATGAAAAAAAATACCCAAATCCAATAACCGAAAAATCGAGAGGAGGAGGATGTCTAGCATGTCACTTAAATTACAACGAAGAAACAAAAAAAGCACATCAAGAATACATTACGTCGAATAAAGAGCAACTAACAAAATACCATCCATCCATATCACTAAAAGTAACCGATAATCATTGTTTTGGTTGCCACAGTAGATCAGGACGAGTAGCAACCAATTACGAAGGTTGGCACGAAACCATATATAAAGATACCTTGTATGGAAATCCAAAATATAGAGTGTTAGAAGACAAAAGAGTATTCGAAAAACAACCAGCAGATATACACCATACTATCGGAATGAGTTGTATAGATTGCCATGACAGCTATGAAGTAATGGGAGATGGAATAAAATATGCACATCAAGAAGAATCAGTAAAAGTAAGATGTTCAGATTGTCATACAAAACAAAGCGATATAAAATCGCAAACAAATACTATAGCTTTTTCAGAATTAGAAGCGTCGGAACAACGAATTATTCGATTGCGAAAATTAGATACAACAATGCAGTTTTTAAGAGCAGAAAAATCCAATAGAACATTGCTAAACGTCATTAGAACGAGAAAACAGAATTACTTAATAACAAAAAACACATCCCAAAAAATATTAATATCAAAACAGTCAGAAAGTTGTACGAGCGAAGTACATAAAAATGTGAGTTGTAGTACATGTCATACCAGTTGGATACCACAATGTATAAGTTGCCATACCAAATTTGATAAAGACGAAGACGGTTACGATTTGCTAGCAAAAGATTGGACAATGGGAAAATGGATAGAAAAAGGAAATGATTATTTGGCAGAATATCCAACATTAGGAATAGTAGAGAGAAATGGAAAAAAGATAGTCAAAACCTTTGCACCAGGAATGATAATGAGCTTACAGCAAAAAGAAGAAATAAAAGAAAGTTTCCATCGATTGTTTGCGCCAGTTAGCGCACATACAATTTCAAAAAAAGGAAAAGCATGTATAGATTGCCATAATAATCCAGTAGTATTGGGATACGGAAGAGGAAAATTAAGATTTACAAAAAACGGAACTTGGCAATTCCAGCCAAAATATCCAAAAGCACAAGATAAATTACCGCAAGATGCATGGATTGGATTTTTGAAAAACGATACGATACATAAAGCAACACGAATAAACGCAAGACCATTTTCTTTGTTAGAACAACAAAAAATATTACGAGTAGGAGCATGTTTAACCTGTCATAAAGAAAAAACGAAAGAAATAAAGTTATTGTTAAACGATTACCAAAAAGCACTTAAAAAGAGAAGCGATAAATGTATACCTTCCAAATTCTGAAAAAATATAGTTGTTATTTCAAGTGAAATTTGCGACCAAAGAAGTAAATTTTGTATCGAGAATTGTTCTTGAGAATACTATAAATTATTTTTTTAAATAAAAATAATTCAAAATATTTAATTGATAATCAATAAATTACAATCAGTATGAAATGTAATTATTTTTTTGGCACAGTACTTGAAATTACTAAATCAAATGCGGAAGCCGAAAAGCAAAAAGAGTAGGCATAATCCTTAAACCATATATTATGAAGAACAGGATACTTTTTATTTTAGGAGTGCTTATGATGGTTTCAACAGTTGAAGCTAAGACAAGCAAAGAACAACCAAACAGCAAATGGGATTATGAATATAATCACAATGCAGAACCAATTTCATTTATGGAACGAGGAATTAAATTCTTCATATTTACAGATGGAGAAATGGATTTTGATATACATGCAAACGATTACGAAACAACAACCGAATATTACTATAAAAGTAAAAGTCGAAGAGCAAAATCAAGAACATCTCAAAGGTATGGAGGCGTACCAGTAACGAAAGATTATAGAGGAAGAGTAATACGAGTAGGAAGAGTTTTTATAAACTATAACTACAGAGGAAACGTAAGTAGAGTAGGAAGTGTATTTATTGGATATAGAAGAGATAGAATGACAAGAGTCGGAGGATTACGAATTATTTACGATAGATATGGAGTGAGGTATAGAGGACAAGTAAAACACAGGCACCATTACAATACAGGATATTATTCTAATTTTTACAACGATTATTTTTGGGATAATATAGTATATGATTACAATGACAATTTCTTTGATGATGATTTTAACGAAGATTATGAACAATTCGAAGAAGATGATGATTACTATTACTATAGATCAAAAAGTTCAAAAATGAAGAACTTAAAAGGTAAGCGTATGAAAAAGCAAAAAATGATAAAAAGAAAAAAGAATAAATCAAGATATTATAAAAAGTACAAAAAACATAAGAAAAACGATTAGTAAAAGTATATAAAAAGCAATTGCTAAGAAAAATAAGCTCCCAAAATTAAATATTTTGGGAGTTTTTATGTTTAAGAGTTATTAGGTTCTTAATAAATAACACTATCTAATAAAAATAATTATTATAGAAAAATAATTTATAATGCATTAAACTAAGGTTTATAACTATTTTACTATTTTTATAGCAAAATATATCTATCATGATTAGGAGAATACTTTTTTATAAAAACCATCTTTTTTTAATTGGTTTTTTATTGATTTGTTTAACAAGTTTTTCACAAATTACCTTTACAGAAAATACTTGGATACCAATAGGGAACACAGAGCTTAGAACACGTTTTGATGATGCAGATAATGGAGATGGTTTAAACGATGGAGCAATAGGAGTAAACGGAATAGATACCATTGGACCATTAGGCGTATTATATACATTTCAAGGAAATATGATAAATGGAGAAGCGTATACCATACAAACATCTGTTTATAATTATGTATCATCCTATATAAAATATAGAGTAGAGTTATATAATATGACAGACAATGTAATATTAACGACAAGCCCATTAATTACAATTGTAGGAAGCGTAACAACACCAGAAAATACAACTATTAGTTATATAGCAACAAATACAGACGATGGAGATATACTCCAATTGCGTTATGTAAGAGAAAATACCGAAGCATCAAATCATATAGCAAGAGATTTTGCAATTGATAATGTGCGTTTAAATGGGATATTATTTGAATTTGATCATTTATTTTTCACAAAACCAACTATAGATATTCCAGCAGTAGCACCAACAAATATAGAACTTACAGAAATGGATTTGATATTAAGTAAAATGTCAGATAATATCTTAGGAACAACAAATCCAATAAACACAAATATAATAGATGCAGTATCAAAATATAATGCGTTAAATATAGTAGTAAATAACAATACAATAAATGGTAATATGCCAACACCAGAATGGGAAATAACCGTTTGGGAATCAGGAAATTTTTTAAAAACATTTGCCCAGCATTTAAAATACAATCCAATAGATACAACAATATATAGTAACGGATTAACAATGCAAGAAATGGCATCAAATACAATTTGGTTTTTTTGTGATGCATTTTATCGAAGACAAATACCAAGAGATTATATTACCTATTTTTATAAATTATTTGCAGCGCCAACCATATTTTTAAAACCGTATTTAAGTTCTCACATTAAAGAGCTGTTTTATTTTAGTTTAATAGAACACAGTAGTCAGTATATATTCTTTTGGGAAGAAGAATATATTACAGGACAACCAGGAACACAAGGAGCAATTAATATAGACGATATAGGAAATATGTCAGGAATACAATTGGCATTTGGATTAATGCAAGATACACCAGAAGAAAGATTGCAATGGGCAAAAGGATTTAAACGCTATTATGAGCGATTTATGAGTCATACACCAGGAACGTCAGATGGAATAAAATCAGATGGATCTAGTTTCCATCATCGTTCAGGATTAAATAATTACACCTATAATTATAATACACCAATGTTTGTACTATCGGTTTTAGATGGAACCTCATTTCAAGTATCCCAAGAAGCATATAAAGTGTTTAGAAAAGGAATATACACACAATTATTAGTTGCAAATGAAGATGTGGAACCATTATCCATGGCAGGAAGACATCCAGAAGCAAGAAGAATATCACCAAATAAAAATTTAATACGATTAACGGCAATTACAGGAGGCCATATTTTAGGCTTATCAAATCCAGATCCAATTATAGCAAATGCTTATGTTAGACAATGGGGAAATCATAACGATTTACCAAATGCAATACCAGAAGTATTGTCAGGATTTAAACCATTAAATTATCATGGAATGGGAGTGTATTGGAAAAATAATTGGATGGCAAGTTCTAGAGGAGAAAGTAATTGGAGTTTTGGTTCAGAAATGATACGAGATCATCAACATTATGGTCGATACCAAAGTTATGGAACACTTGAAATTATTTATGAGGGAGGAGAAGAAATAGGAAATGGATTTCGATTTAACGGTTGGAATTGGAACTACAATCCAGGGACAACAGCAATTGTTTTACCATGGGAATTATTACGAGTAGAAAATAAATATCAAAAAGAATATCAGAAAAAAGGATTTGTAGGAACATTATCCTTAGAACATCAAAATAACGAAGTGTATAAAAGTATGGGAGAGACAGGAATGTTTGCAATGGAATTTGCAGAGAGCGATACCAATCATGGGTATACTCCATTTGGACCAAATACACATGACTCTTCTTTCTTATTTAAAAAATCTGTATTCTTTTTTGAAGATTATATAGTAGCATTAGGTTCGGAAATAAATAATGAAGATACAACGCATCCAACAGTAACAACATTATTCCAACGAATGTCAGAAAATCAAGCAAATGTAAATGTAAACGGAACTATTTATGCAAATTTTGAAACGAACACATTTAATGGATCAAATTGGATAATCGATAATTTTAATACAGGATATTATGTAGTAGGAGAAGGAAGCAATCAATTAAAAATACAAAGAGAAAATCAGCACATACCTTTTTTAGATGATTTTGACTATACACTAAGTGATTTAAGAGCGCCAGTAGATTACTCAATTGGTTATATAAATCATGGAACCAATCCAGTAAATGCAGGATATGAATTTGTAGTAAAACCAGATGTTACAGCATCGAATATGTCCAATTTCGCAGTAAATATGTCAAATGATACAACAAAACCCTATCAAGTATATCAAAAAACAGAAACAGCGCACATCGTAAAAGATAAAAACAATGGTACAGTAGGATATGCATTGTTTACAGCAAATGCAAATTTATCCAATGCATTAGTGCTAAAAGCAAATGACATACCATGTTTAGCAATGTATAAAGAGATAAATGCACAAACAATACTATTGTCTGTATCAAATCCAGATATGGGATTTTTTGTAGATAGTTTTGAAGCATCCGTAGAAGTACCAATACAAATTACATTACATGATGTTTGGACTTTAGAAAACACACATCCAGAAGTAAGTATAATAAACACAACAGATACAACAACAACCATACAGTTTAATACTTTTGATGGAAAACCAATAGAAATTCAATTAAATAAATTTAATGTAGAAATAAATATTAATGAAGGAATTTGTACTGAAGCAGAATCAGGAACAATAACAGCAATGCAAACAGCACCTTTTTATATAGAAACAATAACACAAAACCAAGGAACAGCAACCTATACATTTACAACAGATACAGCAGGAACATATAAGATAAAAGCAACGGTATTTGCTGTAGATAGTAGTTCAGATTCATTTTATTATCAAATAGATAATGAAACAGAAGAAGTATGGGATTTTAATCCAACAGGAGAAAGTGTACGGTATAATCATTGGATGGTAGATGAGGTAACCAAAAGAGGAGCGGGAACTTTTGATAATCCAGAGCAAGATCCATATCTTATAAATTTGACACAAGGCATACATACAATTACATTTAGAGGAAGAGAGGTAGCAGCAAAAATAGACGAGTTTTGTTTTGTAAAACAAGAAACCTTAAGCAATGAAAATTATTTACAATTACGAGAAATAGTAGTGTATCCAAATCCAGGAACAGGATTATTTAATTTTAAATATACGTCTGATTATACAGGAATAATTAATATACAAGTAATTTCTATGGATGGTAGAAAAGTTAAAAACATAAAATTAGAAAAAGAAAGTAGATTATTTAATCAACAAATTAACTTGTCAAGTATAGAAAAAGGAATGTATATTGTTCAAATTAATGAAGAAAATTACCAGACATACAAACAAATAATTAAGAATTGATGGCTTTTAAAACCTGAAATATATTTCTATTTGTAAGAATGAATGATAAATGAATAATTCTCAAAAATGATCGAAAATTTTAAAATAAATCTATTTTTAAGTTAAATAATTGTCATATTAGTTCTTTATTTTTCTACTACTTTACTATCTTTGTTTCGATTAGAAAATTAAAAAATTTAGAGTCTAAGAATTAGAATAATATTTATTCTAACCACTAAGAAGCAATATGAGACAATGTTTTTCTAAAAAACTCTTATAAGTTTTATGTAAACCCTTGTGAACTTTGTGGTTAAAAAACAATACAATTTTAGACTAGAACTAAATTTTACAAAAAAACCAAATAATAAGAACAGACCATGTCAAAACCTAAAATCATTTATACAAAAACGGACGAAGCACCATCATTAGCAACACGTTCTTTTTTACCAATTGTTAAAGCCTTTACAGCAACAGCAAATATTGCAATAGAAACGAAAGATATATCACTTTCAGCAAGGATTTTAGCAATTTTTTCAGAATTTTTAACAGAAGAACAAAAAGTAAATGATGCATTAGCAGAATTGGGAGTTTTAGCAAAAAAAGAAGAAGCAAATATTATCAAATTGCCAAATATTTCAGCTTCCGTACCACAATTAAAAGCAGCAATAAAAGAGTTGAAAGATAAAGGGTTTGCGATACCAGATTATCCAGAAGATCCAAAGACAGAAGAAGAAAAAGCAATATTGAAAAAATATGGAAAAGCAAAAGGGTCAGCAGTAAATCCAGTATTACGAGAAGGGAATTCCGATCGAAGAGCACCAAAAGCAGTAAAGAATTTTGCAAGAAAAAATCCACACAGAATGGGAGCATGGAGCTCCGATTCAAAAACGCATGTAGCAACGATGGAAGCAGGCGATTTTTTTCATAACGAAAAGTCAATTACAATAGAAAAAGCAACTAAAATACGTATAGAACATGTAGATGCACAAGGAAATAAAACCATTTTAAAAGAAAATTTCCCATTACTAGAAGGCGAAATCATCGATGCAACAGTAATGAGTAAAAAAGCATTGTTAGCATTTTTAGAAACCGAAATGAATGATGTAAAAGAGCAAGGGATATTATTATCCTTACACATGAAAGCAACCATGATGAAGGTTTCTGATCCAATTATTTTTGGACATGCAGTAAGAACGTATTTTGCAGATGTATTTAAAAAACATGCAGCTACTTTTAAAGAAATAGGAGTAAATGTAAATAATGGATTTGGTAATTTACTAAGTAACTTACAAGAGTTATCCGAAGAAAAACGCAAAGAAATAGAAAATGATATCGCATTAACATTTAAAAATGGTGCCGATATAGCAATGGTAAATTCCGATAAAGGAATAACCAATCTACATGTACCAAGCGATGTTATTATAGATGCATCCATGCCAGCGATGATAAGAACATCTGGACAAATGTGGAATAAAGAAGGGAAACAACAAGATACAAAAGCAATCATTCCAGATAGTAGTTATGCAGGATTGTATACAGCAACGATAGATTTTTGTAAAGAAAATGGTGCTTTTGATCCAACCACAATGGGAACCGTTCCGAATGTTGGATTAATGGCGCAAAAAGCAGAAGAATATGGTTCGCATGATAAAACTTTTGAAATCGCTAAAAGCGGAAAAGTGTATGTTATTGACGAATCTAATGACATACTAATAGTACATCATGTAGAAGAAGGCGATATTTGGCGTATGTGTCAAGTAAAAGATTTACCAATTCAAGATTGGATTAAATTAGCGGTAACAAGAGCAAGAGCAACAAAAACACCAGCAGTATTTTGGTTAGATAAAAATAGAGCACACGATGCAGAGGTTATCAAAAAAGTAAATCAATATTTACCACAACACAATACCGAAGGATTGGATATTCGAATTCTTTCTACAGAAGAAGCAACACATTTTACACTAAAAAGAATCAAAGAAGGAGAAGATACTATTTCAGTAACAGGAAATGTTTTACGAGATTATTTAACAGATTTATTTCCGATTTTAGAATTAGGAACATCTGCAAAAATGTTATCCATAGTACCATTAATGCAAGGAGGAGGTTTGTTTGAAACAGGAGCAGGAGGATCTGCACCAAAGCACGTACAACAATTTGTAGAAGAAGGACATTTACGATGGGATTCGCTAGGAGAATTTTTAGCATTAGCAGTATCTTTAGAACATTTAGGAGATAAATACGATAATAAAAAAGCATTAATTCTAGCAGAAACACTAGATGAAGCAACAGATAAGTATTTAGAAAATAAAAAATCGCCATCACGAAAAGTAAATGAACACGATAATAGAGGATCTCATTTTTACGAAGCGATGTATTGGGCAGAAGCATTAGCAAAGCAAGATAAAGATGCAGAATTAAAAGAAATTTTCGTTAAAGTTGTTGCTACATTAAAAGAAAAAGAAGATAAGATTAATACCGAACTGATTGAAGCACAGGGAAAATCAGTAGATATCGGAGGATATTATGTAATCGATGAAGAAAAGATGACTGCAGCAATGCGACCAAGTAAAACTTTAAATAAGATTATAGATACTATTTCTTAAAATTAGGAGTTTATTAACAGTTAAAAGGGTGCATCATGCACTCTTTTTTTGTTAAATTTGAAAAGTAATCGACTAAAACTAAAGTATGCGAAGTAAAAAAGTACTAATACCAATAGTAATAGTTATAATCTTAGGAGTTTTTTATTCTATTTATAACAAAAAGAACGAAGAAAATATATCTATAACAACTGCCGTAAAAAAAGGGGATTTTATTAGTGAAGTAATAACATCTGGAGAAGTACAATCTACAAGTTTAAAAAAAATAAAAGGACCATCAAATCTTAGAAAATTCAAATTAAGAGATGTAAAAATACAAGACTTAATACCAGAAGGAACTGTAATAAAAACAGGAGATTATGTAGGAAGATTAGACCCGTCAGGAGTAAATGAGCAAATAATAGATGCACGATTAAATTTAGAATCAGCAGAATCAAAATATACACAGCAAAAACTAGACACTACCTTATCTCTAAAACAAAATAGAAACGCCATAAAAGACATGCTTTTTTCTATAGAAGAAACAAAATTAGAATTAAAACAATCTATTTATGAACCACCAGCAACTATTAAAAAATTAGAAATAAAAGTAGAGAAATTAGAAAGAGATATTAGAGAACAAAGAGAAAATTATGATATAAAACAAAGGCAAGCCAAAGCAAAAATGGTAGAAGTTGGTACCGAAGTATCAAAAATAAAAAAGAAACTAAAAGATTTAATAAAATTAAGAGAATCTTTTACAATACATTCCGAATCGGATGGAATGATTACTTACGTTAAAAGTTGGAATGGAGAAAAGAAAAAAGTAGGATCGTCTATAAGCCCTTGGGATCCATCCATTGCAAGTCTACCAGATTTAACAAAAATGGAATCTAAAACCTATGCAAATGAAGTAGATATAAGACAAATAAAGAAAGGCTTAACCGTAAGAATTGGTTTTGATGCATTTCCAGATGTAGAACTTAATGGAATAATTACCGATGTTGCAAATGTAGGAGAAAAGAAAAGAGGATCCGACATAAAAGTATTTCAAGTACTGGTAAAACTCAACGAAATAAATGAGAATATAAAACCAGGAATGACAACCTCTAATAGAATACTAACCAATAAAAAAGAGAATGTATTAATTATTCCGTTAGAAGCAGTATTTTCTAAAGATTCTATTAGTTATGTTTATTTAAAATCAGGTTATTCCATACAAAAAAAACAAATAGAATTAGGAATGTCTAATAACGATGAGGTAATTGTGACTAAAGGTTTAGAAGAAAAACAAGTAGTATATTTAAATATGCCAGAAGGACAAGAAGAAAAAAGTATAACACGTTTAAAATGATAGACAAAATACTTTTAGAAAAATTAAAATCTAATTTTAGTGAAGCATTTAGAGTCATTAAAACAAATAAAGTTAGAACTTTTTTAACTGCTTTAGGAATTATTTTTGGCGTAGCAGCAGTAATTACAATGTTAGCAATCGGTAAAGGAGCAGAAAAAGAAATACTCTCGCAATTAGAATTGGTAGGCGTAAACAATATTGTAATAACACCAATACCAGAAAAAGAAAAAGAAGAAACCAGTGACGAAGAAGGCAAAGGAGAAACCAAACGATTTTCAAAAGGATTAGATTTGTTGGATGTTGAGAGTATTCATAAAAATATTCCAACTGTAAAAGCATCAAGCCCAGAAGTAATATTAGATACTTATGTTATAAATAAAGGAAGACAGAGTTCTGTGAAATTAATAGGAGTTTTCGACTCCTTTTTTAAAATAACCAATATAGATATCGAAAAAGGAACTAATTTTTCAAATAAGCAATCAATCAATGCAATGCCAGTTTGTATTATCGGAAAAAAAATAGAAAAAAAACTATTTACAGGCGAAAGTGCTTTGGGAAAATATATAAAAGTCAAAGATGTTTGGTTACAGGTAATAGGAGTTATTAAAGAAAAATTTATTTCAGAAAAAGCACAAGAAGACTTAGGAATTAGAGATCTAAATAAAGACGTATACATACCAATAAAAACATTTTTAGTACGTTATAAAGATCGAAAAAAAGCAGGAGGGAAATCGTTAGATACAAGAAATAGTTTTGTTTTTTTTGGAGATGATTCTGGACCGAAAAAAAGAATTTCAAGAGGTAATTACCATCAAATAGATAAATTAACAGTACAAGTATCTAACTCAAACGAGTTAAAAGCAACTGCAGAAATACTAAGTAAAATGTTGCGTAGAAAACACAATGATGTATTGGATTTTGAAATTTCTATACCAATACATTTATTAAAACAACAACAAAAAACAAAACAAATATTTAATATAGTATTGAGTATTATAGCAGGAATTTCTTTGCTAATAGGTGGAATAGGAATTATGAATATCATGTTAGCATCCGTATTAGAGAGAACCAAAGAAATAGGAATAATTAGAGCAATAGGAGCAACAAAACAAGATGTAATTTTACAATTTTTATCCGAATCTGTATTAATAAGTTTAGGAGGAGGAATTATTGGTGTTATTTTAGGAATTATAGCATCTTATATTTTAGAAATTTCAACAGGAATAGAAACCATATTATCATTAAACTCCATATTATTGTCCTTTTTTGTAGCAACATTAATAGGTCTTATTTTTGGAATAGCACCAGCAAAATCTGCAGCAAATAAAAGTCCAATAGAAGCAATTAGAACCGAATAAATGAAAAAAATAATTTCACACATATTTCTTATACTGCCAATATTAATATTTGGTCAATCAGAAAAAATTTCGTTAAAATCTGCCATTAAACTAGCACAAGAAAAATCTACAGATTATAGAGCAGCATACAATAGAAAACAATCGAATTATTGGAGATACAAAAATTATAAGTCTAGTTTTTTACCACAACTCCGAATGGATGCAACATTGCCATCGTATTCTAATTCTACAAGAAGAATTACAAACGATAGTGGACAAGATATTTTTGTGAATCAGAATCAATCGCGATTGGAGGCAAATTTATCCATAACACAAAGTGTGCCATATACAGGAGGTTCCTTATCGTTAAATACACAAATAGAACGTGTGGATATTTATGGTAATAATGCGCAAAAAGGATACTCGGTAATACCATTTTCGATTAATTATTTTCAAAATTCCATATTTTACAATGCGTATAAATGGGATAAAAAAATCGAGACATTACTATTTGAGGAATCCAAAAAAGAATTTGTAGAGAGTATGGAACAAATTGCTTTAAATACATCTACACGTTTTTTTAGATTATTAAAAGTACAAAAACAACTAAAGATATCACAAAAGAATTT
>JALSLK010000084.1 GCA_026988355.1 Flavobacteriaceae bacterium
TATTTTACAAAATCATTAAAGAAACAGAAACAATTTTTATATGTTAATTCTGGGGTTTTTATTTATCTATTAAGCAGCGCCCTAATATTTAGTACTGGTAATTTGATGAAAGAATTAGATAAATCTGTAAATAAGATAATTTGGCAAGTGAATGCCTTTTTGTATGTCTTTTTTCAGATTTTAATCTTTATAGAATGGTATAAGAATTATAGAATTAAAACGTGAGATATGGATAAAATTTTTAATGATGAAAATAAAATAATTCCAATAATATTATTGGCAATACTACTACTATTATTAATGTCTGTTACTTTAGTTTTATTCTTTCGATTTGCTAGAAAAAAAATTATTGAAAAGGAACTAGAAAAAACTACATTAAAGCTAGAGAATCAAAAAAAGATATTTCAAGCAACTATAGAAACTCAAGAAAGAGAAAGAAAAAGAATTGCGCAAGATCTACACGATGCAATTAGTGCAAAATTAAATGTAGTAAGTTTACATGTAAATATGTTACTGGACGACTCCTTAGATACAGAAGAAGAAAAAGATGCCCTAGGAATAGTATTAAGTATTACAACAAATGTACTTGATAGCTCTAGACAAATTGCACATAATTTATTGCCGCCTATTTTAAATAAATTTGGTCTAGTTGCTGCTTTAGAAGAACTATTAAATGAATTTGAATCAACAAAAGCAGTACAAATTAGCAGAGATATAAACTACGATAATAGATTGTCTAAAAATGAAGAATTACACTTGTTTCGAATAATACAAGAACTATTTAATAACTCTATAAAGCATGGAAATGCAACAAAATTAGTTTTAAAGATTACCGAAACGAAAACAGAATTACAAATACAATATTCGGATAATGGAATTGGTTTTAATGTTAAAAAAGCTTTAAATAAAAACGGATTAGGACTTAAAAATATTAAAAGTAGAGTCGCAATATTAAATGGAAATCTAGTTGTAGAAAGTCGAAAAGGAAAAGGAGCAACGTTTAACATTCACATAATAAACAAAATATGAACTCAATTATAAAAATAGCCATTGCAGACGATGAAGAATTATTTCGTCAAGGCATTACATTTATTTTAAATAAGGAAATTAATTTTGATATCATTTTACAAGCAGAAAATGGAAATGATTTTATAGAAAAACTCAAAGAAGCAAACCCTCTTCCAGATATTGTTTTAATGGATCTTAATATGCCACTATTAAATGGAGTAGAAACAACAAAACAAATTAAAAAAACGTATCCGAAAATTAAAATAATAGCACTTACAAGTTATTATAGCAAACCGTTTATTAGTAATATGATTTCTATTGGAGCAGTTTCATATTTGGCAAAAAATACAACTCCAAAAATTGTTATTGAAACTATAAACAATGTGGCGAGAAAAGGGTTTCATTACGATGACAATGTAATGCAAGTAATTCAAGAAAATATATTAAATTCCAATGCAAAAAAAAATAAAAGTCGTTTTGATGTAGATTATTTAACAAAAAGAGAAATTGAAGTTTTAAAGCTAATATGTAAACAATTTACAACAAACGAAATCGCAGAAAAATTATTTTTAAGTCCAAGAACTGTAGAAGGACATCGAAATAATTTATTATTAAAAACAGATACTAAAAATACAGCAGGTTTGGTTGTTTATGCTATCACGAACAAAATCCATTCATTAATTTAACTTTAGCGGTTAAACATTTGCCTAAATGAGTCATTAATCCAAATCTTGATTCGTCTTGAAAATATAAATTTACCAAGTAGATAAAATACGTCTTTGAATTCCAAGATAATTAGCAAGTTCTTATTGTGTTTTAAATTTTTCATTCTTTAATACCAACAAACTTGCTATTCGCTTTTGCTCTTTCAATGTTTTTTGTTTATTTTTAAATTCTTTAAAAAATCTAAATTTTCTAAAACTGGTATTTTTACTGTTTTTCCCATCGTAAAATATACAAAATATATAAGAAATATTATAATTAAATTGGTATTAATTCTCCGTACCGTATAAATACCTAATTTTTAATTTGGTAATTTCTACTCTAAAATAGACTAGGATAAATCCGTCTATTTGTGTTGTTCAATTAATGAAGCTTCAAACATACATGAACAATGGTCGATTCCGAAAAACCAAATTATAAGAGTAGGAAAATTATAAAATATTAAATAATGAAAAATAATAAAGAAATGCCAGATGTAACTAAGGCAACAATGACTCCACAGGATGTTAATCAATACCGATTATTATACCCCAACGTACCAAAAATTCAAGCAATTACTTTAGCTGAATTAATTGCAAACACACCAGGCGTGAATGGCAATTGGAATGATCCACTTCCAAGTAATGATGCATTTAGAGAAACTCGTTTACAAATGGCTGCTACTGGAATTTCAAAGTGCGAAATGGCTATTGGTTGGGTTGTTTTTGATTGTGTGTGTTTAGCACTTGGAGCTGTTGGGTTAAGAGGTGGTGCTAGTTCTTCAACAATTGAAGGTATAGCAAAAGCTACGGCACCAGTAGCATCAAAAATAGAAATAATCATTGCTAAAATGGGAGCTGAAGGAGCTTCAAAAAGTGACCTAGCAACAGGGATGTTCGAGATTCTTAAAATTATTTTTAACGGTGGATGTTTTGGTGCTGTATTCTCTGCATTTGTTGGTAGTTTATCATGGTGGGATGCTGCACTATATGGAGTTACAGGTACAGCAACTATAATTGCTGCTTTAACA
Organism: Flavobacteriaceae bacterium; assembly: GCA_026988355.1. GTDB lineage: Bacteria > Bacteroidota > Bacteroidia > Flavobacteriales > Flavobacteriaceae > S010-17. The sequence goes on from JALSLK010000084.1 coordinate 2,741, forward strand.
ACTGATGGTGTAGCATTTATTGCTGAAGTTATTATCATATTAGCAACTGTTGGATTTTTAGCATCAGATAGTGTAAAAGCAGTATCTGCTTGTTCAATTAATTAATAAATTCATTTAAAACCGAGTAGGTAAGGAGAGATTTAGATTTCTCTCCTAAACCTCACAAAGAGCCGTACGTGATAATCTTTCATCACACGGCTCTTCTTAACCCAATTCATCATAAAAGATCAAAATTAGGTGTAAAAGTATTATTTTTAGGTCTTAAAGATAAAAGTAACACAAATAAAAAATTAAGAAAACAAGTTTTGAAATTGCTAAAAAATGGCAAATAAGCTCCATAAGAGCCTATTTATTAAAAGTCGGTGCTACTATAAAAATAACGAAAAGACTGACCCGAGCAAAGCGAACAGATGAATACTAAAAAACAATTAATCCTTTGTAATTAATTTAAGTTTTTCATTATTGTAAAAATAATCTGCTAACTGGTACCACGAGATTGTTTCTTCTAAGAAATTTGTGTTCATTTCTATTTGTTTTAGTGCATTTGTTTCTTTATTCCATTGGTAAAACATTGCTTTCTTTTGGTCTCCTAAAATCATTATTTTATCATCTTTTAGAAGGCCTAATTTTCTATAATTACCAATAAATGCTCTTTCGTCTTTTTTCTCCATTTTTAGAATGTCTTTTCCAAAAAGAGTCGTTTCGTAACTCCAGTTAAACATTCCGAATAAGGTTGGAAAGACATCTATTTGTGAAGCTAGTTTGTCTATTTTTTTGTTTGTAGTATTTGGTGCATTTATTATTAATGCTGGTATGTGGTAATTTTTTACATCTAACTCCCATTTTCCTGCACTACTTGCGCAATGGTCGGACATTATAACAAATACGGTATTTTTAAACCATGGTTTTGTTTTTGCTTTTTTTAAGAATTCTCCTATGGCATAGTCCGTATATTTAACTGCACCATCTCTTCCTGTTGCTGGAGGTATATCAATTTTACCTTCTGGATATGTATATGGTCTATGATTGGAAGTTGTCATTACAAAATCAAAAAATAGTTTGCCTTTTTTATATGCGTCATCTGCTTCTTTAATTACTTTTGCATATATATCTTCATCACAAATTCCCCATGCATTTTCAAAGGTTACTTCATTATCATCAATATTGATTCTCTTGGTGTTTATTTTTGCATCTAATAAAAAACCTCGACCTCTATCAATAATATTAAAGCCATTTCCTCCAAAATAGGTATTCATATTATCAAAATACCCATCTCCTCCATAAAAAAAATTTCTTTCATACCCTTTTTGTTTAAATACTTCGCCAATAGTAAAGAGATTTTGATTGTTTTTTCGCTTTACAATACTTCTTCCTGGTGTTGGTGGTATGGATAAAGATATGGCTTCCATACCTCTTACAGTACGTGTCCCTGTCGCATATAAATTGGTAAAAAATACGCTCTTTTTTGATAAGGAATCTAGGGTTGGTGTTATGTTTGATTTACTTCCAAAACTATGCATAAATGAACCACTTAAACTTTCTATACATATAAAAATTACATTTGGTTTAACAGATAAACTATCGGTATTTTTAATATGTCGTTTTATAGATACTGCATTGGGTTTTAAAAAGGTGTTTTTTGTATACGATGATTTTACGTTATTTAGAGCTATGTTATTATCTATCGTTTTGTAAAACTCCGTATAACTTAATGTATTATTTCTAAATGCTGCAAAGAAGCTATAAATTCCCGTTTTTGACAACTCGTTATTATATCTATTTGTTGACCAATCTGCATCTTTATTATCTACAAATTTTGTATAAATAATGGTTGTAAAAAGTATTGCAGATAGCATGACTAATTTTTGTTTTAAAGATATGCTATGATTAAATGTTCTCGTAAAAACGTTTCTTCTTTTAAAGAAATAAAGGATAAATGAGGTTAGTAACAAAATCCCTAATACTAGATACGGTATTGGATAGGATTGGTTTATATTCTGCACCACTTCATAGGTATATATTAAATAATCTACAGAGATAAAATTAAACCGTCTTTTAAATTCTTCCCAGAATGCTATTTCTGAAAAAAAGGCAAATAGAAAAATTACTATTCCTAATGCAATCGCAAAAAAAGTTATGAATCTATCCAATTTTGAGCCAATATATTTGTTAGGTAAAACGGTTAGATAAATTATATATGGTATTGCAAAAAAGGATATTGTTCCTAAATCAAAGAAAGCTCCAATTATAAATGTTTTGATACTCGCTATTATAGATGCATCTACTTCGGATTTTACCCAAATAAAAAAGACCAATCTCAATAAAAAGGAACTTCCAAAAAAGAATAAAATGTAATATTTTAATAAGGAAAAACGTTTTGCAAATAATATTTTTGACATTGTATGATTTTAAATGAGTTGACTAAAATAATTATTCAAATTATTTTAGTCAACTAGTTATGTATTTATTTTTTTGTAAAAAACTTCTTTTTTTACACGTAAAAAGGTGTGTATCAATAAGTTATATGTAAATATGTCTTTAGCGCAAATTACAATAAAATTTTAAAAGTTTTTCTATTTATGCCTAAAAATTTAATCATACCAATTCAATTTCAAAATGCGCTAAATAGATTTGAAATATTTTGATGTTGAGTTGGTATCACTAGATCGAAAGCTCAAGATACTAAGATTCATAGCATTGGCACATAAATTAAGAGTAGATGCATTAAAATTGGAGACTTTTTGAACAGAATTACTGTATAGTATAATAACCTGAGTTCCAATCTAAATTAAGTATAAAATGAAATACTTTATTTTCCATACAGAAATAGATACAAAATAGCATTGTGATACGATATGATATGGAAATATTCGATTATGATACATAATTTTTATTCTGTCCAGCTAAAAGACTACTCTAACAATTCCGTCTCCATTATGATAAAAAGCACCAATTGTTAATCCTGCTGTTAATGCTGCTGCATTATTTGCTTGTATTGGTAAACCAACAACTTGTAATTTAGAAGTTGGGTTATTAGAACCGATACCAGTATTTCCATTTTTTAAAATAACTAAAGCATTACTTGGAGTACCAGTTTGCCCATTACCAATAGAAAATAATCTATCTGTTGCAACCCACGAATTAGTATTACCACCTCCATTTGTGTTTACAGACCCTAGTGCAAATTCTCTGAAAGAGTCTGCTCTAACATTCATACCAATTGCTAACGATTCATCGCCTAAAGCAAGTGCCCCAAATCCTATTGCTGTTGAATTTATTGCTTCTGCTTGGCAACTTTTGCCTACGGCAATCGACGTATCTCCAATAGAATGTGCTGCCGAACCTATTGCAATAGATGAAATTCCTGTTGCTTCTGCAGATTCGCCAATTGCAGTTGCTGATTTTCCATTTGCTAATGCGCCTTGACCTAATGCCATATCATCTTGTTGTAATGCACTAGCGCCATTTCCTATTGCAACAGTCGATTCTGCTGTAGCTCTAGATCCATTTACTAAAGCTAATGAAGATTGTCCACTAGCAACATTATTTAGGCCCATAGCAACCGAATATGTTCCAATATTTCCTACTCCTGGAAAATTATCATTATAAGAACCATTTCCTGCTCTAAATGCTGCAATTCTTGGATAGAAAAACATTTGACTTCCAGTTACATTTCCCAAAAAACTCCCACTATTAATTACTCCACTTGTTCTAAAACCATCTGTACCTGAAATATGTACATAGCCATTATCTGCAATTATTGTTCTACCAGAGCCAGGGTTAATGCCTTGGTCATACGCCATATCTAAAGTATTATGAGGTGTAACAATTGTTGTAATAGAGTTCGAGGAAATAAGGGAAATCCACTTTAGACCATTCCAATAATAAAAACCTTTTCCGTTTCCGTTTGTTACACTAGCATTGGTGTTCCAAATTAATAAACTAATCTCTGGATTAACTATTGGCAAATTATTATTTATATTGGCTAGGTTAACTCTAGGTATCAATATCCCTTTATCAATTGAATTAATATCTAATAAAGAGGAATTATTTGGATTTACAGTTCCGATTCCGACTTGAGCGTACGATAAAATGCTAAAACTTAATAAGAATACTAGAATTTTTTGTCCTTTCATAATGAATAGTTTAATTTTATATTTTAAAAGTAAGATTTTTTTACATAAAGTAGCTAATATTGTTTTGATAGCTTTTATATATAACAAGTTTTAAACTTAAAACCCTACCCTAATAAATATTGATTTTTAAATCAATAAATTATTAACACAAAAGTTGCATTTATTATTTGAATTTAAGATGTATTGAAGTTGTAAAGTCATTTTTTTGGTTATAACTTTATCACACCAAGTAATCTTATAGTTAGGATTATTTTTTTTTAGTACCTTGCAAAAAAATAATTTTAATGACATTTACATACCCTATACTTGCAGGAATTCTCTCATCCTTGCTACATGTTATATCTGGACCAGATCATTTGGCAGCAGTAACACCTTTAGTTATTGAGACAAAGCGAAAGGCATGGAAAATTGGTCTTTTTTGGGGATTAGGTCATATTATTGGGATGTTGCTAATAGGTGTTCTGTTATTATTATTTAAAGAGTACGTCCCTGTCGATAGTATTTCAAAATATTCCGAACAAATAGTCGCTTTGGTATTGATAGGTGTTGGTGCTTGGGCTTTTTATAGAATTTTTAATGAGCAGAAAAACCACAAACATCCACATATTCATTCTGATGATGAACCTTTTGTGCATATACATAAACATAATCATCATAAAAGCCATAATGAACATTCTCATAATAATGTTGTAAAACAGAATATTCTTACTTCTTTTGGTATCGGTTTTATTCATGGTTTAGCAGGTATTGCACATTTCTTATTACTATTACCTGTATTGAGTTTTAATAATAATATCGATGGGATGCAATACATTATTGGTTTTGCAATTGGTACTATTTTAGCAATGTCTTCTTATGCATTAATTCTAGGTAAAATAGCAAATTACACAAAGCAAGATCACAACGATTTGTTTTTTAAAGGCATTCGTTTTGCAGGTGGTTTATTTGCAATTTGTATTGGGTTTTATTGGCTCTGGCTAACCTATTAGTGATTTGTTCTAATTTTATAACGAAATTACAATTCCAAAATATTTTTAATATCACAGATTACTATGCGATGATTTCCTGTGTCTGCTATGAAAAGGGTTTCTCTTACAGCATAAATAGAAAAAGGCCAATATATTGCACTTTTTGTACCTAATAAATTGCCTTTAAAATCGCTACTTGTATTAAAATTTTCTCGACCGATTAAAAAGTCGGCGTTTTCGTTATTTTTTGTAGGAATTTTATGAAAACCTAATATTCGGCTATTACCAGTATCATTTACTAAAATCCCATCTTTATAAAAACAGGCGTCATAAGTCCAGTTTAAAGTATTGCTTTCTGGAGATAATCGAAATTGATTTTGACCAGCGTTATTAAAATTTTCTTGTCCGATAATAATATCTGCACTTTTTGTAAAAGCATCGTTTTTATCGTTCCAAATTAAAATTCTATAAAATTGTGTATCGGCAATGGCTAAATTTCCTTTTTTATTAATCTTAATAGAGTATGGCCAAATTGGGTCGTTATTTTCGTAATCTCTTGATGTGAAACTTGATTTTCCGATAACTTTATCCGCTTTAGCGAAATTCTCATTTGGAATTTCTTTATAAAATAAAACACGTCTGTTACCTGTATCGGCAATCCAAAGTGATTTTCCGTCCGAAAAAACACCGTAAGGCCAATTTAATGTTTGCGAAGTTGGATCATTGCCAATCGCACCATTTGGTAAATTTTTATTAAAATCTTTTTGTCCTAAAACGACATCTGCAGGTTGCGCATTTTTTGTTGGCATTGTATGCCATATTAATACACGATGATTCCAAGCATCTGCAACAATTAATTTTTTTCCATCGCTCCAAATTCCTGATGGATATAATAGTGTACTTTCAGAAACTTCTCCACCTGCATTTCTACCAATTCCATCGACTTCTATTTGCCCTAAAATTACATCAGGATCTTGAAATTCGGTTGTTGGAATGGTATGCCATATAAAAACTCGATTCCTAGCTGTATCTGAAACAAATAGCATATTATTTGCTACAAAAATACCACGTGGTGCTAAAAAAGGATTCTCTTTTGAGCCTTTAAATAATCGAGCATTTTTTACTTTATTTCCTAATGTTTTATAGTTCATTCTTATTTTTTATATTTTTCCGAAGTCAATATCTCAAAAAAAATTGTCGATTTTAAAATTTAAAGTTTTATTATAAAATGATACTTTTAATTAACAAATTCTCGTAATTAACAAATTCTTGGTAATTGCTCTCCTGGAAGCATACTTACAACACGTTTTCCGCCAATTGCACTTTCCATTATGACTTGTTTTGGATGTTCTGCAACGACTTCGCCTATGATTTTTGCGTTTATTCCATTTTCATCTTTTTGTAATTCTTTTAAAAAATTATCTGCTATAGAAGCGTCAACAAAACTCAAAAACAAACCTTCGTTTGCAACATATAAAGGATCTAAACCTAAGAGTTCGCAAGCCGCATAAACTTGTTCTTCTATGGGTAAATCGTTTTGTTTTAATTCGATACCTATTTTTGATGATAAAGCAATTTCTTTTAAAACCGTTGCCACGCCACCACGAGTTGGATCGGTTAAAAGGTGAATATCATTTCCGAATTTTTCGATTAAATCGATTATGGTATGATTTAAATTAGCAGTATCACTTAAAATTTCGGAATCAAATTCTAAACCTTCTCTAACCGACATAATTGCCATTCCGTGAGAAGCAATATTACCAGAAATGATAATTTTATCGCCTACTTTAATGTTTTTTTCGCTAATATTTGCTTTGGGATGAATGTTACCAATACCAGTTGTATTGATAAATATTTTATCGCCTTTTCCTTTCTCAACTACTTTGGTATCTCCTGTTACTACTAAAACGCCTGCTTTTTCACAAGCAAATTTAATAGATGTTAATATTTCCCAAAATTCTTTCATTGTTAAACCTTCTTCAATAATAAAACTAAGCGATAGATATTTTGGAATTGCACCACACATTGCAATGTCATTTACGGTTCCGTTTACGGCTAATTCGCCAATATTTCCACCAGGAAAAAAGATAGGAGAAACTAAAAAACTATCCGTAGAAAAGGCTAATTTACCATTCATTTCAATAAATGCTCCATCGTGTCTTTCATCTAAAATATCGTTGCTTAACAGGTCAAAAACACCAGTATCTAAGAGTTTATTGGTTAAAACTCCACCAGAACCGTGACCTAAGGTGATGACATCAAAATCTAATTTTGGCATCGGACAACTCATCTGCATTTTTACAAATTTTTTCTTACTCATTTTCTTCTTTATAATTGATAGATTCCCATTTTCTTTTGCGATAAATTTCGCGTCTGCTACTGTATAAATTACTCACATTTTCAGCAGTTTCATCGTGTATTTTATGTACAAAACAATGTCTTTTATGCTTGTAATTTAAATTATTATCATAAAAATTATTCTTCATTTCTTCTAATTCTTCAAAACGATACTGTTCTAAAGGTTTATTCATTTCATCTTTTCTACGTTGAAATTGTTTTGCTTTTAATAATTTGTCAAAATAAGATAATTTTAGAATACTTTGGGCTTGTTCTTCGACAAATTTTACAAATTCTTTATTGTTTTCACCAAAATAATCGTCTATTAATCCAATATCTTTTGCAACTGCAATTCCCCAAGGCAAACATTCTTCGGTAAATTTGGTTGCTTTTTCAATCCCAATGCGTTTTGGTAATAAATACGTCCAATATTCGGAGCCATACAATCCCATATTTTTGGTATGCGGATTTAAAACAATGCCATTTCTACATAACACTTTATCTGCTGATAACGCTAAAGAAACTCCACCAGCACCAGCATTGCCTTGCAATGCAGAAATAATATAATGCTCGGTTGAATTGATAATCTCTAATATTAAATCATCAATTGCATTAATGTTTTTCCAAGATTCCTCTGCTGGATTTTTTGCATTTTCAATCACGTTAAGATGAATACCGTTAGACCAAACATCTTTTCCGCCCATTAAAACAATAAGTTTCACTCTTTTTTTTGCTTCGATAATGGTTTCTCTTAATTGCTTGCATTGGTTAGTATCCATTGCTCCGTTGTAAAAGTCAAAATGGATATAACCAATATTATTTTTTTCTTCAAAACGAATTTCTTGCCAAGTGTCATCATCTATTTTTACAAACGGATTTAATTTTGATTCTGGAATTGAGTCTGCTTTGTCGTCCAAACAAATAATTGCAGGTAATTTAGTTGCGTTTTTTGTAGCAGATTTTAAATGTGTTATCCAAATGGCATTGTCTTTTGTTGCGATACAAATGGCGTTATTTCTTTTGGCTATTATTTCGCCTATTTTTCCTTTTAATTTTTTTTCTAAATGTGCTCCGTAGCAATAATACTCCGCATTAAATAATTTTATTTTTACGCCAGGCGAACTGTCGGCTGCATTAATTTTTCTGATAATGGAGTAAGCTTCATCACTCCAAGAAAACTGATAGTCGTTTTGCGTGGTTTTATTGTTCCATTTCCCTTTAATAGTTGGTTTAGAATAATCTAATTTTTCTGGAATAAAATTTGGATTTTCAAATTTTTCGATGGCTTGTAATATTCCTTTACTTGCCATCTGTGTAACTTCATTTCGGTAAATTTCTCCTTTTGAAACATCGCGCATTGTAAATTCATTATATGCCCAAATATCGCCAGCATCCATTTTTTCTACTGCTTGTAAAATAGTAACGCCCCAAGTTTTTTTGTTTTGTAAAATCGCCCAATCTAATGATGATGCTCCACGATCGCCTTTAATACCTGGATGTACGATAAGACAAACGTATTTGTTATAAATTTCTTTAGGGATTTTTGATGTTAAAAATGGTGCTATTATCAGTCTTGGTTGGTATTCATTAACAGCATTAATCATTTCATCCGAAGAAACAGGAATGTGTACTTGTACTTCGTGATTAAGTCGGTCTAACTCAATCCAAAGGCGTTGTGCCATACCGTTAAAAGCGTCTGTTAAGAATAGGATTTTCATTATAAATCTAATTTTAAAAATTCTTCTAACGGATAAACCATTACATCATTTTTGTATGGATAAATTTCTTTTACTGGAGCAATAATATATGATTTTGTTGCTTTTATATCTTTAATTGCCGTCCAAAAACCACGGCTTAATTTTGGTGAAAGACTTGATTTTATTTCAATTGCTATAATTTTTATACCTTTTACTAATATTAAATCTAATTCTGCACCATCAACTGTTCTATAAAAATAACTTTCAAAATCATTAAATTTATTTATAATATTTTCAATTATTAAAGATTCCCAAGAAGCACCAAAATACGGATTATTATATAGTTCATCATAAGTTTTAATGTGTAATAATGTGTGTAAAACACCTGTGTCTTTAAAATATATTTTTGGTGATTTTATGATTCGTTTTTTGATATTCACATAATATGGTTCTAAAATACGAATCATAAAAGTGTGGTTTAAAATATCAATATATTTTTTAACAGTTTTAGTATCAACACCCATAGATTTTGACAACGCATTATAATTTAGTAAAGTAGAGTTTAAATGGGCTAACATTTTCCAAAGTCTATGTATGTTTTTAGAAGCAATAAAAATACCGAAAGTTTGTAAATCTTTTTCTAAAAAAGTGGTAATAAAATTTTCTCTCCATAAAAAAGAATTCTTATCATTTTTTGTTAAAATACTCTTTGGAAAACCACCTTTTAGATGATAATTGTTTAAAGTTTCCCTATTAATTAATTCTAAAAATTGAAATGGCGATAGTGTATGGTAAAATATTCTACCTGCTAAGGTTTGTGATGATTGTCTTAGTAATTCTGGTGTTGCTGAGCCTAATATTAAAAAACGAATATCTTTATTTTCGTCAACAAAACTTCTAAGTGTGGTAAATAAATTTGGTTTTAATTGAATTTCATCAATACAAAATAAATTTATATTTTTATTTAAATTTAAATACGTTTCAGCATCTTCTAATTTATTTAAATCGGAAGTTTTTTCTAAATCCAAATAAATCATATTATCAAATTGCTTTGTAATCTGTTTTGCTAAAGTAGTTTTACCAACTTGTCTTGCCCCAATTATTGCAGTAACTTGAATAAAATCAATACTTTCTATAATACTTTTAAATAGAACTCTTTGAATACTCATTAATTTCGTAAATTTAACCCTGTTATATATGGAACTACATTACCTGTTTAACAGGGTTAAATTTACAATTTTCTATTAATTGCACCAAATATATTTGAGTTTATTTCAAAATTAACCCTGCAAATCAGGAATTCAATTCCCATTTAGCAGGGTTAAAAATTATTTCAATATAGCTAATATATATTCAATCAATAAGTTATATTATTTGTAGAAAAATTAACTCTCCACCAAACCAGAATAATGGAAATAAGCTGCACAAGCACCTTCGCTACTTACCATTGGTGCACCAAGCGGATTGGTAGGTTTGCATTTTTTACCAAATTCGGGACATTCAAAAGGTTTTTTTATGCCTTTCATAATCTCGCCAGCAATACAATCTTGATTTTCTTCGGCTTCTTCAATATTTACATTAAATTTTGCTGTTGCATCAAATTTTGCGTATTTTTCTTTTACTTTGTAACCGCTCATTGGGATAACTTCCATACCACGCCATAATCTATCCGTTATTTCAAAGACTTCGTAAATTATTTTTTGAGCATCTAAATTTCCTTCTTCACGAACAATACGTGCATATTGATTTTCTACTTCGGCTTTTTCTGCTTCTAATTGTCTTACAACCATCAAAATACCTTGTAGAACATCTAAAGGTTCAAAACCAGTAACTACAATAGGAACTTTATATTTTTCAACTAACGGATAATATTCAAAATTACCCATTATCGTACAAACGTGACCTGCGGCAAGAAAACCATCAATATGACTGTCTGGATCTTCCATTACATTTTCTATTGCTGGTGGCACTAACACGTGTGAAGCCAAAATACTGTAATTATCTAAATTTTGTCTGTGTGCGTGAATTACCGATAAAGCATTTGCTGGTGCCGTAGTTTCAAAACCAACGGCAAAGAAAACCACTTGTTTATTTGGATTATCAGCCGCAATTTTTACTGCTTCTAAAGGCGAATATAAAATGCGAATATCTGCGCCTTCAGCTTTGGCTTCTAACAAACTTTTTTCAGAACCTGGCACTCGTAACATATCGCCAAAAGAACATAAAATTACTTTTTTTTCTAAGGCTAAATAAATGGCTTTGTCAATTAAATTAAGTGGTGTAACGCAAACGGGACAACCTGGTCCGTGAATCATTTCTACTTCTTTTGGAAGCATATCAATAATTCCATTTTTAACCAAACTGTGTGTTTGTCCGCCACAAACTTCCATAATTTTCCATTTTTGAGTTACGGTATTTTTTATTTCGACGAGATACTGTTTTGCTAATTCAGGATCTCTGTATTCTGACATAAATTTCATAATTAGTTGTCTTTTTTAGGAATATATTCATCCACATCAACCAAGTCACCTAGTTCTCCAATTTCTCTAAGGTAATCGAAGGTTTTACGTGCTTCTTCTTCGTTAACAATGCTAATAGCAACGCCTACGTGCACCAATACATAATCGCCAATTTTTGCATCTGGCAGCATTTCTAAACTAGCCTCTTTGGTAATACCACCAAAATTTATCTTTGCCATCCTTACCTTACCATCGTACTGAAGTTCGGTGCTTTTAATTTTTCCTGGTATTGCTAAACACATTGTTTTTTATTCTTTAATTAATAATTTTAATTCTTCTTTACTTGGTAAAACAGTTTTGTATTTACTCGCGAATATTTGCTTATTGTCTTCGGGCAAAGTAAATTCTACAACTGCTTCACTTTTATTTTGACATAATATAATGCCAATTGTTTTATTTTCGTCTGGTAGTTTTATTTTTCTATCGTAATAATTAACATACATTTGAATTTGACCTATATCTTGATGTTTTAATTCACCAATTTTCAAATCAATTAAAACAAAACATTTTAATAAACGGTTGTAAAATACTAAATCTATTCTAAAATGCTTGTCATCAAACGAAATTCTTTTTTGTCTTGCTACAAATGTAAAACCATTTCCTAATTCGAGTAAAAAATGTTCTAATTTATCAATTAGTTTTTGTTCTAAATCATTTTCAGAATAAGATGTATTTTCTGGTAAGCCAATAAATTCTAAAATATATGAATCTTTAATTAAATCGATTGGTTTCTCTATAATTTGACCAATGCTTGTTAATTTTTTTACACCTTCTTTATTCTTGCTTAAAGCAAGTCTGGCATATAATGCAGTATTGTATTGACGTTTTAATTCTCTGACACTCCAGTTATTATTATTCGATTCTATTTCGTAAAATTTCCTTTCGTTTTCATCATCAATACGTATTAAAGTTAAATAATGTGACCAACTTAAATTAAATTTATTGGGTGATATTTGTTGCTTTTTTAAAATAGCAGACAGTGTCTGTTGTTTTTGGTATATTAAAAAAAAACGTTTCATTTGTTGAAGATTGGTTACTGAAAACCCTCTACCAAATTCAGTTGTTAATCCTTTGGAAAGATTTTTTAAGAGTGCTTTTCCGTATTCGGCACGTTCGTTACCGTTTTGTTCTTCTTCAACAATCATTCTACCAATTTCAAAATAGGTAATAACCATTGTTTTATTTATTGTACGAAGCACTTGCTTTTTTGCTTCTTGCAATAAATTTACAATTTGCGTAAAGAATTTTTGTGATTGAAGTTCCACTAATTAATTTTTTATATTCTGATAATACATCAATTGTCCAAACGAGATATTCTCATCGTTTGCTGGCAATTTACGATTTATTTTTAATTCTATTTTGTTTTCTGATGTCAATTGAAATAAATAATCAAGCAACACTAAATTCTGAAAAACGCCACCACTACAAGCAATAATTTCTATATTGTTTTTTTTTGCTTCTCGGATAATAAGCAGTGCTAAAGTGTAAATAAAACTGTTGGCTAAATGCTCTTTGGTATATTTTTTTTGTTTTAATTTCAATATTTTTTTTACAATTAATTGCGATGGGATTTTATCGTAATTCTCCTTCTCTAATAAATCTATCGGTTTATTGCTATCGCATTTTTTTGCTATATTTTCTAATAACATTGGCGCTTCGGCATCATACGTATTTACATCAATAATATTTAACAGCGATGCAACAGCATCAAACAGACGACCAACCGATGCTGTTTTTAACGTATTGTTTTTACTTAATTTACAATAGATTTTAAATTCCGTTTTTGAAAATTTACTTTTTATGCATTTTCTGTCTTCATTACTAAGTAAAGAAAACAACGACAATCTTGGTTCTTTTGCCATTTTATCGTTGGCTAACCAATTAAAATAGTCAAAATGGTTTATACGTTCCATTTTTCTATTTTGATACGTGAAAAATTCGCCACCCCAAATTTTATAATCATCTCCTAAACCTGTTCCATCCCAAATCACACCTAATACTTTTTTGTTTATTTTGAATAGATTGTTTTCTGCTAAAACACTACAAAAATGTGCTTTATGATGTTGAATTTCTATTACATTTTTAGTGTTCTTTTTTAAAAGTTCTTTTCCCAAAATACTACTTTGGTATTGCGGATGTTTATCGATTAGTATCGTTTTTGGGTTGGTATTAAATAGAGAAATATATTTTTGGATTGTAACTTTAAATCGGTTTATTACATCGTAATTATTTAGATTTCCAAAATATTGACTTACATAGATATGTTGGTTTGGTAAAAAGGTAAATGTGCTTTTTAAATGTGCTCCCATTGCTAAAATTTTCGTTTCTTCTAAATTTTCGGTGTTTAAATAATTTGGAGATAAACCACGAGATCGTCTGATTATAATTTTAGTTTCATTTACATATTTAATTACCGAGTCGTCTTGAGGAAATTCTATTTTTAAATTATGATGTAAGAAATAATCTGCTATTGTTGTTAAGTTTTGGATTGCTTCTTTTTTTGTAGTATTAATTGGAGAACCATGAGCATTACCACTTGTCGCAATTATTGGCTTATTAATTTTTTGTAAAATCAGTTGCAAAAGTGTCGAAGAAGGTAGCATTACTCCAGTTTGGTTTAGATTAGGTGCAATATAATCTGCATTTAAGGTAAATCTATTGGTGTTTTCTAATATTACAATTGGTCTTATAATAGACTGTAAATCCATTTTTTCTTTTTCTGAAAGGTTAAATTCTAATTTAACTTGCTTTAGGGAAGGATATAAAACGGCAAATGGTTTGTTATAACGTTGTTTTCTTTTTCTTAAATTTGATACTGCAATTATATTATTAGCATCGCAACAAAGCAAATATCCATTCGTGCTTTTTAGGGCAATAATATTTCCTGCATGAAGCAATTCTACTAATTTATCTATAATTTGATTTTGGCTTACGACGCAAATTTTACCAGAATTTTCTGTTAATTCCATTGTAATGCCACAATCTAAACAACTATTTGTTTGCGAATGAAAACGTCTGTCTGATGGGTTTTTATATTCTGCTTTGCAATTTTTACACATTTTAAAATTACGAAGCGTTGTGTTTTGTCGCTCAAATGGATATTTTTTAGTAATGGCATACCTTGGTCCACAATGAATACAAGTTGTAAAGGCATAATTATTACGTCTATTGGTTGGACTATTAATTTCTTTAATACATTTATCACAAATTGCAAAATCTGGTGTTATCGGAATTTGAATTTGCAGGCCTGTTTTTGATGGTATTATTTTAAAATTTTCAAATTTTTTAATACTTACTTTTTCAATGGTATGGTTTTCAATAATAGCGACCTTAGGCAATTCTTTTACTATACTATTTAAAAATACATTTGCTTTTACTTTAGAGGTTGTTATAAAAATAATAACACCATTTGCATTGTTAGAAACGGAACCAACAAGTTGATTTTTTACGGCTAAGTTATATATAAATGGTCTAAAACCAACACCTTGTACACGTCCTGTAATTTGTATTTTGTAAGTTTCTAGATCCAAAAAAGTATTATGAATTTTGTTTTTGTTTTATTTTAGCAAGTAGCCAATCACACCATTCATCAATTCCTTCGCCTTTTAGAGCAGATATTAGAATGATTTCTAACTCATGGTTTACCTCTTTTGCATCTTTTACCACAGCATCTACCGAGAAAGGCAAATAGGGCAGAAGGTCACTTTTTGAAACCAGCATCATATCGCTTGTTAAAAACATTCTAGGGTATTTTTTTGGTTTATCATCACCTTCGGTTGTTGCCATTAGTGTGACACGATAATCTTCGCCTAAATCAAAGGAAGCAGGACATACTAAATTCCCTACATTTTCAATAAACAATAAATCAATGTTTTCCAAATCATACTCTGGTAAGACTTGATGAATCATTTGTGCTTCTAAGTGGCAAATTCCTCCAGTAACAATTTGCAAGGCTTGTATTCCAGATTCTCGAATACGTTCTGCATCTCGCTCGGTTTCTAAATCGCCAACCATTACTGCCATTTTTATTTTGTCTTTTAATTTTTCGGCAGTTTTTTGCATTAAAGTGGTTTTTCCACTTCCTGCTGATGATGTAATATTTATTAATAGCGTATTGTTTTTAGCCATTTCGTTACGAATAATATCGGCTACATAATCATTTGCCTTTAATAAATTTATGTTGGTATTTTCGCATTGAACGGTTCCACGTGCTGCTTTTGTTGATTTTTCGATACTCATATCTATTTCTATTTTATTATTTAATCGTCAAATTCTACTTTATGAATTAACATTTCTTCTCCTTGGATTAGGTTCTTGCTAGGTTTTTCACATTTTTCACATAAAAAACGATAATTTTGTACTTTAGTAATGTGGTTACAAAATTCGCATTGTATCTTTATTTCTGTTGACTCTATATGTAATTGTACATGATGAAACTTTGTACCACAAGGATACTTTGCTGTATATGCATTGTGCAGTAATCTCGGTTCTATATTAGATAATTTACCTACTTTTAAAAAAATAGCTTTCATTTTATTGAGTTTCTTTGCTTCAAACTCCATTTCGAGTGTCTTTACGATACTATTTACAATTGATGTTTCGTGCATATTAATTTATATAAGATTTTAATTTCTTTATTTCTTCCAGATTTGTTTTAGCCTTTTTTAATAATATTTTATCGTCTACTAAAGTAAATATTTCGTTTGTTTTTTCAAGCATTTCATGGTATTTTTTATTTTCATCTTTTTGATTTACATTGCCAAGTAACCAATACAATTCCAATTGATTTAGTAGGGTTAATGCTCGTTCGAATGGATATTTTTTGGCAGTTCTAACAGCTAATGCCTCTTCAAATAGGCCGAAAGCTTTGTCTAAATTATTGTGCAATTTTGCCTCTGGAAATCCCATCAATGCTGTTGCGTAATTGTGTGAAATCATTGCGTATTGATATGGAAATTGTTCTTTGGTATAAAACTTTATTGCATCTTTAAATGAGGATGCACAAAAGGCGGTCCAAATTGGTTTTTCTTTCTCGGAAACCTGAATTTCAGAATATATCAAAGCTAAGTTATGATGGATGTCTGCAAATTTTTGCGGATGTGTATCTCGTTTAAAGACTTTTAAGGCATTCTGGAAAGTGTTTATTGCTGGTTTGTAATACTGTGGACTACCATTTTTAGACCATGTATATAACAATATTGCTTTTTGCAGTGTGGCTTCTCCCAAAAATTCCGAAATATTAGCTTCTTTAAAATACAAGATAGCTTTGTTTATTAAATCTTTTGATTTTATATATTCGTTTTGATAATTAGCTATTTCGGATGCATTTATTAATAATAAACCTGCATTTACTTTTAATTTTTTTTGTTCCAAATAAACAATAGATTTTTCTTGCAACTTCATGATTTCTATTAACTTAATTTTATCGTATGGTATTGCTATTTGTGCCATTAAACTATTAGAAAGCAATATGTTTAAAGCATTTTTCTCTTCGTCACTTTTTGCAATCGTTATAAATGAACGGACTAACTTTTCTGCATCTTTCTGTAAATTATTATCTAACAGTAAGTTTATGTAATTTTTGACTGTAAATAATTTTTCACTATCCGTTTTGCCATTTTTTATTGCATCTTCATAAATATTTTGGAGTGTTTTTTTAGCTACATTTTCATCTACTATTCCAAAATTATATGCGATTGCTAAATTATGTCGTGAAGTTTCTTTTAAAAATTGTATTTGTTGATTCGTAATTGGATAGCCGTATTGTAAATTGGCTACTATTAATAAATGCATTTGTAAATCATCTTCATTAGATACAAATTCGAAAGCTTTTTGATGGTTACCTAATTTATAAAAAATAAATGTTAATAAATTTTTTTGAGTTAACTTTAGAGTAGGGAATAGGTAAGGTACTTCGGTATCATTCCAGTCTATTGTTGGAACGATAGTATCTTTGTCTATTTTAATAATTTTAGTTGAAGTTTTAGTATTTTCGGTATTCACATTTATCAATTCGTTAAGCCTATTGACACTATTTATGGTATCAATACAGAATTGTTGGTGTTTAGTTGTTGTTAATATTGTAATCATTTTTGTTTACTTTTTGTGTTCCTCTAACATCTTTTGCAGCAGTTCGTTGCATATACATTGCATTTATTTCGGCTAATCTTTTGGAACGATAATTACCAATTTTATGAATTAGTATGTGTTTTGGATTTTTTGTATCTATAAACACGAGTGAAACTTCCCAACGTCCTTTGTTTTTTTCTATTTTAGTTTGTACTTCGGCATCTAATAACCATTTGTCATTTGGATTGTTTCTATTGCTCATTTTATTTTAGGTTTATCCTTTATAAACACTCACTTTTATTAATTTTGTTTTTTCAATGACCTCATACTGTAGTTCTCTATCGGTTGTATCCAAATTATTATCAATAAAAATTTCTCTTACTGCTAAAGTTCTGTCTCCTTTTAAATTACGCGATTTTAATAAAAATTGTGTTGGTTTAAACATTTTTACAAACCATTGACTACTTACTGGTGTTATTAATATTTTTTTTTGTTCTTCAATATAGGTAACGTATGCAAAATGGATGTTTCCAAAAATTGCATTTACCAGTTGGGATTCTAAATAGATATGAGAAGATTTTAGTGAAATTTTACTCATTTTTATAATGCTTCGACTAATTTTAATTCTTCTAAAATATGATTAATTACTTTATCTCCTGCATTTTGTACTTTTTCACTTAATTCGACTTCTAAGCGAGTATTAGTTACCGAAATCAAATAGACTTGAATGTCATTGGGATAATCGTCTAATAATATTTTTTTCGCATACGACAATGCTTGATCCCATTTCATACCATGTAAAAATACCATTGGATCGTTTTCTGGTGCTCTTAAAACTTCTTCTGCTGGTACTTTGTATAGTGTTCCATCTGGTTCGTTAGTATTTAGTACGGCATCTATTAATATTATTTTTTGATGTCCTTTTAATCCGAATAATACTTCAAAAGCAGCGGTTCCCATATCAAAAACATTGATATTTTCATTATCGCCAATAATTTTTTTTAACTTCTCTATGACATAGATACCTATGGCATCATCACTTCTTACAGGATTTCCAAATCCCATTAATGCTATTTTCATTGTTATGGATAATTTTAAATTAAAAAAAACTTTCTTAAGATTATACTTAAGAAAGTTTAATGTATCTAGTTGTTTTTTAGATATTTATAATTTGAATCTTGAGAGTTCAATACCACTACTTTCATCGTGTGCATGTACTGTACATACCAAACAAGAATCGAATGAACGTGCTACAATTCCTACTTCAACTGGATCTGAAGGGTCTTCAATTTCGATACCTGTTAATGCTGCTTCAATAGGTCCTGGGTTTCCTTCTCCATCATTTGGTCCTACATTCCAAGTAGTTGGAGCCATAACTTGGTAGTTTTTAATTACACCATTTTCTAATTCAATCCAATGTGCTAATGCTCCACGTGCTGCTTCGGTTGCTCCGAAACCTTTACCGTTTGGTTTTTCAACTGGTTTAATATAGAACGGTGCATCTAAATCTATTTCAGATAACCATTGTTCAATTAATTTATATATTCTTGGTGCTTCATGAACACGTGCTAGTACTCTTGTAAATACGCTAGCTCCTCCTAATTTTTTATAGGCATCAATAAAGAATGGGTCTCTAATTTGGTGCTCTGCATTTTTAGGATTACCATTCATTAAGCAACGTGCCATTGGACCTGCTTCTACAGCGTGACCATCATATCTAGGTGCTTTTGACCAAGAATATTTTCCATCAAAATCGGATTCGTGTAAAGTTTGTGATTTCGTTGGAGTCGGTAATGGCTCGTCCCATGGATGTAAACCATCTTCTTGATCTTTATACCAAGAATGTGATACGTCTTCTTTTACTTTTAAATGATCAAATTCGTGCCAATTTTCTCCATCAAAGAAGCCACTTGAACTTATTAAAGCTGCATTTCGTCCTTCTATCGTTGGGTTGTTATACATATCTTTATGTAAATACGTTCCAAATGCTAAGAATTTACCAACTCCTTTACCGAAGTCTTTTAATCCAAATTCTTGTCCTGCTCTAATTAACAAACCTAAATCGCTATTTTTATGTGAATCAGATTCTTCCATCCAAGCTAACATATCGTCCCAAGATTTTATTTCTAAATATCTTTCAATAGTGCAACCTAACCAAATTGGTTCTAACCAATCGTTTTTAAATTGTGTCATAATTGCGTGAGCACGTGTAATATCCTTTAAAGTAGGAGCGCACATAACACCACCAGGAACCATATAACTTGAATGTGGCCATTGCCCTCCAAATAAAGCATAAACTTGTACTGGTAGTCCAGAAGCTGTTAAACCTTTTTGAAAAGTTTCTCCTACATAAGCAGACCAGCGTTTTACGACTTCTTTATACAAAGGTTGATTTGCATATTTTTTATTGGCTAAATCGGTAGCGAAAATGGCATAAAACCATCTTGGAATACTTTGTATTGTTTCCGTTGCTTGACCAATTGCTCTTAATAATAGTGCGTTAGGTGGTAGTTTTGTTCCCCAAGCTGTATCTAATGCTGATGATGCACAATATAAATGTGATCCTCCACAAATTCCGCAGATTCTTGGTGTAACAATTAGTCCAGATTGTGGATCTTTACCTTCCATAATTTTCTCAAAGCCTCTAAACATTGCTGCTTGTGTATGGGCACGTGTTACCTTGCCATTATCGATATAAACTTTCACATCTAAATCTCCTTCAACACGACCAACTGGTGATATATTTAATTCTTTTACTGTTGACATTTTAAAATTTTTTAAGTTGATTATTATTTAGATGCTTCCATTATACGTTTGTTGGTAGGCATCACTTTTTTGAAACCTGCCTCCATATAATAGGCTAACTTACTTGTTCCTGTAGGCACTTCTTTTGGGAAAACTCCCATATATTTCATTGTTTTGAAAACAGAACCTTTCATTAAATCGTTATGTGGAAAACCTGGTTCTGTACAACCTAAACAAGGGTGGTTTGAACGTGTCTTACTCGATTGACGATTCCATAATATATTATTACAAGATGCTCTAGTCATTGGTCCTCTACATCCAACTTCGTAAAATAGACATCCTCCTCGTTTACCAAATTCTCCATCTACTTTTTGAGCAAAATTGGTTACATTAGTACATCCATCTTGTACAAAATCGGTAAAGAATGTTTTTGGTCTATGGTACTCATCTATTAATACATCTCCAATTCTACCAATAGATATAGCTACTAAAATTTGTGTAATCCAATCTGGATGTGCTGGACAACCAGGAATATTAATTACTGGTAAACCTCCTTTAGAAACATAATCGGCACCTAAAAAGCCACCTTTGTTTTTCTTTAAAAATTGCATTCCTGTAGATTCACTTGGGTTGGGAGCAACGGCAGGAATTCCTCCCCAAGTTGCACAATCGCCAATGGCAACTACATAACCTGCAACTTCAGATAATTCTTTAATCCAATCTTTCATTGGTCTGTCTGCAAAATAATTCATTGTACCAGTTCCCTCTGGTCCCATAATAATAGAACCTTCATAAACTAATATATCCATTTGCACTTTTCCAGCTATAATGTCTCTTAATAAATCTTGTACTTGATCACCTATTTGTAATCCTGTCGTAGGATGCCATAAAATGTTAAGTCCAAAATCGGTTATAAGTTCAACTACGGTAGGTTCTTCAGCGTTTAAAAAGGACATGGTGTTACCACTACATGCACCTCCTTGCAACCACAATACGTTTGCCATATAAATTTGATTTTAGTTAGTAATATCTGCAATATAGTTACAAATGTTACTAAAAAAAAAAAAACAAACAATTTATAATGATTCTAAATAATATTAGACTTTTAGAAAAATAATTCCCATTTATAAGGTAAATAAGAATTAGAACTTCTTAATTACCAAGAGAATTCGACAATAATTACTTAAATTACTCATAATATCAATTCAACATCAAAATAATTCAAATCTATTTAGCGCATTTTGAAATTGAATTGGCATTACCATTTCTTTATTTTCTGTAAATAGAATTCTTAGTAAACTCAGACCAACAATTAAATACATTAAAAATAAATCAATTATTGCTTGGTATGTCAAAAAAATGGCATCATATTTGCAAACCAATAAGTAATATAAATTTAAAAACATTAAAATGAGTAAAGGAACAGTAAAATTTTTCAATGAGTCTAAAGGATTTGGATTTATCACAGAAGAAGGTGTAGATAAAGATCACTTCGTACATATCTCTGGATTGATAGACGAAATTCGTGAAGGTGACCAAGTTGAATTTGAATTAAAAGAAGGAAACAAAGGATTAAATGCAGTGAACGTAAGAGTTCTCTAAAAATATATACTTCAAATTTTAAAAGCCCATCTATGTAGATGGGCTTTTTTTATTACAATAAATAATAATTATACTTTTTATATTTCTATAATTTATCTTTACAATGTTTTAAAAGTGGTATCTATATTAATTAAAATCTATTAAATTGGTATTAATTAGATACTGAGCAAAGACCATTTAATACCTTATAAAGGCAACTTTCATACATTTAATTTGAATTGCAAATATAAATTTCTGTATTTTAGTACGATTATTACTCCATGAGCTGATAAGCATACACGTCATACTCATCTTTTTAATAGACTTATTAGTTAGCAACAAAAAACCAAACAAAAACAGCAAAATTAATGCGTTGTGGTTTTAATGTAATCAATAGAGTAATCCATTTGAGTACAGAAAGAGGTTTGTGTAGGCGAGATTTATCAAAAATGGATTTTAGTCGTTTAAGTTTAGATATGTGGAAAGCATACGTTTCTACATCAAAAGAAAAGTTCCCAAACGCATCTATTGTTCATGATAGATTTCATTTAGCAAAGTACCAGATTTTAACCTTTATCTTATCTAAGTAAAATTAATTCCATTTATTTGAGTTTCATTTTTATTCTTATTTTAAGAAGAAGGTCTATATATTTTATTATATAAAATATAGTATTTAGATTTAATAATATCTCTTTTTACCTTCATTGTTGGAGTGAGATGACCAGATTCTACAGACCATTCATCAGAAGTTAATTCAAACCGTTTTATTTTTTCCCATTGTCCTAGATTTTTATTTATTAAATCTATTTCTTCTTGAATTTTTTCAAGAACCTTCGTATTTTTAATTACTAAATTAGTATCTGATTCTTCTAAGTCTAAAACTTCCTTTAGAAGTTCAAAATTTGGTTGAATAATTGCGGAAGGCATTTTTTCACTTTCTCCAATAACTACCAATTGTTCTATGAATTTTGATTTTTTTAATTCATTTTCAATTTTAGACGGATTGATATATTTTCCACCAGAGGTTTTAAAAGTTTCTTTTTTACGACCTGTAATATACAAGAAACCATCTTCATCAATTTTACCAAGATCGCCCGTTTTAAAATACCCATTAATAAAAGAAGATTTTGTTTTTTCTTCATCTTTATAATATCCAATCATGTTATTTGGACCTTTAGATAGAATTTCTCCATCTTCTGCTATCTTAACATCAATGTTATTTATAGGTTTACCAATAGTTCCTATTTTTAAACCATTATCATTTGGAGAATTTACCGAAATAACAGGAGAAGTCTCTGTTAAACCATAACCATCAAAAACAGGAATACCAGCAGCATTAAAAATTCGAGCTAATCTAGGTTGTAATTTTGAGCTTCCACAGTACATTGCTTTTATATTGCCACCAAGAGCTTCTTGCCATTTTTTGAAAATTAATTTTCGAGCTCTGTATAAATCACGTTCGTAACTTTTTCCATTTTGTCCGTATGGTTCAAATTCATATCCGATTTTTAAAGCCCAATTAAAAAGTTTTCTTTTAATCATCGACAAATCATTTCCTTTTGCAATTATTTTATCGTGAATTTTTTCTAAAAGGCGAGGTACTACAGTTAGAACATCTGGTTTTACAAATGTTATATCTGCCGAAATTGTTTCAATACTTTCTGCAAAGTAAATAGAATAACACTTAAATTGATATACATACAGCATCATTCTTTCAAAAATATGGCTTACAGGTAAAAAACTCAAAGTATTAATTTGTTCTTCCGATTTTGGAAGTACAGATAGACAAGCATTAATATTACTAATTATATTATGATGTGTAAGCATTACACCTTTAGGTTTGTCGGTTGTTCCTGAAGTGTAAATTATAGTGGCAAGATCATTGGGTTTAATGGTTGTTTTTATATAATCAACTACCGTTTGATTTTTTAATTGGTTTCCTATTTGGATTAAATCATGGATAGAATCACATTCGGAAAAGTTATCAAAAGAAAAAATTTTTAAAAGTGTCGGTACTTCATTTAGAATATCATTAATCTTATGAAATAAGGCTTTATTAGAGACAAAGCAATATTTTACTTCGGCATGATTAAAAATATACTGCATTTCAATTTGACTTGTAGAGTCATAAATAGGAACTGTCTGCGCACCAATTTGCATAATTCCAATATCTGCTATATGCCATTCTACACGACTCCTATTGGTAATGATAGCAATTTTATCATTAACTTTAACATCCATGTTCTGTAATGTTCTACTTAAAGAATTGGCTTTGGTAATGTATTCATTTGTGCTAGTAGATTTCCAATTACCGTCATATTTTGTTACAAATGCCTTGTCTTGTTTGTTTTGTGTTAATTGATAATAAGGGATGTCAAAAAGTAATTTTACATCGTTCATTTATTAGTTGTTGTTAATCGTTAATGTTGTGTTTCGTATTGATAAAAGCTATCAACAAAACTAGAATAATCTTGAGAATTTTCTTCCAAGTAACCAGCAAAATAGCTTTCTGCAATATCGGTATCTGTATGTTTTTCAATTTTCGAAATAATATCATACAATTTACCTAAATCAACTCTAGCTTTTTCAGAAACAGGACTGTAATACGCATAAAAACTTTCAATTTCCCTAGTATTTTGATTTACTTTAAAATCAAATTTTGCCTGAAGCCAAAAATAGCTGCCATTTTTTGAAATGTTTTTTATTATCGCTTTAGTATTGCGTTTTTTTAAAAGATTTTCCCAAATATGATTAAAAACAGTATCTGGCATATTGGGATGTTTTAGGATACCAATATCTTTTCCAATTATTTCTCCAATGTCGTATCCAGAAAGTGTAATAAAATATTCGTTTGCATATTCTATAATACCTTTACTGTCTGTTTTTACCATGATTGGCAAATCACTTTTAACATGAATTTCCTCATCTATCGATTTAACGTCGTCAATCATAAAAAAATAGTATTAATAAATTGATTATTAACAAAGATATACTATAAAAATTAATAAATTACTAATTTCTATACATTTTTTCATATAAATCATCATATTTCTTGCGAATTTCTCCTCGCTTAGTTTTGAAAGTTGGTGTTAATAAATTATTATCTACAGACCAAACATCTGGAGTTAATTCAAATAATTTAATTCGTTCCCATTTTCCAAATCTTTCATTTTTAGTATTTATTTCTAGTTGTATTCTTTCTAAAATTTGAGGGTTACAAATTAGTTCTTTATTATTGTTGCTACATTTAATTTCTTTTCGTTCACACCATTCTTTAATAAAAGTAAAGTTTGGTTGTATGACAGCTGTTGGCATTTTTTCGCCTTCTCCAAAAACAACAACTTGCTCAATAAAAGGAGATTGTTTTAATTCGTTTTCTAATAATACAGGCGAAATATATTTACCTCCAGAAGTTTTAAAAATTTCTTTTTTACGACCAGTAATTCTTAAAAAACCATCATCGTCTATTGCTCCTTTATCGCCCGAATGAAAATAATCGCCTGTCATTACTTCGGCAGTTTTTACAGCATCTTTATAATAACCTAACATTACATTTGGTCCTTTAATTAAAATCTCATCATCTTCGGCGATTTTAATTTCAACCAAATCAATTGCTTTACCTACAGTACCAATTCTAAAACCCTTTTCTTTATATTGATTAACCGTTGCAACAGGCGAAGTTTCGGTCAATCCATAACCTTCCATTACATCCATTCCAGCTGCACAAAAAATCCGAGCAATTCTTGGTTGTAAAGCAGCACTCCCAGAAACCATCGTAGTTAATTCTCCTCCTAAAGCGTCTCTCCATTTACTAAATATAAGTTTACGTGCTATTGCTAATTTTTTTTCGTATAACCAACCATTTTCGCCATAAGGTTCGTATTTTAAACCAATTTTAACTGCCCAAAAGAAAATACCTTTCTTAAGTCCTTTTAGTTGTGCTCCTTTGGCCATAATGCCATCAAATATTTTTTCAAGTAAACGAGGTACGACACTCATTAAGTTTGGTTTTACTTCATTCAAATTATCTTTAATTTTTTCAATAGATTCTGCAAAATAAATAGAAATACTGTCGTATATATATAAGTATTGAAGCATTCTTTCAAATACATGACAAACAGGTAAAAAACTTAAAACTTTAGATTGTCCTTGAATTAAAGGCAATCTATTTTTACTTGCCAAAACGTTACTTACAATATTATTGTGCGAAAGCATTACACCTTTTGGTTTTCCAGTAGTTCCTGAAGTATAAATTAATGTGGCTAAATCATTTGGTTTTACAGCATTTTTTAAAACTTCAACTTTCTCTTGTTTCGACACGTCATTACCAAGTTCTATGACTTCATTCCAATTTTTACATCCATCAATGGCATCAAAAGAGTATATTTCTTTTAAAGAGCTTACATTATTTTTAATTGCAATTGCCTTATCGTATAATTCTTTATCCGATAAAAAACAATAGGTAGCCTCTGCATGATTAAAAACATATTCGTAATCTTTTGCAGAAATTGTTGGATAAATAGGAACATTTTGTGCGCCAATTTGCAAAATTGCCATATCTAAAAGATTCCATTCTGTTCTATTTCTACTTGTAATTACAGCAATTTTATCATTAGGTTTAACACCTAATTCAATTAAACCTCTACTTAATTGATTTACTTTATTTACAAATTCTTGTGTAGAAGTAGCTTTCCATACACCATTGTATTTTGTAACTAAAGCATTATCAATAGGATTATTTTCTAACTGATAATATAAAAAATCGAACAATCGTGTAATCTGTATAGACATAAATAATATTTTTTAGATTTACGCAATTTAGAAAAATAAATAGTAATTTGAAAAGAAATTAACTTCTATTTTTTAATCTATTGTGTATCTTTGCATTCAAATATAAATGTAAAATTGTATTTGTTTTATTCTTAGGCAATAAGTTAAATTTGTTTCAAAGATTAGCAATTACAGTTTATCCGATTAAGAACAATAAAGAGTAAGTATACATGAAAATAGCATACAATTGGTTGAAGCAATTTTTAGAAATTGATATTGAAGTTGAGAAAATAAGTGAACTACTAACAGATTTAGGATTAGAAGTAGAAGGTGTAGCGAAAATAGAATCTGTTAAAGGAGGTCTACAAGGAATTGTAATTGGTAAAGTTCTAACTTGTGTACAACATCCAAATGCAGATAAATTAAAAATTACTACAGTCGATATTGGAGAAGAGTTTCCTGTACAGATTGTTTGTGGTGCAAAAAATGTAGCAGAAGGTCAAAAAGTACCAGTCGCAACTATTGGGACAATTTTATATGATAAAGATGGTAACGGGTTTAAAATTAAAAAAAGTAAGCTAAGAGGTGAAGATAGTTTAGGAATGATTTGTGCCGAAGATGAATTAGGATTGGGAAGTGGGCACGAAGGTATTATGGTGTTAGATGAAAAAAATAAAGTTGGTACATTAGCTTCAAAAGTTTTTAATATAGAAACCGATTATGTTTTTGAAATTGGATTAACACCAAATAGAGCAGATGCAATGAGTCATTATGGTGTTGCTCGTGATTTGAGAGCAGGTTTAATGCAACAAGGAATAAATACCACATTAAAAACGCCACTAGTAAGTAATTTTTTAGTAGACGAACGAACATTTAAAATTGATATTGAAGTAATAGATACTAATTTAGTACCAAGGTACAATGGCGTTTCAATTAAAGATGTAAAAGTAGCCGAATCTCCAAAGTGGTTAACAAATAGATTACAATCTATAGGTTTAAAACCAGTAAATAATATCGTAGATATTACAAATTATGTAATGCATGATATTGGCCAACCATTACATGCATTTGACGCTTCAAAAATTGAAGGAAATAAAATAGTAGTAAAAACATTAGAAGCAGGTACTAAGTTTACAACACTAGATGGCGTAGAGCGAAGTTTACACCAAGATGATATTATGATTTGTGACGCTAAAGATAATCCGTTGTGTATTGCAGGGGTTTTTGGAGGAGTAGATTCTGGAGTATCCGAATTAACAACCGAAATATTTATTGAAAGTGCCTATTTTAATCCAGTATCTATTCGAAAAACAGCAAAAAGACATCAATTAAATACCGATGCTTCATTTCGATTTGAAAGAGGAATTGATCCAAATATTGCTGAATATGCATTGAAAAGAGCAGCAATGTTAATTAAAGAAATAGCAGGAGGAAAGATAACTTCGGATGTCGTTGAAATATATCCTAAAAAAATAGAAAATTTCCAAGTGCTGGTTTCCTATGAAAAAATATATAAACTGATTGGAGATAAAATACCAACGGCAACAATTATGAATATTTTAGCTTCTTTAGACGTTAAAATTAACAGTCAAACATCTTCGGGTTTAGGTTTAACAATACCTTCTTATCGTGTTGATGTACAGAGAGAAGCAGATGTAGTTGAGGAGATATTAAGAGTATACGGATACAATAATGTAAAAATATCGGATAAGGTAAATACCTCGATTCCATATTTTGATAAATTGGATTCAAATACCATTGAAAATAAAATAGCAAATCAGTTAACAGCACAAGGCTTTTACGAAACAATGGCAAACTCATTAACCAAACCAAGCTATGTAGATTTGTCAAATAATTTAAACGAATCCTATAATGTAGAAATACGAAACCCTCTTAGTAGCGACCTATCCGTAATGCGACAATCCCTGTTATTTAGCGGATTAGAAGCAGTACTCTATAATATAAATCGAAAAAACACAAACATTAAATTTTTTGAATTTGGAAATACGTATCATAAATTTAAGGAAAACTATCAAGAAAGTAAGCATTTAACTATTTGTGTTGCAGGAAATAGAACAAAGGAAACTTGGAATACAATTAAAAAAACTTCCGACTTTTTCTATTTAAAAGGAATTGTAACAACGGTATTAGAACGCTTAGGTATTGAAAATTTAAAAACAAAACCAGCTAAAAACGATATTTTCTCTGAAGGAATTGCATTACAAAAAGGAAAAATAAAAATAGTAGAATTTGGAGTAGTAAATGATATCATTTTAAAGAAATTTGGAATAAAAGAATCGGTGTTATTTGCCGATTTTGATTGGAATAATATCCTACAAATTCTTAAAAAAGAGAACTTAATTGTTACAGATTTACCAAAATATCCATCTGTAAAAAGAGATTTAGCTTTATTAATAGATAAAAAAGTAAGTTTTAAAGAGATTTATAATATATCGAAGCAAACAGAACAAAAATTATTACAAGATGTAGAATTATTTGATGTATACGAAGGCGAAAAATTACCAAATGGTAAAAAATCTTATGCAGTAAGTTTTATATTACAAGATAAAAGTAAAACTTTAGAAGATAAGCAAATAGACAAAGTAATGGAAAAATTACAAGATGCATTTAAAAAGCAATTACAAGCAGAATTAAGATAATTGATATAAATATTTGAACCCTTAGTTCCTGTTTTTTTGACTTAATATAAAAGAAATTTATTATAAAATAGGAAAAATTAAATATGTATAAACTAATAATAAGACCAATTTTATTTTTATTTGATGCCGAAAAAGTACATCATTTTACATTTTCTGTATTAAAAATAGGTTTTAAAATCCCATTTGTAAAATCAATAATTAAACGTATATATAGTATTTCAGATACTTCCATGCAAAAAGAAGTTTTCGGACTTACATTTAAAAACTCTGTTGGATTGGCAGCTGGATTTGACAAAAACGCCTTGCTAATAGAAGAACTTGCTGCCTTAGGATTTGGTTTTATAGAAATAGGCACAGTAACGCCAAAAGCACAAATTGGAAATTCAAAAAAACGATTATTTCGATTAAAAAAAGACAAGGCGATAATCAATAGAATGGGATTTAATAATGATGGAGTAGAAGTTGTAGTAAACCGACTTAAAAATCTAAAAACAAACATAATAATTGGAGGTAACATTGGAAAAAATAAACGTACTCCAAACGAAAAAGCTGTAAATGATTATATTATTTGTTTTAAAAAATTATTCGATTACGTAGATTATTTTGTAGTAAATGTAAGTTCGCCAAATACTCCAAATTTAAGAGCATTACAAGATAAAGAACCATTATCACACATTCTTAATTCTTTACAAAAAATAAATAAAGAAAAAGAGAAACCAAAGCCAATATTACTCAAAATAGCACCAGATTTAACAAACGAGCAATTATTAGATATTATTGAAATAGTACAAGAAACAAAAATAGATGGTGTAATAGCAGCAAATACAACAATAGAAAGAAATAATTTACAATCCGATAACCAGAAAGAAATCGGAGGACTAAGTGGAAAACCAGTAACTAATAGAACTACAGAAGTCATTCAATTTTTGTCAGAGAAGTCCAACAAAGCATTTCCAATTATTGGAGTAGGAGGAGTCTTTAATGCAGCAGATGCAAAAGAGAAATTGTATAGTGGAGCAGATTTAGTGCAAGTGTTTACAGGTTTTATTTACGAAGGACCAAGTATTATTAAAAAAATTTTAAAAGGAACTCATTAAATTTCAATACAATAAGAAATGAAAAAAATATTAGGTAAATTTATATTCTTCATTTTTGGATGGAAAACAAATTATAAAGAAGAATTTAAAACAAAGAAATGTGTAATGATTGCAGCACCACATACATCCAATTGGGATTTGGTTTTTGCTATGGCTTTTTATTGGAAATATGGAGTAGATGCAAAATTTTTCATTAAAGACGATTGGACAAAAGGGATTCATGGGTGGTTTATAAAAAAAATGGGAGGCGTTGGTGTTACTCGTGGAAAAAATAATAATTTAGTCGATTATGCCGTAAAACTGTATAATGAAAAAGAAAAATTTATTCTTTTGGTACCAGCAGAAGCAACGAGAAAAAGAGTGCCAAAATGGAAAAGAGGTTTCTATGTTATTGCTAAAAAAGCAGATGTACCTGTTTCTATGGGTTATTTGGACTATAAAAATAAAATTGCTGGTATTGGAGGTTTATTTAGTCTAACAGATAAATTTGAAGAGGATATGCAAAAAATACAAGATTTTTATAAGGACGTAAATGCAAAATTTCCAGAGAATTATAACAAACAAATCTATTAACCTAAGTATGACCTAAACTTGCAATCAAAATTTTTAGACTTTTTCTTAAACAAGGCGTGGCTTTGAAGGACTATTTTTTAGTTTGAAAAGACATAGCGAAGTATAAGGAAAAGGCTGACCCGAGCAAAGCGAACAGATGAATACCAAAAAATAAAATATAAAAGTATGAGTAAATGTGTGTGGAGTGGATTTGTATCATATATATATTAATAACTATTATTGTTTTATATTTGCCTATAAACCTATAACAATAAATAAAAATGAAATTAAAAATTTACAATGCACTTTTAAGTACTTTTTTAATTTTACTCATATCATGTGGCGATTATGATGGAGATTCAATTAGTTGTGATTCAGGTTTAGGTTTAAATACCACTCTAGGTGATGTAATGCTAACATCACAAAACGAAGTAAACAATTTTAATAGAAATAATCATATAAATGGCAGTTTATTTATAGGATTTTGTTCAGATAGAGGTTCTAATAATATAAAAAATCTTAATGCGTTAAGTAGCATTACTGAAATAGATGGCACTCTTTATATTAGCGAAAATAGTCTATTAACTTCTATCGGAGGTTTAATAAATTTAACTCATATTGGTGGTAATCTACAGATTATAGGGAATTCTAATTTAAATTCACTTAACGGACTTAATAACCTAACTTATATAGGTGGTACATTGAGTATTTCATTGATGGATGATTTAGAAAATATAGATGACTTAAATAACCTTAAAACTATAGAAGAAGGTTTGAATTTATGGGCAAATAAAAAAATAAAAAATATTGATGGGTTAATGAATGTAAATACTTTTGGAGGTTATATTTCTATTGTAATGAACGAATCGCTAACTAATATAAAAGGTCTCGGAAATAGTAATTGCTCTTCATTGGATCGTCTAAAAATTGAAAGTAATCATGAACTAACAACTTTAGAGGGACTAGAAACCTTAGAAAACATTGCATCAGAAGGTCTTGATTATCAATCTGGGGAAATTACTATTTATAGAAATAGTAAATTAGAAAATATTAATGCCCTAAGTAATATTAATTATGTAGAAAGAAGTGTTGAAGTCAGGTGGAATGATATATTGCCAAATATTGAAGGATTATCAGGGCTTAGTGAAATTAACGGCCTTTTGTATATTACCGAAAATCCTCTATTATTAACTCTAGATGGATTGCGTAATATTTCAACAATATCAGGAAGTTTAGCCATTTTTGACAATGACAAAGTTCTTAATTTAAATGGTTTAAGTTCTCTAAACCATGTTGGAACAACTCTCAATATTATTGATAATAATAATCTTACAGATTTATGTGGATTAACCACTTTGATTCAAACACTAGATGGTTTAAATGAAGGTTGGTTTGTTGAAAATTATTCGCAATATTTTGAAATTATAGATAATGCTTATAACCCTACAAGAGAAGATATTGAAAATGGTGATTGTTCCAATTAATAGATTTTTATTTTAACACTATTTTTTAGATAAAAACACAGAATCATTACTATTAGTTGCGATGTTTTTTCGGCATCATAAACCTTTACTTACGCGTTTATATTTGTTTTGGTGTTCGTGAATCTCCTAAAGTCGATTTAACAAAACAATAGGCGAAAGAGCGTTAATAATTTTATGGTTTCTAGCAAAATATTATTCTAAATAACAAAAACAAATATTAACGCTTGAGTAAACACTTATTTTGGGCTAGGGCAGGAGCGTTGAGTAAAACCGAAGAATGAGGTTCACGATTTCAAAAAATAAAATATAAAAGTATGAGTAAATGTGTGTGGAGTGGATTAAATAACTACTTTTTACCTTTTAACAATGTTCTTAAAAACAAAATTTCATCTTTTAAAGTGTTAATATGCTCTTTATCTGAGTTAATTATAGTATCTACATTATAAGCTTGTGGATTCTCATTATTATGCTGTGTGATAATTTTTGCAGATTTCTCATCAAATAAATAAGCGACAGTAATATCTAAAACTTTAGCAATTTTTTGTATTTTTGGAACAGTTAACCTAGTATCACTTTTTTCTAGTCTCCCATAATTAGATTGTGTAATTTCTAACTCTAAAGCCATTGCTTCTTGAGAGATACCTTTTCTTTCACGTGCTTTTCTTATACGTACACCAATTTCATTAATCATGATATGAATTGTTTTATGCGTAAAAGTAATGATTATATTTAATATACAACTAAAATAGTTGAAATAAAATCTTATTTTCGAGATGTCAATAATTGACACGCTATGATTAAAAAAATATAGCAATTTTTAACTTAAATTTATATTATTATGAAACATTTTTTTTTTATTTTTGTATTAGCCTTTATGACTACAAGTTTTACCAGCAATAAAACAAATACTCTAGAATCTGTTGGTTGGAATGCGACTTGCTATGTTACAATCAGAAACTCTGAAACTGGGGAAACTAGAAGAGTTTATGGTTCTGGATCTGGAGGAACTCAGGCAGAGGCACTTGCTAATTGTGGAAGTAACGCTACTGCTACAGCTAGAATGTTGGTTGGTATGTTAAATAAACAATAGTTAAAAATAACTTCAAGATTAATCATTCAGTTTTGAGATTTTATTAAATAATTCTCAAAACTGTTTTTTTATTTAAAATTATGATAAAAAAAATCGCTTTTTTGACATTGTCAATATTATTTTACACCATTAGTATATACGGACAAAAAGACTCTATAAATATTTACCAAGTACAATATGAAAGATCTCTAACATTTGAAGATAGCGATAGACCTTTTGTTTCGATATACGAATATACCAAGTTTATTGAATTTAATAAGGCAATTTATAAAAGGAAAAACAAAATTAAAAAAACTAACACACTAGTAAAAGGTGAGCAAGACGATTCAATTTTAATTTTCACTCCATCTAGTAAAAATGTAAGTGTTGTTTATAAAGATTATGATAAAAGAAAGTTATATTCAAAACACGAAGTAGCTTTTAAATATTTCGTAGTTAAGGATGATCTTGACATATGCAATTGGGATATTTTAGACGAAAAGAAATATATTCTAGGATATGAATGTCAATTAGCATCAATGACTTTTAGAGGTAGAAAATATCAAGCTTGGTTTACCTCAAAACTTCCTGTAGGAGGACCTTGGAAATATGACGGTCTTCCAGGAATGATTCTAGAAATTAAATCAATGGATAATTTTATTGCATTTAAAGCAATTGGTTTAAAAAATGAATTACTTACTATAAACTCCATTACAAATCCTTTCAAAACAAACAAAGCCATTACTTGGCAAGAATTCAAAGTTTTATACAAAAAGAAAGCCATTGAATTAATAAATTATAGACCAAATTCAGAATCATTAGGAATTGAAACATCTAGAGGAGGTATAGAAACTTATATTGATGAAGATGATAAAGAATATAATAATGAATTAAAAAAAATACTTAATAAATAAGTTTTTTTACAATTTTATTTATGATTAAAATTAAACAATATTTATTTTTAATATTTATTTTTAATGTAAGTTTAACTTACTCTCAATCTATTAAAGGTACAGTTTATGATTTAGAAAAAAAGCCCTTAAACGCAAAAATAATAATCAAAAGAACTAATAGTTTAAATATTATCAGTGAATTTGTAATTGTTTCAAAAGGTGTTTTTTCTTATGATTTTAAAAAATCATATTCTTCAAGCGATATTATTGTTTTAGAAATTTCTTCAACGGGTTATTCTACCTACATAGAGGAAGTAGAAGTGTCAAAGTTAAAATCATCTTCAGTCTTTAATTTTATCTTATTGAAAGAAAAAATTGAAAAACTCGATGAAGTCATTATAAAAAGTAAAGAGAGACCTTTTTCTGTTAAAAAAGATACAGTTACATTTCGTGTTGAATCATATACTGATGGTACTGAAAAAAAAGTGATTGATTTACTAAAAAAACTTCCAGGAATAAAAGTTGACGAAAATACAAATATCATCAAGTATAAAGGCATAAGGATTGAGACAGTTACTTTAGAAGGAGATAATTTATTTGGCCACAATTATAGTATTGGCACTAAAAATATTAATATTGATTTAATTAAAGAGATTGAGGCAATTGAAAATTATTCTGAAAATAAATTACTCAAAGGTATCGAAAATACTAACAAGGTTTCTTTAAACT
The DNA here is from genome assembly GCA_026988355.1 of Flavobacteriaceae bacterium. Taxonomy (GTDB): domain Bacteria; phylum Bacteroidota; class Bacteroidia; order Flavobacteriales; family Flavobacteriaceae; genus S010-17. Next base: position 38,047 of record JALSLK010000084.1, read on the forward strand.
TAAAACTGAAAGAAAATAAAACTGATATTTCTATAAATACAGAATTAGGAGTTGGTTATTCTTCAAATGATGTTCCTATTGATGCTTCTATAAATCTTTTATCAATAAGCAAAAAACATAAATCTTTCACTGTATCTACCTTTAATAATATCGGTAAAAATAAATCTCCCTTTAATTATTCTAATAATGGAATTGGCTACGAACAATTAAAAGAAGAAAAATATTTAGTAAAGAAAGTGATTACAGAATATAGTTCACCGAATGTTACAGAAAATAATCTATCTAATATTAATAATGAATTTTTCAATAATCTAAATTCTATTTTTAATTTATCTGATAAAATAAAAGCAAAGGTTAATCTTTATTTTATTAAAGATAGAATAAATATTAATCAATTTTCTAAGAGTAACATCAGTATAGACAATAACGATTTTACGATTTTTGATGACAATTTAATCCTTAAAAAACCCTCTCAATATAGAGGTGATATAGAATTAAAATATAACACTTCTCAATCATCTCTTTTAAAATACAAAATCCGCTTTAGTAACGAATCAATTAACACTAAAAAAACTACTTCCTCAAATCAAAACACCGATTTTTCATCTTTTTTAAGTTCTAAAAGTATTTTCATAAACCAAAATTTAGAATTTACAAAAAAAATATCTAATAGAAAAGCGCTACAACTAAATATATTAAACTCAACAAACCAACTAGATCAAAAATTTTCTCTTTATCCATCAATATTTAATAACCCTGAATTTAATCAAAATATTCAGAATATTGATTCCAAAAAACAAAATACATCTTTTAAGGCACTTTTTTTAGGAAAAGAAAAAAAAGGTAATAAATATAGTTTTTCAGTAGGATATAAATTAACACATGATTTCTTCGAATCTAATTTGTATAATAAAAATAACTCACCACTCATAGTTCCAGTAGAGAATAGTTCAAACAATCTAGAATATTCAAAAAATGAAATCTACACATTTGGTTCTTATAATATAAAATTAGGAAAATTCACAATATCTCCTAATTATTCTTTTAGATATTTAAATCAAATTTTAAAGGAAATATCTATATCTAAAAACTCCAATTTTTTCATTTTTGAACCATCATTAAATCTAGCATATAAAATAAACAAAACATCTTTTATAAGTTTTGATTTTGGTTTAAATAAAGATACGGCCTCTGCTCAGAATTTATTTGCAAATCAAGTATTGATTGATTATAGAATCGTAAAAAAAAACCTATTTAATCTATCTCTACAGAAAAACCAAAATTTTAATTTAATATTTTCTAAAAATGACCTTTTTAATCAACTAGAATTAACATTTAGTGCAAATTACCTAAAACAAAAAGGTAATTTTTTCACAAATACATTAATCAATAATAATTCAACAGAAATTACAAATTTCTTTTTAAATGAGAATACGGATAATTTACTTTTTTATTTTAGCTTATCTAAATTAATTCCCTCTCTTAAAACAAATATTAAAGTTCTTTCCAATTACTCAATATTTAATTATAAAAATATTGTTAACAATTCAGAACTTAGAGACAATAAAAATATTAACTCTGATAATAGTGTCTTTTTAAAAACTGTTTTTAATTTACAAATTAATTTTGAAAATAAAACAACATATCGTTCACAAATAAACAGAAGCACAAATAAATTTATCAACAACTCTATAGAAAACAAGTTTAAAATAATTTTTAAACCAACTAAATATATTTTTGCCACAACTACATTCAATTACTTAATTCCCTCTCTTAACAATAGATCTAATAATTTTTCTTTTTTAAGTTCTAAAGTCTTATACAAGCCTAAAAGCAAAAAATGGGAATTGGATCTGTCAGGTGTTAATTTATTAAATCAGAAGTTTTTCGTTCAAGAAAACAACACAGATATTTCATCTAATATTTTTCAAACAAATCTACTTGGCAGGTATTTTTTAGTAAACTTCAATTACTCTTTTTGAAAACAGATACCTACAATATCAAATAAACAAAGAATTAATCGGGAATTATCACTGAAGATTTACGTCTTATTGAACGAGTTTTTTATCAATTTAAAAAGGTGTTGGAAAGATAAATTTAAAATAAGATGTTTAAGCGACATCATATAATTTTGGTAAAACAATAGGAGAGAGAAGCGTAAGATTTTAGAGGTTTAGCAAGATATTTTTTTACAACTTGCGGTATATATCCAAAATTATGTAAAATAGCCTGAAATACGGCTATACGCAAATTACTCTAATTGTACTATAATGTCTGCGTTATGTTATTTTGCTTTAGTTCACGCGTTGCTATTTTGTTTTTGGAGTTCATGAATCTCGTACCTCGATTTGGACAGCGGTTAAAAATGGGTTTGCATTTCTTTATTTTTTATTCTAAAATGTTTCTTAAAAAATGGTAATGAAATGCGAAGCATACACAAAAACTAAAACAAATATTAACGGATCAAGTACAAAACTTGTGGAGTTTTAAAAATAGTTTGATATTTGTTTCTTAAAAAAAGCAGATGTCAAGTATTGATTTATTACCAATTTTAGAATTACTTTTACCAGAAGTTTTAGTTA
>JALSLK010000085.1 GCA_026988355.1 Flavobacteriaceae bacterium
TTGTATGTTTTAAACAGGATGCTGCTACTGCAAAATCTAATGCTTTTTGATCGTTATTTTTATTTTTTATTAACCCATATATTAATCCTCCCATAAAGCTATCTCCTCCTCCAACTCTGTCTACTATATGTGTTATTTGGTATTCTTTGGATTGATACATCGTTTCTCCATCGTATAACACTCCTGCCCATGTATTATGTGATGCATTTATCGAGCCTCGTAGGGTTGTTATTACTTTTTTAGCTCTTGGGAATTTTCTCATCATTTGTTGGCATACGGACAAAAATGCTTCTGCTTTAACTTTATGTCCTTCTTTGGTAATATCTAATCCTTCTGGTTTGATACCAAAATGTTTTTCGGCATCTTCTTCATTTCCTAAAATAATATCACAATACGATGTTAACTTGGTCATTATTTTTTCTGGAGCTACGCCATATTTCCACAATTTTGCTCTATAATTTAGATCTGTGGAAACAATAATTCCCATTTCACTTGCTACTTTTACTGCTTCTAAACATACGTCTGCTGCTCCTTGTGATATGGCTGGTGTAATTCCTGTCCAATGAAACCAATCTGCTCCTTTAAATACTGTTTTCCAGTCTATCATTCCTAGTTTTATTTCTGCAATAGCGGAATGTGCTCTATCATATATTACTTTACTTCCTCTAGATACTGCTCCTGTTTCTAAAAAATATATTCCTAATCGTTGTCCTCCATAAATAATTTTATCGGTTCCTACACCTCTTTTTCGCATTTCCATTAATGCGCATTTCCCCAAATCGTTTTGTGGTAATCGTGTTATAAATTCTACAGATATTCCATAATTTGCTAATGAAACTGCTACATTACTTTCTCCGCCTCCATATACTACATCGAAACTATTGGTTTGCGAAAAACGCAAATTATTTGGTGGTGCTAATCGCAACATTATTTCTCCAAAGGTGATAACTTTCATTTCTTATTTTTTATTTACATACCAAATACACTTGGTAACCACATACTTAATATTGGAAAATAGGTAATTACAAATAGTGCTACTATCATTGCTATATATAATGGTATTAGTGGTTTTATTACTTTTTCTATGGTGGTATTGGCAACTCCTACTCCTACAAATAGAACGGAACCTACTGGTGGTGTGCATAAACCTATGGATAGGTTTAACACCATCATTATTCCAAAATGTACTGGATCTATGCCTAATTTGGTTACTATTGGTAAAAATATGGGTGTAAATATTAATATTGCTGGTGTCATGTCCATAAATATTCCTACAAAAAGTAACAATAAATTAATAATGAGTAGGATTATTACTTTATTATCGCTTATTCCTAATAGTGCATTACTTAAATCTTGTGGTATGTTTTCGTAAGACATAATCCATGACATACTCATAGATGCTCCTATTAGTAGCATTACTATTGCTGTTGTGCCTACGCTTTCTAATAGTATTTTTGGTAGGTCATCGAATGTTATTTCTTTGTACCAAAATGCTAATAGTAAGGTATATAATACGGCTATGGCGGATGCTTCGGTTGCTGTGAATATTCCTGCTACGATTCCGCCAATTACTACTACTAATAAAAATAAACTTGGTATCGCTTTTATAAATGTATTAAATACTTCTTTTATACTACTTCGTTCTCTTGTTTTATAACCTTTCTTTTTTGCCCATATTACAGCTACTATCATTAAAAATAATCCTGTCAAAATTCCTGGTATGTATCCTGCTAAAAATAGTGCTGCTATGGATACTCCTCCGCTTGCTAACGAATATACTATCAATACGTTACTTGGTGGTATTAGCAATCCTGTGGTGGATGATGTGATATTTACTGCTGCTCCAAATTCTCTGGAATAGCCTTCTTTTTCCATTTCTGGTCCTAGGATACTTCCCATTGCAGATGCAGATGCCATTGCTGAACCTGCAATTGCTCCCATCATCATGGCAGATACGATGTTGATTAATGCCAATCCGCCTGGAAGTGAACCTATGAGTGTTTTTGCAAAGTTTATTAATCTTTTTGCAATTCCGCCATTATTCATTAGTTGTCCTGATAATATAAAAAATGGTATGGCTAATAAGGCAAAACTATCTAATCCTGTTGCTATTCGTTGTGCTATTGTCGTAAATGCTGGTAGTGCTGGTATACTAAGTAACATCGTTAATAAGGATGCTATTGCTATACTCCAAGCTACGGGTACTTTTATTGCTAACAATACAATAAAACTAAGTACTAAAACGATTATTGGTGCGTATTCCATCATATCTTTTTCGTTATTATATCGTTCAACTTATAATAAATAATCAATAATCCGCTTAGTGGTATTACTGCATATACTATGGCTAATGGTATGTGTAATGCTGGTGAATTTTGGTTTAATACTGCGGTTATATATACCAACCGTAATCCTCCTATTACCAATACTAATAATGTAAATAATAGGATGATACTATGTACTAAAATTGCTAATTTATGTTGTTTTTTTACTGTGAGTTTGTTTGATATTACGTCTATTGCTACATGTTTATTTTTTCCTGAAACGTATGCCGCTCCTAATACGCCGACCCAAATCATTAAATATCGTGCTAATTCATCGGTAAACGAACTTGGTTTACTCATTACAAACCTTGTAAATACTTGCCACAATACGTTTAGCACCATTACTGCCATAATTAAGGATAGTGCTGCTGCTATAATTTTGTCTATTTTTTGTCGTATCATTATTCTATTGCTTGTATTTGCTGAATTAATCTATATACTTTTTTATCGTCTTTATATTCATCGAACATGGTTTTTACTTTTTCTGTAAATTTTATTTTGTCTGGTATTACGACTTCTACGCCTGCTTTTTTTACTGCTATTAATGCTTCATTTTCGGATTGTTCCCATAATTTTCTTTGGTATTTTACGGATACATTTGTAGCTTCTTGCAGCCATTTTTGTTCTTGGTTTGTTAGTTTATTCCATAATTGTGTGCCTATAATTAGTACATCTGGTATTGCGGTATGTTCGTCTAACGAATAGTATTTACATACTTCGTATTGTCCTGATAGATAAAATGTTGGTGGATTATTTTCTGCTCCATCTACTACGCCTTGTTGTAATGCTGTGTATAATTCTCCTGAGGATATTGGTGTTGGCGAGCCTCCTAATTTTTTTACCATATTCATTGCTGTGGCGCTTTCCATTACTCTTATTTTCATTCCTTTTAGGTCTTCTGGACTGTGTACTTGTTTTGCTTTGGTATAAAAACTTCTACTTCCTGCATCGTAGTATCCTAATCCTTTTAACCAGTATTTTGTTCCTCCATCTAGGAGTTCTTTTCCTATTTTTCCATCTAGTATTTTAAAGCGATGTGCTTTATTTTTAAATAAGAATGGCAAGCCAAATACTTTCATATCTGGTGCGAAATTTTCCATTACTGCTGCGGATACTTTGGTCATTCCTAAACTTCCTATTTGTAGTAATTCTAAACATTGTCTTTCGGAGCCTAATTGGGAATTTGGATATATTTCTAGCTTCATTTTTCCTGCTGATTTTTTTTCTAATTCTTTGCTCATTAAAACCATGGCTTTGTGTACTGGATGATTTACATCTAATCCATGTGCTAATTTTATGGTTTTTATTGGGGAACTATTTGAGCAAGAAAATATTATTGTCAAAAGTAAAAAACAAAAAGTCTTAAAGAATAATTTCTTTATATGTTTAATTGTATCTATCATTTTAAAATTAAATGGTTTGGAAAATCGGTTACTTTTTCGCAACATATTTGTTCCATTACTTGTTGTAATTGTGTTTTTAATATGTTTATGGTGTGTGTTCCGCCTTGGTTTCCTAATGCTGCTACTCCATACATAAATGGTCGTCCCATAAAGGTAAATTCTGCTCCTGAGGCTAACATTCTGGCTATATCTGGTCCTGAACGTATTCCGCCATCTATCATTATTTTTGTTTTTCCTTTGTGGGTTTTTATTATTTTCTGTAGTGCGTGTATGGTAGATTCTCCTGCGTCTAATTGTCTTCCTCCATGATTGGATATAATAATACCATCCAATCCTAATTGTATGGATTTTTCTACATCAACAATATTTGCTATCCCTTTTATGACTATTTTTCCTTTCCATTTACCTCTTAGCTTTTTTATTTTTTCTTCGTTTAATCTTCCTGAAAACGTAGCATCCATAAACGCTCCTAATTGTTTTAAATCTAATCCTTTTGGCATATAGGCTTCTAATGTTTTAAATGCTGGTTGTCCGTATTTTAAAGTTTGTATTGCCCATTGTGGTTTGCCTAATATTTGTATTATATTTTGGATTGTCATTCGTGGCGGCATTGCCAATCCGTTTCTAATGTCTCTTGGTCGATAACCAAATGTTGGTACATCTGCTAAAATAACGAGTACATCGTATCCTGTTTCTGCTGCTCGTTTTAATATATCGTCGGTTACTTTTTCTTCTGCTGGATGATAAAGTTGAAACCATGCTTTTCCTTCGGTTATTTTGGCTACGGTTTCTATACTACTTGTGGTTACGGTACTCAATACAAACGGTATATTTGCTTCTACTGCTGCTTTTGCTAATATATTGGCTGCATTTGGCCACATGAGTCCTTGTAATCCTACTGGTGCTATTCCAAATGGCGCACTGTATTCTATTCCAAATAAATTGGTTTTCATTTCGGATTTTGTATGCTTACTCAAATATTCTGGTAGCAATTCTACTTCTTGAATATTGCTCATATTTTTTTGTAGATTTACATCTGCATTACAGCCACCATCTAAATACTCAAATGCAAATTTTGGTATTCGCTTTTGGGCTTTTGCTCTTAAATCGGCAATGGTTGGATATGTTGAATTATAAGGTAATTGCATGTTGTTACACCTCTAATAATAGCGGTGGTAATTTTTCTAGTTTATAATTGTCTTTTAAAAATTTTGAATTTATTTTTTTGTTTGATATTACCATTGCTGCTCCTAAAGCTGTTCCTAATGGCGATTTTGTGGTTCGGATTTTATAGTCTTTAAAATGATATGCCATTAATTTTACAAATACATCATTATCTGTAAATCCACCATCTATATATATTTGCTTTATTTCTTTGTTATTACCTATTGCCATTTTTATGGTTTGTACTTGCAATGCCATTAATTCTATCATTAACTGATGATAAGCTTCTTCAAATTCGTAAAACGATTTTAATTCGGTTTTATTTATCTGTTTTCGTTTTAATGTTATTCCCTCAAATTTAAAATAAATTTTTGGTGTGGATATCAATCGCAGGTACAAGTCTTTATTAAATTTTACATTTCTGTGATATCCGTATTCTTTTCCATAGATTTCTCCTAATCTTTCTACTTGTATTCGGTATTCATTTCCCATAAAAAATCGTGTTGCTTTTACTCGTTTTCCATCGATACGCATAAAATTTAAACAGTTGTTTTCTAAATCTTCTTCGCTTAATATCTCGTCATTAAATGGATTTAAGGATATACTCCATGTTCCTGTAGACAGTAATAAAAATGGCTTTTTTTTACTAAATACATAAGGCAATAACGCTGAAGAACTATCGTGAATACCTACACCTATTTTTATTTTTTTATCATTGTAAGTCATGTTAATACTTGTTTTGGTAGATACCATTGGTGCTAGTATTTCGTCTATTCCTTCTTTATAAATCCAATTGTGGTATGTATTTGTTTTAAAATTCCACAGATTGGTGTGGCAACCGATACTTGTAAATTCACTTAAGGGTATTCCTGTAAACAAATAGGATAAATATTGTGGAAAATGTAAAGAATACTTTATTTGCTTGAATATTTCTGGTTTATTTTTTTTTATCCAATATAATTGTAATCCTGAATTTAATGCGCCATTTTGTGGCGATGCAGTTTCGCATGCTATTTTCTTTTCTCCGCCATAGGTTGCATAAAATTCTTCTAGTATTTTTTTTGGTATTGGTTTGGTATAATTATACAATGGCGTGAGCACTTTTCCTTTTTTATCTAGATGTACAAAACTTGCTCCATAGGATGAAAAATTAATGGCTACAATATTATATCTTCCTGTGTTTAATATTCTATCAAATCTTGTTTTTAACCATTTTTTTAGTCGCCCTAAATCTTCGGTTGGATAACCATCTTCGTCAACAATTTCGTCAATTCTTGTGTATTCTCTGTATACTTCTTGGTATTTAGAGTCGAATAAAAAAAACTTTTTATTTGTTTTTCCTATATCAAATACTGCTGTGACTTTTTGTTTTTCCATTTTTTTGTTTCTTGGTTTCTCGTAAAGTGTTTTTTTTCGCTAAGATATTAAAGTGTTATTGTTTCTTTTGAGGTGAGGTTACAATCCTGTTGCTACATTATGCAAGCCTCGCTCTTTTATTAATATTTTTCTTATTTCAAATTGCCTATATGCTGTTATTGGATCTATTACGCCTCCTGTTTGTAATCGTGCTTGCTTTATTAATGGTCTTACGTCTGTTCTATATGCATTTTGCAGTATTTCTTGACATTTGGTTACATCGTTTTCTTGTTGGGCTTGTCTTAATTCTGTTTGATTTACCAATAATGCTTGTGTATAAGCGATTAAAATGGCTTCTAAAGATTGTAATAAATCTTCTAATGGATCTTTTACATTGTGACTTGCATCTATCATCCATGCTAAATCTGGATTATTTTTATTGTTTTCTATGCCGTAAACTAATTCATTAAAAATTAGAAAAAGTGCATACGGTTTTATGGATCCTACGGTTAAATCGTCATCACCATATTTACTATCGTTAAAATGGAATCCGCCTAGTTTACCTTTTAACATTAAGGTTGCTACAATCTGTTCTATATTGGTATTTGGTAAATGATGTCCTAAATCTACCAATGTGTAGGCTTTATCTCCACATGCTTCTGCTAGTAATAGAGAGGTTCCCCAATCTCTAATTACGGTACTATAAAAATTTGGTTCATAAGGTTTGTATTCGATAAACATTTTCCAATCGTTTGGTAAGGTTTTATATATTTTTTGTAGAGAATTTTGCGTGTTTTGCAAGGCTTTCTGAAAATTATTTTGCCCTGGGAAATTAGAACCATCTGCCAACCAAACGGTAATGCTTTTGGATCCTAATTTTTTGCCTATTTTAATTACTTCATTATTGTGTGCTATGGCTTGTTCTCTTACTGCTTTATTTACATTGGAAAGCGAACCGTATTTATAAGTTTCTTTGGTATTTGGTTGGTCTTGAAATGTGTTAGAGTTTACTGCATCAAATATTATGTTATGTGCATCTGCTCTTTCTTTTATGGCTTTATAATCTTTTGGAATGTCCCAAGGAATATGTAATGATATGGCTCCTGAGCTTTGTGTTAATTGGTGTAAAATACCTATATCATCTATTTTTTGTTCTAGTGTTGCTGGTTCTCCTCCATAAGAAAATCTTCCGAAACGTGTTCCTCCTGCTCCGAGTGCCCAACTTGGAATTGCGACTTGAAAGTCTGCAATTTTTTGAATAATTTCTTTGGTGTTTGCTCCATTTTTATTCAAAAAATTTCCTAAAAAGTCTATTTGACTATTTAATTCTTTGGTTTTCTTTTTATTATAATCTGCTATTTGTTGCTTTTTTAATTGCATGTTTTCTGTTGTTCATGCAATCCCGAAATATCGAGATGCAAAATTTTTTATTTTTTTCTTTACTCCAATTCTAATTATCGTACAAATGCATTTGCCATTCCGCCATCTACATTAATAGTATTTCCTGTACTTTTATCTAAGATATTCACAAGTACAAAAACAGCATTTGCTATATCTTCTGGTAAAATTATTTCGTTTAATAAATTTCGTTTTGCATAAAATGCTGGTAATTCTTCTACGGTAATTCCATTTGCTTTTGCTCTTCCTTCTGCCCATGTTCCTTCCCAAATTTTGCTTCCTACAATTACACCATCTGGATTTACGGTATTTACTCTTATTTTGTCTTTGGCTACTTCGGCGGCTAACAATCTTGTCATGTGTTGTTGTGCTGCTTTTGCAGTGCCATATCCTATATTGTTTGGACCTGATACCAGTCCGTTTTTGCTGGCAATATTTATGATATTTCCGCCTAATTTTTGTTTGCGCATTATTTCTACTCCTTTTTGCGCCATTAAAAATTGTCCTTTTACCAATACATTTTGTAGAATATCCCAATCTTTGGTTGTGGTTTCTTCTAATGGTTTTGATATTGCTAATCCTGCGGAGTGTATCACAATATCTACTCCTCCAAAATCCAAACAGGCTTTTTGGTATGCTTTTTCTATGGATTTAGAATCGGTTACATCACAAATTGCGACAGTTACTTGATCTCGTTTAAAAGTTGCTTTAGCTTCTGCTAATGTTTCTCCTTTTAAGTCTGTCAATACTACATTTGCTCCTTCTGCTACTAGCTTGTCTGCGATTGCTTTTCCAATTCCGCCACTTGCTCCTGTAATTAATGCTACTTTTCTTGAAAGTGGCTGCTCTGCAGGTTGTCTTTTTAGTTTCGCTTCTTCTAATAACCAGTACTCGATATCAAATGCTTCTTGTCTTGGTAAAGCTGTGTATTTTGATATTGCTTCTGCTCCTTTCATTACATTTATGGCATTGATATAAAATTCGCTTGCAACTCGTGCTGTTTGTTTGTTTTTAGCGAATGTAAACATTCCAACTCTTGGAAAAATAATTACTACTGGATTTGCATCTCGAATTGCTGGACTGTTATCGTGTTTACAAGTATCGTAATACTGTTTGTATTCTTTTCTATATTCCTCGAAAGCTGGTATTAATTGTTTTAATATTTCTTTGCTGTTTGATAAATCAGAATCTGCATTAATTGTTAAAACTAAAGGTTTAATTTTTGTTCTTAGAAAATGATCTGGACAAGAAGTTCCTAAGGGAGCCAATCGTTCCAAATCATTACTATTAATAAATTCTAAAACCCTTTCATCATCTGTAAAATGCCCTATCATTGGTTTATTACTTGAGCATAAACCACGTAGTAATGGTGCAATTAATGCAGCCTGATTTCTCCTTTTCTCCTCCTTTAAACGCTCTAATTTTTGATTTCCAAAAATTAATTTATTTTTTATTTTTTTATCTATATATTTTGAAGCCATTTCAATTACTTCTAAGCTATTTACATAACATTCGTAAGCGGTATTTCCCCAAGTAAAAAGTCCATGACTTCCAAGTATAATACCTCTAATATTTGGATTATCAGCAAGACATTGTTCTATTTGTAATCCCAAATCAAATCCTGGTCTTTGCCAAGGAACCCAACCCATTGTATCTCCCCAAATTTCTTTTGTTATTTTCGCACTATCTTCTGCGGCTGCGATTGCAATAAGTGCATCTGGATGTAAGTGATCAATATGTTTAAATGGTAATAATCCATGTAATGGCGTATCTATAGATGGTGCTTTACTATTTAAATCGTAAATACAATGATTAAATAAACCAACCATTTCATCTTCATGTGCTAAACCTCGATACACATTTTTTAATGCTCGTAATTTATTTACATATAAACCTGCTAATCCACTTCTTTTTAAACTACCAATATCACCACCAGAACCTTTGATGTACATTATTTCTGTTTCTTCTCCTGTTAATGGATCTTTTTCTATCGTTCTACAACTTGTGTTTCCTCCACCATAATTCGTAATTCTTAAATCTGCTCCTAATAAATTGGATCTGTAAAGTAATAATGCTACTTCATCTCCTTGTAGATTCGTTGCTTTACTTTCATCCCACAGATAATCTACATGTTTAAAATCGGTCTTTTTTACTATCATATACGTTCTATAATCTTTTTAGAAGAGTAAAAATATTTTTATCCTTTAAATATTGCATCCTGTGCTGTACTGATAACCTCCATTTGATATATTTCATAAATATCACATATAATCCTTTTTGAGTAAAAAAAGAGACTAAAATATTTAAAGGATAAAAATATTTTTTCTATTCAAAACTACTAGGCAATATAAATTAAGAAATAATTCCCTAATTTTGTAAGCAATAAATTCCAGATTTAATTTAAAGAATTCTACTTGTAAATGTTTATCAATATCAATGAAAAATCTAGCAAACCTAAATACAAACAAGTTGTAGATGCTATTATTTCAAAAATTTCTGATGGAAGTTTAAAAATTGGCGAAAAAATACCTTCTATTAATAAACTTAGTGAAGATACATACTTATCTAGAGATACTGTTGAGAAAGCCTATAAATATTTAAAAGAAAAAAAAATTATTGTATCTGTTAAGGGTAAAGGATATTATACCGCCAAAACAGATTTAATTTCAAAAGTTAACATTTTATTTCTAATTAATAAATTGAGTTCCTATAAAATGCGTCTTTATAATTCTTTTGTAAATAATATGGGTTTAAATGCTCATGTTAATTTATTTATCTATCATTACGACGAATCTTTATTTACAAACTTAATAAATAAGCATATAGGTGGTTACGATTATTATGTAATTATGAGTCATTTTACAGACGATAAAATGAAATATATCGATTCTAATGAGAGTATTATTAATACCATAAAAAAAATTCCTGCAAATAAATTAATTCTATTAGATAATCAACTATCACAAATTACAGGAAATTACATTAATGTATACCAAGATTTTAAATTAGACATTTACGATGCCTTAAATGAAGGTATTAAAAAATTATCTAAATATAAAAAGTTAATCCTAGTATATCCTACAAATTCGATTTATCCATATCCAAAAGATATTGTTTTAGGTTTTAAAAAATTTTGCGTAGAACATTTTTTTAATTTTGAGGTTATTGATGAGATTTATAAAGATATGGAATTCGAAACTCCTGAATGTTTTTTGATTATTAACGAAATGGATCTCGTTTTTTTAGTAAAGCAAACTCGTGAAAAAAAATTGATTTTGGGAAAAGATATTGGCGTTATTTCCTACAATGATACTCCTTTAAAAGATTTACTTGGAATTACAGTTATGTGTACCGATTTTAAACAAATGGGAAAATCTATTGCCGAAATGATTCTTAAAAATGAAAAAAGAAAGTTTAAAAATAACTTTACTTACATTGATAGAAACTCACTTTAAAAACCATTTTATATTATTTACAGGATACCACAGGATAACATTTTGTGTTTATAAATCTAGTATTGTGTAGTGGTTTTTTTTAACTTAAACACAAACAAAATGAATCCTAATTTATCTAAAGAACAAATAACATCTTACAGAAAAAACGGCTTTCTTATTATTGATGATTTTTTAAATGCTGACGAAGTAAAACATTGGAAAAAAACAATTGACAAAGCTATTGTGGATAGAAACGGAACAAAATTTCCACATTCTAAAGTAAAATCTGGAGAAGAAGATGGTATTAATGAAAATGCCGATTATTTTGGAAAAGTATTTACGCAAATAATTAACCTATGGATGACAGATGACAAAGTAAAAGAACTCATTTTAGATGAACGTATTGGAAAAATGGCTGCCGAATTAGCGCAAGTAGATGGTATTCGTGTATGGCATGACCAATCGCTAATAAAACAACCTTGGGCAAACGCAACTGCTTGGCATTTAGATACTCCATTTTGGTCATTTAGCCACAGAGAAGCATTGAGTATTTGGATTGCCTTAGAAGACGTTACTTTACAAAATGGTTGCTTGTATTTTATGCCAGAATCTAATCACGATACCGATTTTATTGAACCAGGAATTGGAGCAAATATGGGTGATATTTTTAATACTTATCCAAAATACAAAACAGTATTGCCTGTCGCTTCTGTAATAAAAGCAGGAAGCTGTTCTTTTCATAATGGTTTAAATATTCATGCAGCTGGAGTAAACATGACACCATTTACACGTAATGCGATGACTTGTGCATTTATGCCAGATGGCGCCATATTTAATGGCAAACAAAACGTATTACCAGATGCTTATTTTAAGACACTTAAAATAGGCGACTTGTTAAATAATGAAAAACAGAATCCATTAATTTACTCTAAAAAAAAGTAAATGCAAGTAAAATGGGGATTATACGATAGATTACGACCAATACAAATTGAAGCAATTCAAGAGTACTTTCCAATAGCATATTTACCTTGGGGAGCAATTGAATATCATGGCAACCACAATCCAACTGGATTAGACACACACAAAGCACAGCATTTATGCAAAGATTTAGCAAAGCAAAATGGCGGATTGGTATTCCCTGCAATAAGTTTGGCAGCAAATTTAATAAGTTCTTATCCTGGTGTTGATTTTCCAAAACATTCCATCGAATTTTCAGAAAAAGTCATACAACAAATTTGTGAAGAATACCTGGAACAATTGGCAAAACAAGAGTTTAAAATTATTGTTTTACTCTCTGGACATGCAGGAGAACCACATTTACAAATTTTACGAAATACTGCAACAAAATTCAATAAAAAATATCCAAAAAAATATTTTTGGTCTCTAGCAGAATTTGATATAATTAACGACAAATTATTAATAGCAAACCATTCTGCTTTAGGCGAAACTTCGTTACAACTAGTATACGAACCAGAAACCGTAGCCTTAGATGTATTACCAAAAGAAGGCAAAATAACTCTAGAAGAACATGCTGTATCAGGAGCAGATCCTCGACCAGCAACTGCTGTACACGGAAAAAATATTGTTAATGTGTTTTTAGAAAATGCGAACAAAAAAATAAAGGAATTAAAAAAGAAATATCTATAAAACATGAACTATAGAAAACTAGGAAGAACCAATTTAGAAGTAAGTGAAATAAGTCTAGGCACTTGGGCATTTGGAAATAATGTCTATGGAGGTGTCGTAGAAAAAGAAGGAATTAATACCATTCATGCAGGTATCGATATGGGCATAAACCTATTTGATACAGCTCCACAATATGGAACCGACAAACAAGATGGTGTGGCAGAAATTGTACTCGGAAAAGCCTTAAAAGGCAAAAGAGATAAAGTACATATATCTACTAAATTCGGAAGAAATCCATGTATCGAAGGCGGACGCTCTCTATTTTACAAATCCAGAATAATAGACTCCGTAGAAGAAAGTCTTAAACGTTTGCAAACCGATTATATTGATGTGTTATTTTTTCATTCGCCATTTTCTCCAGACGAAATTAGAGACGATGTCTGGGAAGGTATAGAACAAGTAAAAAAGCAAGGAAAAGTTCGATTTGTAGCACATTCTATATCCATGTTTCAACAAACCGAAAATATGGCACGACTTTGGGCAAAAGAAGGAAAAATTGATGTCGTACAAGTTGTGCTAAGTTTAATGAATCGAGAAGCGCAATCGTTGGTAGACGAACTGTCCGAATATCCAATAGGTGTGTTCGGAAGAGAATGTTTGGCAAACGGTTTTTTAGCAGGAGTGTTTACAAAAGATACCATTTTTGCAAAAGGAACACTAAACGCAAGATATTCCAAACAAGAATTAGTAGAAAGAATAGACCAAGTAGAAGCCTTTAAATTTTTAATGCGAGACGATATTACCAACATGCCACAAGCTGCATTGCGATGGGTTTTAGACCAAAAAGGAGTTTCTACCGTACTCTCAGGAGCAAAAAATATAGCAGAATTAAAAGGAGCCGTTTCTGCATCTAATGCAAAACCATTTACAAAAAAAGAATTAGCATTGGCAAAAAAAGTTTTGAAAAAAGATTTTGAAGCAGCATAGTGATGGAAGAAAAGAAACAAGAAAAAAGACCGAAATTTGAAAAGCAATTTTTAGAAAATGTCTTATCGAATGATTTTACGTAGCGACAATAAAGAAAAATTGTATTGAGATAAATGTTGAATATTAAATCATAGTAAACACCACTTAAAACTCAAAATTATAAAATATGGGAGCATTTTTAGGATTATTATTACACGCTATCGGAGGTCTTGCAGCAGGTAGTTTTTACATTCCGTTTAAACTCATAAAAAAATGGAAATGGGAAACGTCGTGGTTAATTTTAGGATTTGCTGCTTGGGTATTTGCACCATTAATTATGGCTTGGTTAACCGTTCCTAATCTATTTGAAGTACTTGGAGCAGCTAGTTTTGAAGTGAAATTTTATACTTTTCTTTTTGGTATTCTTTGGGGAATTGGCGCACTAACTTTTGGATTATCCATGCGCTATCTAGGAATCGGTTTAGGTATGGCAGTCGCTCTCGGATTTACTGCTGCATTTGGCACCTTAATACCACCTATTTATAATGGTACCTTTTCATCATTAATTGCAACAAATGGTGGAAAAGTAGTACTACTTGGCGTAATTGTTAGCCTTATCGGAATTGCCATTGCTGGAAAAGCAGGAATGCTTAAAGAAAAAGATTTAGACGATAAACAACAACAAGAAGCTGTAGCAGAATTTAATTTATCTAAAGGTCTAATTATTGCCACCATTTCTGGAATATTAAGTGCTTGTTTCGCCTTCGGACTTGCTGCAGGAAAACCAATTGCCGAAGAAGCAGTAAAATTAGGAACCGATAATTTATTTCAGAACAATCCTGTAATCGTTTGGATACTTTGGGGCGGATTTTTAACCAATTTTATTTGGACTATGATTTTGAGTTTTAAAAACAAAACATTTAAAGATTTTACCGATAAAACCATAAAAAATAAAAAGAAAAATTACCTATTAGCTATTGCTGGAGGTGTAACTTGGTATTTTCAATTTTTCTTTTACGGTATGGGAACTACCTTTTTAGGAAAAGAATACGAATTTGCAAGTTGGACCTTACACATGGCCTTTATTATTATCTTTAGCACACTATGGGGATTGTATTTTAAAGAGTGGAAAGGTGTTTCAAAAAAAACAATGCATACCTTATGGCTAGGTTTGGCAGTTATTATATTTTCTACTATACTCATAGGAATTGGAAATAATATTTAATACAATGAAAAAAATAATTCTTTTACTTGTTATTTTACAAACAGTAAATCTGTTTTCACAGGATAAATTTATCCTCGAAACAACAACAAAACCAAGATTTAAAATTACCGAAAAAAAATGGAATCAAACCATTGGAAATGCTTCTGTCTGTCTTTGGAACAACGATAAATTAAGCGCTTTTACCATTACTATTGATGATAATAATGAACAAGATATTCCTTTTTGGAGAAAAACACAAGAAAAATACGGATTCAAATATACTTGGTTTGTCATTACCGAAGCAGATAAAAAATGGAATGTAAAAGACTGGAATTTATTTAACGAACTAGCAAAACAAGGAAATGCTATACAAGGACACGATGACCAAAATTGGTACGACCATCCAAAAAAAAATCAAAAAAACCCAAGCATAAAAGACTATTGCAAACGACTAAAAACAACCAAAAATAAAATCGAAAAACACATTAAAAATCAACAATGTGTAACTTATGCTTATCCATGGGGACAAGGAAATGTAAACGAAGTTGCCAAACATTTTATTGCAAGTCGTGGTGTTATTGGAGTACTAAACCCTGCAAATAAAATAGACTTTAAGCAAATTCGAAGTATCTCTAACCCTCATATTTACACAAACGATAGTACACGAAATCACTACATATTACCATTACTCAACAAAAGTAAAAAACTAGAAGACATTAACTATTATCGAGGTTGGGGAAGCACACATTTTCATCATGTAAACACACCAGAATTACAAAAAACAACCGATGAATTTCTAAAATATCTCAAACAAAAAGAAGACAAATTGTGGATAGGTACATTTCCCGATGTTGCAAAATATGCACAAGAATACGCAACCCACACACTTAAAGTTACTAAAAATAGAGAAGATATCATTAGTTTTACATTAACAGATAAAATGCAAGATGCTATTTACGATATGCCATTAACTGTAAAAATTCGTATTCCAAATAACTGGATTAGTGCAAATGCAACACAAAACGGAAAAACAATTACATCCAATATAATTACTTATAATTTGAATAAATACGCCTTAGTAAAAGCAATTCCAGATCGTGGCGAAGTCGTATTATCTGCAAAAATAGACAAAACCCAAGCTCAAAATAACGCTATTACAAGATACGAATCTACTACATTACAAGATGCTTTTTATGTACCAACAACCATTTCTAAAGACGCTCAAGAAATGCTAAAAGCAAAAAAACGCTCTAACAGGAATACCGCAAAAACACCAAAAGAAAACGCACCACATAGCGAATGGAAAAAATTTCAAGACAATATTGACAAAGCTGTACTAAGTGGATTACAACCAATAAAAGACAAATACCAACCAAACATAGATACTATTTTTATAGGTGGCATTAGAGCCATTGATATCCATCCAAAAAATTACAAAAAAAATAATAAAGTAATTGTTTATATTCATGGAGGTGCCTATGTTGTTTTACATGCCGAAGCTACCTTGGCATCCATATTACCATTAGCAGAAACCTCTGGACTAAGAATAATAGCAATAGACTATACACTTGCTCCACAAGCAAAATACAAGCAAATTACAGACGAAGTAATTCAATTTTACAAAGGTCTTTTAAAAGAATACGACGCTCAAAATATTGCCATTTATGGCGATTCTGCTGGTGGTGGACTTGCAGCTGGAAGTATTTTAAAAATGAGAGATTTAGGCATAGCTTTACCAGCAGCTTTAGTATTGTGGTCTCCATGGTCGGATATTGACGAAATTGGAGATACTTATTTTACTTTGGCAGATAATGATCCATCGCTAATAAACGAAAATTTTTTAGAAAATGCTGCCTTAGCCTATGCACCAAAAAGCGCTTTTAAAAACCCTTATGTATCTCCTGTTTATGGTAATTTTTCTAAAGGATTTCCACCAACCTTAATTCAAGTAGGAAGCAAAGAAATATTTTTGAGTAATGCCATACGTATATATCGCGTTTTAGATGATGCAAAGATAAAAACCAAGCTAGATGTTTACGAAGGCATGTGGCACGTTTGGCAAGGACATTATTTATTGCCAGAATCAAAAAAAGCAGTAAATAATACAAAAAAATTTATGTTTAAATATTTAAACTTACAAGAATAATACAGACTTAAAAAATAAAAAATGAAATACATAATAATTACCTTTTTTATAATCCTTATTAGTTGTAAAACAACCATGAATACTAATCAAAATACCGTTTTTCAACTCGATTTTGAAAAGAATGAATTAGGTCGATATACAGATAAAAATTTATTAGAAGATGTTGGTGATATTCGTTGGAAAATTATAGAAGATAAAGCAACTATAGAGAACGATTCTATTCATGGCAAAGTACTAAAAGTAAAATATCCAAAAGGTGGTATTGGTCCAAAAGAAACAGGAATTCAATTCGATAAAGAAATTGCTAAATCAAAAGAATATTATTTAGATTATTTTTTAAAGTTTAAAAAAGGGTTTGATTTTCGTCTTGGAGGAAAATTACCAGGCTTAACAAGTGGAGGCAGTAAATATACTGGAGGAATACATCCAAAAAATGGCGAAGGTTGGAGTGCTCGTTATATGTGGCGAGACAAAGGTGCAATGATTGTTTATTTTTATTATATGGATAACAAGCACAAATGGGGAGATATTGTAGAAATGGATACTATTTTTAGTACCGATAAATGGTATCGAATTACACAACACTTAAAAATGAATGATACCGATAAATTTAATGGTATTATGGAAGTTTGGGTCGATGGTAAACAAGTAACTAACGAAAGAGAAGTAAGATATCGTTTAGCTCCATTAGGAGAAATTGATACGTTTTATTTTTCAACTTTTCATGGAGGAAATACAGAAGATTGGGCTCCGAAAAAGGATTCTTATATCTATTTTGATGATTTTAAAGTAACTAAAAACAAACCTAAAGGATTAGAATAATTTATAATATAAAATGAAAAATAAAAAAATAAACATTTATAGTCTTTTATTGTATTTTCTTATAACTACAACCTTTTCATTTGCGCAAGAATCGGAAGTGAAAATAAACCATCAAGGTAAAGAATTTACCAAATTAAAACATGCATGGACTTCGCAATGGATTACACATCCAACAGAATCTACCTTAGATGCTAGAAAATTTTTATTTCGTAGAACTTTTGATTTAAAAACCAAACCAGAAAAATTTATTATTTATGTTTCTGCCGATAATCGGTATCGATTATATATAAACGGTAAATATTTAGTTTCTGGTCCTTCTTCTGGAGATATTAATCATTATCGTTACGAAACTTTAGATATTGCTAAAGATTTACAAATAGGAAAAAATAGTATTGCGGTCGAAGTTGTTAATTTTGGCGAATATCGCAAAGCTTCTACAATGACTTTCCAAACGGCATTTATCTTACAAGGCGATAAAAATAATGCCGTAAATCTAAATACTGGAAAAGCATCTAAATGGAAAGTCTTGAATGATTCTGGTTTTCAAAGTATTCCATTTGTAAGTGATTCGCTTCGTGGATATTATGCAGCTGGCCCTGGAGAAAAATTAATTTCTAAAAACCATGCTTGGAATTGGGAAAAAACCAATTTCGATGATTCGAAATGGAAAAGTCCAAAATTAGGAACGGTAGAGTTTGCTGTTGGTCGCGGTTTTTTATTTGGAAGTACTTGGTATTTAGTACCACGAACCATTCCATTTATGGAAGAAACCAAACAGCGTTTTGGTAAAATCGCTCGAAGCAAAGGCATTAATACAAACGATAATTTTATTAAAGGGACTGGAAGTTTAACCATTCCTGCACATACCAAAGCAAGTATTTTAATCGACCAATTACATCATACTATCGGACATCCAATTATACATTATTCTTACGGAAAAGATAGTCAAATAAAAATAACGTACTCGGAAGCGATGTACGATAAAAACTGGAAAAAAGGCGACAGAAATGTAGTTAAAGGCAAACATATTTTAGGGTATTACGACAGTATTGAAGCTGATGGTGGAATAAATCGAAGTTTTAAACCAATTGGTCAAAAAACATTTCGTTTTATACAATTAGACATCGAGACCAAAGAAGAAGCCTTAACAATAGATGATTATTATAATGTTTATACAGCTTATCCTTTTAAAGAAAATGCCAAATTTGAAACAAATAATAAAACACTTACCAAAATTTGGAACGCTTCTTGGTTAACGTTACGAAATTCAGCAGTAGAAGGATTTATAGATCCATATTACGAACAATTACAATATGTTGGCGATACTCGAATCGAAGCTATTGTTTCCTTGAGTGTCGATGGCGATGACCGTTTAATGAAAAAAGCCATCGAAATGTTTGACAATTCGCGTTTACCTAGCGGTTTAACAGCGAGTCGTTTTCCATCGTATATTGTACAAATTATTCCTACGTATTCCTTGCTTTGGGTAAATATGATTCATGACCATTATATGTATAAAGACGATCCTGAATTTACTAAAAAGTATGTTTCAGGAATGAAAGCTGTTATTGATTGGTGGATTAATAAAGTAGATAAAACTGGTATGCCAACAAAAATGGAATGGTGGAATTTTACCGATTGGAGTCCAGGTTTTCATAACGGAATTCCTGATGGTGCCGACGATGGCTATTCTGCTTCAGTCGCTTTACAATTTGTTAAAACACTACAATTAGCATCCGAAATGTTTGCGGATTTAGGTTATACCGAAGAAGCAACTAAATACAAAGCATTAGAAAAAAGAATTCGAAAAAGCGTCCATACCAATTGCTATATAAAAGAAAAAGGACTTTTTGCCGAAACACCAAATAAAGAAAAATTCTCACAACACACCAATATTATGGCAATCTTAACAGATGCCATTCCTCAAAATGAACAAAAAGCAATGATGCAAAAAATATTAGATGATAAAAATTTAATTCAAACTACTATTTACTATAAATATTACTTATTTAATGCGTTACATAAAGTTGGCATGGGAGATTTGTATACTGGTTTATTAGAAAACTGGACAAATCAGCTTAATCTAGGTTTAACTACTTTTGCCGAAACCGATATCGAGCCTCGCTCGGAATGCCATGCATGGTCTGCTTCGCCAAACTACCATTTTTTAAAAATTATTGCTGGTATTTATCCTAAAAGTAAACATTTTAACGAAATTATGGTTGCTCCAAACTTTAATGGTTTGGATCATTTTAGAGCAGTAATGCCTCATCCTAAAGGGAAAATTATTGTGGATTTAACTAAAAAAAACAATGTTGTATCTGGCGATATTTTTTTGCCAAAAGGTACTACAGGAGTATATAAATATAACGGTAAAAAAGTAAAACTTACCGAAGGTAAACAATGTATAAAATAGAAAATAATGAAAAAATTAATATTAATCGCACTAGTATGTGTCACTTTTATTGCTTGTAAAAACGACAAAAATATAACAGAAAAAAAAGTAACCATAGAAGAAAAAACGGAATCTAAATCCGAATTAATCGCTCGTGTTTTCTCTTTTTCGGAAAAACAATACGAAGGTTTAATAAAACGTATTGAAAATAACAAACCGCTTTTATTACCAAGAGGTGTTACTGAAGAAGGTAAATTACGATTAAAACCTTATCACGATTGGACTAGTGGTTTTTTTCCTGGTTCGCTATGGTATTTGTATAAAAACAACCAATTGGATACTTGGAAAAATCATGCTATGAAATTTACTCAAGCAGTAGATTCTGCCAAATATTTAACCAATACACACGATTTAGGTTTTATGGTTAATAATAGTTTTGGGAATGGTTATTCTTTAACCAAAAACGAAGCATATAAAGATGTGGTTGTACAAGCTTCTAAATCTTTAATTACTAGATACAGACCTAAAGTTGGTGCTATACAATCTTGGGATACGACACCAAATATGGGTTGGATTGCAAAACGTGGTTGGAACACTCCAATTATTATTGATAATATGATGAATTTAGAAATGTTATATAAAGCCTTTGAATATACTAAAGATTCTACTTTTTATGCTATTGCAACATCTCACGCAAAAACAACGATGAAGAATCATTTTAGAGCTGATTTTAGTTCGTTTCATATTGTAGATTACGATGGTAAAACTGGTAATGTACGAAGTAAAGAACAAGGGCAAGGTTATGTAGATGCATCTCCTTGGGCAAGAGGTCAGGCGTGGGGTTTATACGGTTTTACACAAACGTATTTGAATACTAAAGATGCGACTTTTTTAAATCAAGCAAAAGCCATAGCTAATTATATTATGACCAATGCTAAAATTCCTAAAGATCATATTCCTTATTGGGATTATGATGCTCCAAAAATACCTAACGAACCTCGTGATGCTTCGGCAGCTGCTATTACTGCATCTGCTCTATTAACACTCCAACAATATGTTCCTGAAAAGAAAGAGGCTATGATTGCTTATGCTGAAAGCATTATTAGAAAATTATCTACACCTGATTATTTGGCCGAACTAGGAAAAAATCAAGGTTTTATTTTAAAACATTCGGTTGGAAATATTCATTCTGGCGAAGAAAATGACAAGCCTTTAAATTATGCGGATTATTACTTTTTGGAAGCTCTTAGTAAATGGAAATCTCTTTAACAATTTTCTTTAGAATTTCAGATACTATTTTTTTAACATGATCAATTCGAGCAAAGTTTAGAATATATCGCTAAAAAAAGGAATTATACCAATTCAATTTTGAAATGCGCTAAATAGATTTAAAATATTTTTATGTTTTACAATCTTGAAATTTCAAGCATAGCATAGCTATGGTTTAAATTTAAAGTGCAGTAAAACCGTGAAAAGATAAATAATTTATAGCGTATTTTGATGTTGAGTTGGTATTATTAAGCCATTCTCTACTTCTACCTAACTGATATTAATATTTTTTTCCACGAATTTTATGGTTGACTCAAAATTTTTTAATATATTTTGAGTTATTAATTTTAATTAAATATTTTTTATGAAAACGTTAAAAAAAGTGAGCCTATTATTTATTAGTATTTTTCTATTTACTGCTTGTAATAGTGATGATGCAGACAATCAAAATGATTTTACATTAAATCTTGATTCCGAAACAAATACTGTATTTGCAAAACAAAATGCAAACTACAATTTTAGTCTTAATGCTTTAGAAGTTGGAGATCAATATCAAATAAAAGTTATCAATTCTTCTGATACAGATTTTGATGCTACATTAACAATAAATGGTAATGAAGCTATTATTGGAAATACCATTATCATTACCGAAAATAATTTAGATATCACATTAACTCCAAATGAAGTCGGAATTGCCTCTTTTACTGTCGAAGTAACAAGGAATGGTGTAACGCAAACACAAACTATTGCTTTAACTTCCAAAATGCCAACATTTAATATTTCGGTACAGCAGAATTTTCCTTCTTCTGGTACTATTGTGGCAAATGTTACTGTTACTCTTTTAGATGGTTACGACCAACCTTTAATGTATACTTATAAAGGAAATTCAACTGGAGCTGTTGCTGGTCCTATTGGTCCTTCATCTGTAATTTTAAATGATATTGTAGGTTCAAATACTCCTCCTGTTAAAACCATTACTTTAACTCGCTTTGTAAGTGGTTATACTTATGAAATAAAAGTTGAAAATGAATTTGGTTATACCGTAACACAAAGCTATACGTATCCATAAAATTATACCAATTCAATTTCAAAATGCGCTAAATAGATTCAAAATATTTTTATGTTTTACAATCTTTAAATTTCAAGCATAGGCACAGCTATGGTTTAAATTTAAAGTGCCGTAAAACGTGAAATGACAAATAATTTATAGCGTATTTTGATGTTGAGCTGGTATGAAACACTAATTTATACCTATTTGATTTTAAGAGGAGTTGAAAAATCAAATTGGTATTACTTAACAACTTTAAACGAAGTCTTCAATGTTGCATTCGAATTTCCGCCAATCCAAAGATTAAAATCTCCTAGTTCCACTTCCCATTTGTTATTTGCTGTATAGAATTGTAATAATTCAAAATCTATTGTGAAATAAATGGTTTTTGATGCTCCAATTTTTAAATGTATTTTTTCAAATCCTTTCAATTCTTTTACAGGACGAGTTAAACTTCCACATACATCTTGTATGTATAATTGTACTACTTCTTCGCCATCAAAATTTCCTGTATTTGTAACTTCAACCGAAACGTTTATTTCTTCATTTATAGAGATTTTGGTTTTATTTAATTTTAGATTTTTATATTCAAAAGACGTATAACTTAATCCATATCCAAAAGGGTACAAAGGCGAGCTGTCTACATCGGTATATTTTGACCAAAATACCATAGCTGGATCTGGTAAAGGTGTTGGTCTTCCTGTTTTTTTATGACTGTAATAAATTGGTATTTGTCCTACGTGTCTAGGAAACGTCATTGGTAGTTTTCCACTCGGATTATAATCACCATATAAAACTTGTGCTATGGCATTTCCTGCTTGTGTTCCTAATTGCCACGTTTCTACAATAGCTGGAATGTGTTCTTCGGACCAATTTATTGTTAATGGTCGTCCGTTTGTTAAAACCAAAATTATTTTTTTATTGACTTTATAAACTTCTTTTAATAAATCTAATTGTACTCCTGGAATATCTAAATTAGTTCGACTACGGCCTTCTCCTGACTGAAAACCGTGTTCGCCTAAAACCATAATGACTACATCTGCTTTTTTAGCTATTTCTATTGCTTCTTTAAAACCACTTTTATCGGTTTTATTGATTTTTGTATCGTAATAAAAGAATGTTTTTCCGATAACCACATCTGCTCCTTTTTTATAGGTTATGGTATTGTCTTTGTATTTTTTTAAGCCTTCTAGTACAGATACTGCTGTATTGTTATCTGCTCCTATCCGCCAATTTCCTAACATGCTATCTTTATCATTTGCTAATGCTCCAATAACCGCTATATTTTGTCCTTCTTTTTTTAGTGGTAATAATTTTTGATTATTTATTGCTTCATTTTTAAGTAAAACGATGGATTTTTTTGCCATATCTAATACAGCTGCATTTATTTCTTTACTATTTACAACTTGTTTTTCTCTATCTAAATCACAGTATTTATAGGGATTATCAAAAAGTCCTAGCTCGTATTTTACGGTTAATATTCTACGAACTGCATCGTCAATTAAGGCTTCTTTAACTTTACCTTCTTTAACTAATTCTTCTAAATGATCTATATAAGCATAGGATTCCATATCCATATCCGATCCTGCTTTTATCGCTAATTCTCCTGCATGTTTGTTGTCTGTTGCGTATCCGTGGTGTTCCAATTCCATAATAGAACCCCAATCTGAGACTACAAAACCCTTAAAATTCCAATCGTTTTTTAATATATCTCTTTGTAAAAATGTATCTGCCGTTGCTGGAATTCCATTTAGTTCATTAAAAGCATTCATAAATGTTTTTACATCTGCTTTTACTGTAGCTTTAAATGGCGGCAAAATGATATTGTATAATGTTGGCATTCCGACAGAAACGGTATTGTATTCTTTTCCTGCTTCTGGAAAACCATACGCTGCAAAATGTTTGGTACATGCTGCAATGGTGTTTACATTTGATAGATCTTCTCCTTGAAAACCTTTTACTCTTGCGTAAGCGATTTTACTTCCTAAAAAAGGGTCTTCTCCTGCACCTTCCATAACGCGTCCCCAACGTGCATCTCTTGAAATATCCACCATTGGTGCAAAAGTCCAATTTATACCACTTGCTGCTGCTTCTTTTGCTGCCACTTCTGCAGATTTTTTTATGGCTTTTAAGTCCCAACTTGCTGCTTCTGCTAACGGTATTGGGCTAATGGTTTTGTAACCATGAATGACATCAAAACCGATAATTAGTGGAATTCCTAAACGCGATTTTTCTACTACAATTTTTTGTACTGCTCTTACATTTTTAACGCCTTTTACATTGAGCATTGCTCCAACTAAACCTTGCTCTAAATGTGCTACTTTATTAATTGATGTAGAATCTTTTGGCGGACCTGTTACATCCCAAGAACCATTATATTGATTCATTTGTCCGATTTTTTCTTTAAGCGTCATTATAGATAATAACGAATCTACTTTTTGTGTTAGGATTAAATTTTTACTTTTTTCGGAATTGTTTTTAGAACTATTTTTACACGAACTAAAAAGAATTAAAAGAGATAATAGGATGTATATTTTCTTCATTTATACCATTTTATTAAAACTGTATTTGTACTTATTTTAATTGTTTTTTTGAAAAACTTGAAGTGCATCATCATTATTTACAACTAAAATACATTTTTTACCGTTTATTGTAATTGTTTTCATTTGCTTAACATCTTTTTCTGCTAAAAATCCTGATTTTTTTAATGTAACGGATTCAAATCCATCTTTTTTTTGTGTCATTAATAAACCTATAGAAGCATCGTTTCTAGGTGTTTCTGCTTCCGATACAAATAAATTACCTGCAATTAAAATATCTTTTTTACCATCTTTATCAAAATCGTCTGTTAGTATCGTATTTATAGATGAATATTGTGCTTCTTTTGGTAATGGTGTTTTTTTAAATGTTCCATTTCCTATATTTTCTATATATACCGATGCAAATGTTTGTGCTTTATAATGAATTCCGTTATTCAATTTTTTTAAACTATATATGTCTTCTAAATCTGCATCTGCAAAATTCTCATAATTTTTGAATTTATTTTTTATTCCTGGCACTTGTTGAGAAGAACATTGTCTTCCTCTTACTGGATATTGTTTTTTACCTTCATAATATCCTAAAACTACGTCTAAGCTTTTATTATTATCAAAATCATTCGCATAAATATCAAACGTTTTTTCTGGAGTTGCTTTGTATTTGTAATTTAATCCTAAGTTTCCAACTATAAAATCCATATCGCCATCGTTATCCATATCATTTTTATGAATACTATACCACCAACCTGTTGTATTTTTTAAAGATTGTTGTTTGGTTACGTTTTTAAATACTCCTTTGGTATTTTCTAAAAATGTGATTGGCATCCATTCTCCTACAACGATTAAATCTTCGTCGTTGTCTTTATCAAAATCTATGGCTATAACATCGGTTACTAATCCTAATTTATCAAAAGTTTTTTTTGATTTTTTACTCACATCTATAAATTTGACTTCTTCTTTGGTACTTACATTTTCTAGCAAGTGGCTATTTGGTGGTTTGGGATAATATTGTGGTAATAATCGCGATGCTATAAATAAATCCAAATCGCCATCTTTATCAAAATCAAATGGTATTACTTTTGAGCCACTTTCTAAAAATTGTGGTATTGCTGTTGTACTTTTTGTAAAATTTCCTGTACCATCATTAATGTATAATCTATCTTTATATGTTTCGGAATTTGGTATAAACTCATTTCCTCCACTCACTACATAAAGGTCTAAATCACCATCGTTATCTGCGTCAAAAAATTGCCCATCTAAATCTTCGTAATTTTTATCTTCTTCTAAAAATTTTTGATTGGCTTCTACAAATGTTCCTTTTTTGTTTTGTATGTAGATGATTCCTTTTTGTTTGTGTGCTCCTCCTATCCAAAAATCTTCTAATTTATCTCCATTTATATCTCCAACGGCAAGCCCTGGTCCAAATTGTGACATTTTGTGTGGTAATAATGGTTCTTTTCCGTAATCGAAATAAGAATTCTCTTCGTGTTTAAAATGAATATGTACTTTATTTGTAATCTCTGTAAATATTTTTTTCTTTTTTAAATGATTTTTTTTGAATGTATTTTTTTTTGCATTTTTATACTCTAGTATTAGTAACTGATTGGTTTTTACATTTGTTATTTTTTGTGTTTCTCCATTTGTCCATTGTACAATTAAAGAATCTAATGTCGTTATATTACCTACTCCAAAGTGTAACTCTGGCGCTACTGAAGATTGGTATCCTCGTGTTAGCATCAATTCGGATAATTGTAATTTTTTATCTTTATAAATGGTTACTGTATTTCCTATTCCTAATGCATTTTGTTTTGTTCCTTTAAATCTGATTTTTAGATAGTTTGCTTTTTCTTTTGTATTGGTTTTATTTTCATAAAAAGAAGCTTCTAAATCTATATTATTAACTACCAAATCTAAATCGCCATCGTTATCAAAATCTGCATAAGCTGCTCCATTTGAAAAGGTTTTATCTTCTAATCCCCAATCTTTACTTTTATTGGTAAAAGTAGCATCGCCATTATTGTTAAACATATAATTTTCTAGTGCTTCGGATGGCATTTTTTCTAAAATTTTATAGGACTTTATTTGTTTTTTTTCGTTTTTAAAATAGTGGCTTTTTTTAAATTGATTAAAAAAATCTTTATTGTGTATGTCTCTTCTGGTTCCGTTAGAAACAAACAAATCTTTAAAGCCATCGTTATCAAAATCTGCAAAAAGTGCTGCCCAACTCCAATCGGTAGATTTTACTCCTGCAAAGGCTGCTATATTGCTAAATACTGGAAATCCTGTATTATTTATGCCTCTATTTATTTGTAAACTATTGTACATATATTGATGATGTAATCCTAATTCTATTATCTTTTGAAAATTTATTGGATCCATACTACTCATATTTTCTTTGGAGCGTTTATGGGTTTTTGGAGACATATCTAATTGTACAATGTCTAGCAAACCATCGTTATTAAAATCTGCTATATCTGTTCCCATACCATAAAAGGATGTTTGTTTGGTTACTTCTTTACTTCTTTCGGTAAATGTTCCATCGCCATTATTAAAATAGATAAAATCTGGACTTGCGAAATCGTTAGACACATAAATATCTTTGTATCCATCTTTATTTATGTCTGCTACGCTTAATCCGATACTTAATCCGAAGGATAATAATCCTGCTTCTTTGGTTACATCGGTAAAGGTTAAATCTCCATTGTTTTTATATAAATGACTGGATAATTCTGGGACTGCATGTTCCATCATTGCTTGGTACTGAAATGCTGGTGCTTTAAAGGATGTTATTGGATAATTGATAACATATAGGTCTAAATCGCCATCGTTATCGTAATCAAAAAATACACTTTGTTCTGTTCTTCCTTTATCTGCCAATCCATATTTTTCTGCTTCTTCGTTAAAAATCGGAATTCCATCGCTATTATTTCCTTGATTGATTAGTAATTTATTTTTATACGATGTTTTTTTTCCTGCAATGCTTACGTAAATATCTAACAGTCCATCGTTATTAATATCTACAACGGTTGTTCCTGTGGACCAACTATTTTTTATTGCTGTTTTAGAAATTTTTGTAACGTCTTTAAATTTTAGATTTCCTTGATTTAAGTATAGTCTATTTTCTACCATATTTCCTGTAAAGTAGATATCTAAAAGGTTATCTTTATTAAAATCTGCTACCGAAATTCCTCCTCCCATATAAATATATGGAAAGTTAAAATAATTCATTTCTTTGGTTTCTTCCAATTTATTATTAAAATACAAACCTGTTTCTAAAGCTGCTTTTTGTTGAAATAATTGCTTTTTAGGAATTGTTCTATTGTTAGTACATGCATATAGTAATAGCAATACTAATAATCCGTTAAATATATTTGTTTTATTTTTTGCCAAAGTATTCATATAATATAATACGAAGTTATACATAAAAACTGACTTTAAAAATAAAGCCAGTTCTTTTCAAATAATTATTAAGGGCACTACTAATAATACTAATATCCTGTATTCTGATCTGATGAATTAATACTTAGGTTTGTATCTATTTCTGTTTGAGGTATTGGTAATACTTCGTGTTTACCTGCTTGAAAAGCTGGTATTATACTCATCATATTCCATCGTAATAAATCTGGGAAACGAGTTTGTTCTCCTGCTAATTCAACTCTTCTTTCGTGTACTATTGCTGTAAATATTTCTGCACTAGTTGTAACTGGATAGGTAGGATTCATGTCTGCCGATCCATATAATGGCATTGCTGCTCTTGTTCTTACTTGGTTTAATAATCCTACTGGATTTCCTCCTACTTCGTTTTCTGCTTCTGCTGCCATTAACAATACATCTGCATAACGTATTGCTCTATGGTTAATATCCGAAAGTCCGCTATAATCTGATGATACGGTATGTGATCTTTGGTATTTTCTCCAAGTTGCTGATATTCCTACTCCTATTTGTTCTTGTGT
Source organism: Flavobacteriaceae bacterium (assembly GCA_026988355.1). GTDB lineage: Bacteria > Bacteroidota > Bacteroidia > Flavobacteriales > Flavobacteriaceae > S010-17. Next base: position 29,046 of record JALSLK010000085.1, read on the forward strand.
TATTGTTCCTGAAGAGTATGCGTCTCCTGCAAAATAGAAACTTGCATGTAATCGCGGATCTCCTGCTTCAAACTCATTAACTAATTCTTCGGAAGGGTCGTTGTTATGAAATCCTCCTACTGCTCCATATTCTGCGGAACGCCATGTGGTTTCTACATATCCATTATCTAATCCATCCCAACCTGCATATCCCCAAGGATTGCCATTGTCGTATACAAATTGTACTTCAAATACGGACTCTGAATTATTTTCATGTGCACTATCAAAATTATCAAAATATTCTGTTGTTAGTGTATATTCTCCACTATTAATCACTTTATTAAAAGCTACTTTTGCTTCTTGGTATTCTCCTCTAAACAAATGTACTTTACCTAACAATGCATAAGCTGCTCCTTTTGTTGCTCTCCCTGGCTCTTCTTCTGATTTTAGCAATAGTTTAGATCCTGCATCTGTTAAGTCACTAATAATTAATTGATATATCTCTTCTTTTGGTGTTCTTGGCAAACCGTTTGGGTCTAAATTTTCTGGTGTATATAATGGTATATCTCCGAAACGTTCTACTAATAAAAAGTAATAATAGGCTCTTAAAAATTTTGCTTCTCCTATAAATTTGTCTTTCATTTCTTGAGAAACTTCTCCTGCATCTAAAGCTGCTATATTGTCTTGTTTATCTAATATGAAATTTGCTCTTGAAACTCCGATATACGCATTTTTCCAGTATAAAAATATATCGTTATTTGATGCTCTAAAAGTAAAGTTCTTAAATGCTAATAAATCTGGTGTACCTCTTTCTGTTTGTACATCATCTCCCATATAATCGTACATATAAAATAAATATCTTCCATACAAACCTTGTGTTTGTAATGGCGAATATGTTGCATTTACTCCTCCTTTTAATTCTTCTAAATTTGTTGGAAAAGTCGTTGTTGAAATTGCGGTAGGGTTGCTTAATTCTAAATCATTCGTTTCACACGAACTAATTAGAAATACCATAAAAATTAATATTAATATCTGTTTTTTCATCATTTAATTGTGTTAATTTATTAAAATTTTATTTGAAAACCTAGTAATAAGGATTTCGATTGTGGATACTGACCTCTATCTACTCCTATTTCACTATTTTGAGAACCTGTAATAGATGCTATTCCTAAAGATGGACCTATTTCTGGATCGTATCCTGAATAATTGGTAATTGTAAACAAGTTTTGTGCACTTACATATACTCTAAGTTTTGAAATTGTTCCTTTTGATATATTACTAAGCATTGTTGTTGGCATATTATATCCTATCGAAATATTTTTAAGTCTAAAATAAGATCCGTCTTCTACATAACGGTTGGATACTCTTGTATTTTGATTTGGATCGTTTATAATTGCTCTTGGTTGTGTTGTAGATGGATTTGTAGGTGTCCATCTATCTAATACTGCTGTAGATGTATTTGTTATTTGACTTGCGCCATCTAAATAATATCTACTTGCATTAAATATATCGTTTCCTGAAACGCCTGTAAATAAAGCTGTAAAATCAAAATTCTTATAATCTGCATTTAAGGATAATCCATAATTTACATTTGGAAATGGGTTTCCTATTACGGTTCTATCTTCATCATTAATTACACCATCGTTATTAATATCTTTAAAGCGAATATCTCCTGGTGCTGCTCCTGTTTGTGTTGCATGTGCGTCTATTTCTGCTTGTGTTTGAAAGATACCATCTGTTTCCCACCCATAAAAATGCCATAATGCTTCTCCTTCTGCTATTCTCGAAATACTTCCGCTTGCTAATACATTTGGTTTGGATCCATTAAATAATTGTTCTACATTTGGTGCAAGTTGTGTTACTTCATTATTTGTGGTACTTAAATTAAAACTTGCTGACCAATGAAATTCTCCTTCACTTTTTCTATATCCTAAATTAAATTCTAACCCATCTGTTTTCATACCTCCAATATTAAATGGTGTATCATTTGGTACTCCTAGTGACCCTGCTGGAGGTAGAAGTACTATTAAATCATTACTTGTATTGTTATAATATTCTGCACTAAAGGTAATTTTACTACTTAAAAAACCTAAATCTACTCCAATATTAGTCATTGCTGTTTCTTCCCATTTTAAATTTGGATTTGGTAAACTACTCGTTGCTAAACCTGAATTATTTCCATAAAAATAATTTGGTAATAAACTAGATTCAAAAGCATAATCTCCAGCAGACCTATCGTTTCCTGCTAATCCCCAACTTGCTCTTAATTTAAAGTAATTCATGGAAGAAGAGTCCTTTAAAAAATCTTCTTTGCTAAGAACCCATCCTGCTGCTACTGTTGGGAAATTTCCCCATCGATAATTAGCTCCAAACCTAGAGGAAGCATCTCTTCGTAACGAAACTGCAAGTAAATATTTACCAGCAAAATCGTAATTTATTCTTCCTAAATATCCAACTACATTATACTCTAATGCTTGAGCTCCACCAGATAAATTAGATGGTAAGTCTGTAATCCCAAAAGGGGTTGTACCAACACCGCTTAGTACGGTCGTTTTTCTTTTTCTTTGTTCTGCAACTACCAATGCTTTTACATTGTGATTTTCGTTAAATGTTTTTGTATATTCTAAACTATTATTTATTGTTATGGTATTTACTCTTGCATTTGCATAACTAATTCTTGTATCGCTTTGGCTTGGATCTCCTCCTGATAATCCATAAGGTAATTCTACTTTTTTGAATTTATTATCGTAAAAATTCATTCCTAATGTAGCCTTATATGTTAAGTTTTTTGTGATATCTACTTTACCATAAACGGTTCCTAACAAGTTTATATTTTTATTTAGTTGCGTTTCTCTATTAAGTGTTCTTAACGGATTTCTTGTTGTATTTACATCGTCTGTAGCAGATAATTCGCTAAATCCTCCTACATTATTTGCATCGTATATTGGTAAATATGGTGCTATTTTAATCGCATTTTCTATTGGTGATACACTAAATGCCAAAATTAATGGATCTTGTTCTGCATAGGTAAGTGCTAATGTTTCTCCAAAGGTAATTCTTCCTTTTTTAAAATTACTATTTACTCTAAATGCGTACTTATCTAATGCTGTATGTAACATGGTTCCTTCTTGTGTTAAATAATTTCCAGACAGTCTAAAGTTTGCATTTTCTGTTCCTCCTGATGCGCTTAACTCGTAGTTATTTGCAGTTCCTTGTTGAAAAATTGCATCTTGATAATCTACATTATTACTAATAAAATTTGTATTTGCGAAACGAGGTGGCAAATCTGCTCCTGGGTCATTGTTACGAATCATATCGGTTACATAAGACACATATTGTTCTGAATTTAATAAATCTATTTTTTTTGGTTTAAATCGCGTACTCAAATAGCTATTAAAACTAAATGTAGTTTTTCCATTTTTACCTGTTTTTGTTTTTACAACAATTACTCCATTTGCTCCTAACGATCCATAAGCTGCTGCTGTAGAAGCATCTTTTAACACACTTATAGATTCAATATCATCTGGACTTAATCCATCCATATTTTCGGTTACTATGCCATCAATTACATAAATTGGATTATTGTTTCCTAATGTACCTATACCTCTAATTCTAATAGTTGGTGCTGATCCTGGCGACCCATTATTTATTACCGTAACTCCTGAAGATCTTCCTTGTAATGCTTCTACTGCATTTGTTGTTGGCGCACTTACTAAATCTTTTGCACTAACTGTTGCTACTGCTCCTGTTACATTGGTTTTCTTTTGTGATCCATACCCTACAATAACTATTTCGTTAAGGGTATCTGCATTATCTTCCATTATCATATTAACTTGGTTATTTTTCGAAATCGTAATTAATTTCGTTTTCATTCCAATAAACGAAAATTGCAAAACATCTCCTTCTTTTGCTTTTATTGTATAATTTCCATCAAAGTCTGTTTCTGTACCTATTGTTGTACCAACTACCAATACATTTACACCAGAAAGAGGTATATTATCTGTATCTGTAACTACGCCTTTAATTTGTCGTTGTTGTGTTGCTAGTCCTTTTGGTGTAGCATAAACCTGAGAAAATACTACAAAAAATAAGAATAAAAATATCGCTAAGATGTTATCTCTATTTCGATAATTATTGTTTTTTGTAACACTTTTTTTTGTTGGGATTTTTTTCATGAAAATTAGTGTTTTATTTATTAAAATATTATACATAATCAATTATAATAATTTAGGGTTGAATTTTGTTAGATACAATATTATTAATATCATTAATGTGATTTATCCTGTACTGTCCTGTAAATAAAATTCCATTCTGTATAAAAAATAGTTCGTTTATATACTTTTTATTAATAAAACAAGTTACCTATAGTATATTTGCATATTATTATTTATTCTCCTACTTTTGGAATCAATTTTTATTTATGAAATCTAACTACTTATTTTCTATCTTTTGCTTTTTTATCTTTTCCTTTATTTCACAGGCTCAAAAGATGAATCATGAGCTTGGTATATCTGTTGGTGCAGTTTCTATGCAAACGGATTATGGGCAAAGAGGTCATTTTCCTAGTTCTTATGCAAATATAGGTATTGGTGCTGGTATTATTTATTATTTGGGATATGATGTAAGAAGAATAAAATGGAATGATAGATTATCGTATATGAAAAATCATTTGAAATTAAAAGTAGAATTTTCATATATGAGTGATAATTTTATTCATCGAGGCGACTATATTAAGGGACATTCTGCAAACGCTATTAAACTTGCTGCAATGAAAGGAAGCACTAAAATATTTAATATTGGTGGTCAATTGGAATTTTATCTTTTCGAACTTTCTGATTTCAGAAAATGGGAACCGTATATTAGTGGTGGTTTTTACCATGTAAATTTTAATCCTGATTTAGAAACTTCACTTGGCGATTGGAGAGATAATCCTTCGTTATTACCAGATTTTTATTTGGATGGTGGTATCTTTTTAGAAAATAGCAATACACAAGCTTTTTCTTTTGGTGGTGGTACAAAAATTACGAATAGTGATAATTTTAGTTTCGTTATCGATATGAGATGGCAACGATTTTTATCGAATAAAGTGGATGGTTTGGATCCTAATTTAAGTGCTAATAAATATAGAGAATGGTTGTTCTATTTTAATGTTGGTGCTGTATTTAAGTTAAACTAACTAGTTTTTTTTGCTATTGAATGTATTCATTGTTTTTGCAACTCCAATTAATCCAAATGATTTAATTATTTCTGCTATTTTGTTCAATTTTTCTTCCATTTCATCTAGTTCCGCATTGTTCCATTTTCCAAGTACATAATCTACTTGTCGTCCTTTTGAAAATTTATTTCCTACACCAAAACGCAACCTTGCATATTGCTGTGTTTGTAATACATTATTAATATCTTTTAATCCATTATGCCCTCCTGCGCTTCCTTTAGGCTTTAGCCGTAATGATCCATACGGAATATTTAGATCGTCGCAAAGAATCAACATATTCTCTAGTGGTATTTTTTCTTTTGTCATCCAATATTTTACCGCTTTACCACTTAGATTCATATAGGTACTTGGCTTTAACAAAATAAAACTTCTTCCTTTAAAACGAAATTTTGCTACATCTCCTAATTTTTGAGTTTCAAAAATTATTTCTTTTTTGGATGCTAGATAATCTAGAATTTTAAATCCAATATTATGTCGTGTGTTTTTGTACTTTTCTCCTATATTTCCTAATCCAACAATTAGATATTTTTTCATACTATCTGTTTCTGTATTTTTATCTTTTCTAAAAATATTTTTAATAATAATCCATAATTTCATTTTACAAATATATATAATACCAATTAGTGTAATACCAAGTTGACCGCAAAATAAGTCAAAAAAAATAAAATTGGTATAAAATAAAAAAGCACTTCTTAGGGAAGTACTTTTTTATAGTTAAATGGTCAAATAATAAACTATTAAATTATTCTGCTGTAGCTGAAGTTTCTGTTGTTTCTCCTCCTTCTTCTTCAGTTCCTTCTTCTTCTTCAGTTACAACTGCTGCTCTTGACATTCTTACTTGAACCACTACAGTATTGTCTGGATGTAAGAAAGTAAATTTTTCATTATCTAATTCTGAAATAAATAATTTATCTCCTATTTTAAGTGTTGAAATATCCGCTTCAATTTGATCTGGTAAATTTGCTGGTATTGCCTTTACTTTTAACTTACGATTTGTAAAACGTAAGGACCCTCCATTCATAACTCCTGGTGAATTACCTTGTAATTTTACTGGAATATTCATTGTTACTTCTTTATCGTCTGATAATTGGTAAAAATCAATGTGTAATATTCTATCAGTAACTGGATGAAATTGAATGTCTTGTAAGATTGCATTAAAAGTGTCTCCACCTTCCAATTCAATTGTTGCTGTATATACGTTTGGTGTATATACTAGTTTTTTAAACGCTTTTTCCTCTGCCGAAAAATGAATAGTGTTTCCACTTCCATAAATTACGCAAGGTACTTTGTCAGCATTACGTAAGGCTTTAGTATCTACTTTACCTACGCTTTCTCTTTTTGTTCCTTTAATTGTAATAGATTGCATTTTGTGTTTTATTTTACATTAAAAATTGATTACTGATGGATGTGTTATTCTGAACTTTCTTCATCACATCAGCAAATAAAGTGGCGCAAGATACAATTTTTATTTTAGAACTCGCATGTTTTTTTAGAATGGTATCTGTTACTATTAATTCTTTTAATTCCGAATTATTAATTCGTTCGATAGCATTTCCCGAAAGTATTGCATGTGTTGCTATTGCTCGAACACTTAACGCTCCTTTTTCCATCATTAAATTGGCTGCCTTTGTTAATGTTCCTGCTGTATCTACCATATCGTCTACAATAATTACATTTCTATCTTTTACATTTCCTATAAGTTCCATGTGTGAAATCACGTTTGCTTTTTCTCTTTGCTTGTAACAAATTACCACTTCACTTTTCAAGAATTTAGAATAGGCATACGCTCGTTTTGAGCCTCCCATATCTGGAGATGCTATGGTTATATTATTTAATTTTAGATTTTCTATATATGGTAAAAACACTGTTGATGCATATAAATGATCTACTGGTTTTTCAAAAAAACCTTGAATTTGATCTGCATGTAAATCCATTGTTATTATACGCGTTGCTCCTGCTGCTTGTAATAAATTAGCGACTAGTTTTGCTGCAATTGGTACTCTTGGTTTATCTTTTCGATCTTGTCTTGCCCATCCAAAATAAGGTATTACTGCTGTAATATGTCTTGCTGATGCTCTTTTTGCTGCATCTAACATTAATAATAATTCCATTAAATTATCGGTTGGTGGCACTGTAGAACAGATAATAAAAATTCTTCTTCCTCGTAATGATTCTTCAAAAGACACTTGAAATTCGCCATCACTAAATACTGTTTTTTTAGATTTCCCAATTTCTAAACCGTAAGATTTAGCAATTTCTTGAGCTAATTCTATACTACTACTACATGCAAAAATTTTAGGCTTTGGTAATTTAATTTTCATAAGGTGTTTTTTAGTTGTGTTTGTGTGATGCAAAAATAAAGTTTAATAAAACCTAATCTCTCTTATTTTTTAAACTAGTTATTAACTAAAAAAGAAAACTTATTAACCTGAATTCAACTAAGACTTCTATTTACAGAAAATGAAGAAATGGTGAGATTTGAAGAATAATTTTTAAGGTATAATCTGTAATGCAATAAAGTGCAAATTAAAATTGTATGATTATAAGGAGTCTATTTTTTATGCTAAAAATAACTATAAATTTATTTACTTTTATTTAGAATTTGTATTTACTTTTACATACCAAAATTGAACCAATGTATACTATTGATCCGAAACAAATTTCTACTACCAAATTACATAGCTACTTATTAAGTGCTATTGCTCCAAGACCTATTGCTTTAGCTAGTACAATAGATTTGGATGGAAATCCAAACTTATCTCCTTTTAGTTTTTTTAATGTTTTTAGTGCAAATCCTCCTATTCTTATTTTTTCTCCTGCTCGCAGAGTTAGAAATAATACTACAAAACATACGTTAGAAAATGTACACGATGTAAAAGAAGTGGTAATTAATATTGTTAATCATACTATTGTACAACAAATGTCTTTGTCTAGTACGGAATATGCTAAGGGTATTAACGAATTTGACAAAGCTGGTTTTACCATGTTAAAATCGGATGTTATTAAACCGTTTAGAGTTGCCGAATCGCCTGTTCAGTTTGAATGTAAAGTAAACGAAATTATCTCTTTAGGAGACCAAGGTGGCGCTGGTAATTTAATAATTTGCGAAGTTGTAAAATTACATATTCACCAAAATGTTTTAGATAAAAATAATGCTATTGACCAAAATAAATTAGATGTAGTCTCGAGAGCTGGTGGTAGTTATTATTCGAGAGCTAAACTTGGTTTTTTTGAAATTCCAAAACCGATTAGTACACTTGGAATTGGTATTGATTCTATTCCTAATAACATAAAAAATAGCAAGATCTTAACTGGTAACAATTTAGGTTTATTAGGTAATATCGAATCTTTGCCTTCTCAAAAAGATGTTAATAAGTTTCGTGAAGAGAACCCTAAATTTAATGATGTAGATTCAACTAAAAAACATATTTTTGCAAAAGAATTTTTAGAGAAAAACGATGTACTTTCTGCATGGAAAGTACTTTTAATTAACTAGGTATCGATTTATAATACGCCTAATCGATGTAAATAAAAATAATACAATGGAAGTATCAGGAAAAATTAAAGTGTTAAACGACACACAAACTTTTGGAAGTAACGGATTTCGTAAAAGAGAAGTTGTAGTTACAACAGATGAGCAATATCCACAGATGATTATGGTGGAGTTTATTCAAGACAAATGTGATTTATTAAATGATTTTAATGTTGGGGACGATGTAAAAATAAACATCAACTTAAGAGGTCGAGAATGGATAAACCCAGAAGGTGTTGCAAAATATTTTAATGCAATACAAGGTTGGAGAATTGAAAAAATACAAGGACAAGCTGCTACAAATGTTCCTCCTGTAGAAAAAATGGATGCATTCGAACCTGCAAGTGAAACTTCGGATGGTGATGCAGATGATTTGCCATTCTAATTTAGAGATTTAAAAAAATAAAAATGCTTTTATCTAATGATAAAAGCATTTTTTTGTTATTATTGGATTTACTTTTAGTTATTTTCACTAACTTCACAACGATTATAGTCTATAAATTCAATTAAAAAGATGAAAAAAATTACTACTAATATTATTTTTACTGTTTGGAACATGCCGACTACACAACCGTTTATTTAAAAGGTACGAATACTTTTTGGATAAATGCACCTATATACAACATTAGAAAGAGATGCCAATGCTGTTGTAAAACTCATAAAAATGGTAAATTAAACTCAAATGAAATTCTAATATCTAGATTAAATTCTGGAATATAAAGATTACAAATCAAGTAATACCAATTTAATTTCAAAAAATAATATAGAATTCTTTAAATTATTAAATCATCTTTAAATAATTAATTTCTTGTTGTGTAAGCTGTCTATGAAATCCTCTTGGTAAATTTCTTTTGGTTAATCCTGCAAAAATAACTCTATCTAATTTTACAACATGATATCCAAAATGTGCAAATATTTTTCGTACAATACGGTTTCTCCCAGAATGTATTTCGATGCCTATTTCGGTTTTTGGTTCATTTTCGATATAGGATATTTTATCTACAAATACCATTTTACCTTCCAAAACAAAATTTGCTGCTATCTTTTGCATATCGCTCATTTTAAGTTTTTTATCTAAACTTGCATGGTATAATTTGCGCACATTGTGTTTTGGATGCGTCAATTTTTTTGTCATTTCGCCATCGTTAGTAAACAGTAACAATCCTGTGGTTGCTCTATCTAATCTCCCTACTGGATAAACACGTTCTTTGGTTGCATTTACTATCAAATCCATTACCGTTTTACGTCCTCGTTCATCACTCATTGTTGTGATGTAATTTTTTGGTTTATTCAGTAATATATATTGTTTTTTCTCTGGCGTCAATAACTGTCCATCAAAATGTACAATATCGTTTGCTTGTACTTTGTAACCCATTTCTGTAACTGTTTTGCCATTTACTGTTGCGCTACCTGCACTAATATATACATCTGCTTCTCTACGAGAACATATTCCTGCATTTGCAATATATTTATTTAATCGTATACCGTTTGATGTTTTGGTTTCTTCTTGTTTTTTTGAAGGTTTCTTTTTGTAGTGTTTAATGGTATTCGGATTTATTCTATAATTTTTATCTTTTGGATTTCCGAATTTCTTTTCTTTTTTTACTCCTAATTTTTTTGAACGAGATGTGGGTTTTGATTTTCCTGCATGTCGTCCTCGCGACGATTTTTTATTTTCTGACATTGTTTTTCTATTAATATTGTTACTACTATTGCTACTTTTTAATATTATATTTTACTTACTATACTTGTTGCTATTTCTTGCATTTCTTCTTTTGTAAAACTTTCTTTTTTACGAAATTGAATATCTTCCATTGCTTGTAATGGTATTAAATGTATATGTACGTGTGGCACTTCTAATCCTATTACACTCATACCTATTCGTTTACATGGAATTGCTTTTTTTAATGCTATTGCTACTTTTCTTGAAAATGACATTAAATTATTATATGTCTTTTCGTCTAAGTCAAATAATTTATTTACTTCTTGTTTTGGCACCACTAGCGTATGCCCTTTTGCATTTGGATTTACATCTAAAAATGCAATAAAATTTTCGTTCTCTGCTATTTTATAGCATGGTATTTCTCCGTTTATTATTTTAGTAAAAATAGATGCCATTATCTTGAAATATTTAGTATTTCTAATTTCATTGTTCCTGCTGGTACTTTTACCTCTGCAATATCGCCAACTTTTTTACCTAATAACCCTTTTCCTATTGGTGAATTAATGGATATTTTACCTGCTCTAACGTCTGTCATTGCATCTGCTACTAAGGTATATTCAAATTCTTTATTTATTTTTAAGTTTTTTATTTTTACTTTAGATAATGCCAATACTTTGGTTAAATCTAATTGCGACTCGTCTATTAATCTTGCATTTGCAACTACATTTTTTAATTGCGCAATCTTAAATTCTAAATGTGATTGCTCTTCTTTTGCTGCATGATATTCTGCATTTTCACTTAAATCGCCTTTATCTCTTGCTTCTGCAATTGCATTTGTAATTCGTGGTCTTTCTACCTGTTCTAATTGTTCTAACTCAGCTCTTAATTCTTTTAATCCTTCTGCTGTATAATACGATACTTTACTCATAATTTTATTTTTTTGATTGCACACAAAAATTTACTTTGTATAAATCTTTTTAACATAAAAATCTCAAATCCAAATAATTATCGGATTGAGATTACGTCTGCAAATATACTACTTATTTTTGAATATTTTTAATTCCATTTACCGAAAACGATATGATAATGGTTGTAGATTAAG
>JALSLK010000086.1 GCA_026988355.1 Flavobacteriaceae bacterium
CTAAGAAATAATACTACTGGATCTAGTAATAATGCGATTGGTGTTAGGGCATTATATGCAAATACTTCTGGATCATTTAATATCGCAAACGGAGTTAATGCTTTACGCTTTAATACTACAGGAAGTTTTAATAAAGCTATTGGTTTTCAATCTTTATACAATAATACAACTGGACCAGAAAATGTGGCTATTGGTACTTCTACATTATATACAAATACAACAGGCAGTTATAATAATGCTATTGGACATCGTGCATTATACTCAAATACCTCAGGATTTAATAATATTGCTATAGGAACAAACACATTATATTCTAATACTACAGGAAGTCAAAATATTGCTCATGGAGCAAATGCCTTGTACAGAAATACCACAGGTTGGTATAATGTTGTAAATGGATCAAGTGCTTTATCAAATAACACAACAGGAGAACATAATATTGCTAGTGGTTTCAATTCTTTATTTAATAACATCAATGGAAATCAAAATATTGCTAATGGTTTTCAATCTTTATTTAGTAATACCTCAGGAAATACAAATTCTGCTATAGGATATCAATCGTTATATTATAACACTACGGGTTCAAATAATACAGCAATAGGTAATAGCGCTTATTTTAATGGTACAAATTTTTCAAATGCTACTGCTTTGGGTTATGCCACTAACATTTCTGCTTCTAACCAAATTCGCTTAGGAAATAATACAATAACAAGTATAGGTGGTTTTACCAATTGGACTAACGTTTCAGATGCACGTTTTAAAAAAGACATTAAAGAAAATGTAAAAGGCTTGGATTTTATTTTAAAACTAAGACCAATAACCTATCGTTTGGATGTAAACAAAATTGATAATTACTTAAAAACTCCAGATTCTTTACGCTATGGAAAAAATAATATACTTAGAAAGTATAGGGAACTAAAAGAAAAAGAAATCCAAACAGGCTTTATAGCTCAAGAAGTAGAACAAGCAGCCAAAGAATTAGGCTATGATTTTAGTGGCGTAGATAAACCCAAAAACGAAAACGATTATTACGGTTTACGGTATGCCGAATTTGTTGTGCCTTTAGTAAAAGGGATGCAGGAGCAACAAAGAATTATTAAAACACAACAAAAAGAAATTTTACAATTAAAACAAGCACTTCTAAAACAAAAAGAACAGCTTAATAAAATAGAGTTATTACTAAATAAAACAAGCAACTAAAACCAATATTTATGAAAAAACTACTTCTATTCTTAATCATATTAAATTATCTACCTACTTTTTCACAAGTAGGAATAGGTACAACTAATCCAAATGCTAAATTGGATATTAAATCTACTAGTTTAACTGCACCAACCAATACAGATGGTGTTTTAATACCTAAGATGAATAATTTCCCTGCAACAAACCCAACAATAGTACAAGATGGCATGTTGGTTTTTATTACAGGAAATGGTACACCAAGTAAAGGGTTTTATTATTGGAATCAGCCAACGCTAACATGGATACCTCTTGGTGGCAACAGCGGCGTTAAAAAGATTGACGATTTATTAGATGGAAAATCAGACCCAAATGGTTCTTCTGTTTTTTTAGGAACACAAGCAGGTTTAAATGATGATGGTACAAGCAATGCCAATGTAGGCGTTGGTCTTCATAACTTAAGAGCAAATACAATTGGTGTTTATAATACTGGTGTAGGAAATCGTTCTCTTTTTAATAATACCATTGGTAATTACAATACAGGTTTGGGTGGTAATGCTTTATTTTCAAATACAACAGGAAATCAAAATACAGCATTGGGTTTAAATGCATTATATGCAAATACAACAGGAATTAATAATACCGCTTCTGGTGTAAATACCATGCGATATGCTACCACAGGTTCTTATAATGTGGCAGATGGTTCGCAAAGTTTATTTAATCTTACCGTAGGTAATAGAAACACCGTAAGTGGTTATCAAGCCATGTTTAAAACTACCGCAGCATATCGTAATACTGCAAGTGGTTTTAGAACTTTATATAACAATACAACAGGAACCTACAATACTGCTTTTGGATATGAATCTGGTTATAACAATACCAATGGCGTTTTTAATGTGTTTTTAGGTTATCAAGCAGGTTATTTTGAAACTTCTAGTAATAAATTATACATCGAAAACAGAAATGCCAATGCAAATAACGCCTTAATTTATGGTGAATTTGGAGCAGATGCAACAAGAACAGGCAATATTTTACGTACCAATTCGCAATTTCAAATAGGAAACCCAACTTTAACAGGATATGCATTTCCTACAATTGATGGTGCGGTAAATCAAGTGTTAAAAACCAATGGAAATGGAAGTTTAAACTGGACAAACGCCAACACTTTAGGTACAGACAATCAAAATTTAACAGGAGCAACGCTAACAGGTACTACCTTACAAATAAATATAGAAAACGGAACTTCAACTTCGGTAAATTTAGCAGGATTACAAGACGGAGGTGCAAAAAAAATAAACGATTTATTAGATGGAAAATCAGACCCAAATGGTTCTTCTGTTTTTTTAGGAACACAAGCAGGTTTAAATGATAATGGTAGTGATAACAAAAATGTTGGTGTTGGTTTCCAAAGTTTAAAAAGTAATACAACAGGAGCTAATAATACCGCAAATGGATATCAATCAATGTTTGCTAATACTAGTGGTTTTAATAATACTGCAAATGGGTATTTATCTTTATATTCTAACACCTCAGGTTTATACAATAATGCTTATGGTGTAAATTCGCTATTTTCCAATACCACAGGACAACAAAATGTAGCTGTGGGTAACTCGGCATTATATGCAAATACAACAGGTAATGAAAATATTGCTGTTGGAGTAAATTCGTTAAGAAATAACAATTCTGGTACAAAAAATATTGCTGTAGGAACAAGAGCTTTATTAAATAACACAAATGGTTTTTTTAATACAGCAATTGGATGGGAAGCCCTAAAAGTAAATACAACTGCTGATTATAATACAGCAATTGGAGGAAATACATTAAAAAATAATACTACGGGTTTTTCAAATACAGCAACTGGAGTTAATGCATTGCAATTTAATACATCTGGTGTTTGGAATACAGCAAATGGTGTAAATGCTTTATATAAAAACACTACAGGACATAAGAATATAGCTACAGGTGTAAACACTTTATTTGCTAATTCAACAGGAATACAAAATGTAGCAACAGGCGTTGAGGCTTTACGTTTTAACACTTCAGGCTCATATAATACTAGCACAGGATTTCAATCATCTTATAGAAATACTATTGGACAAAGTAATACAATATATGGTTATCAAGCATTTTTTAATAATACAATAGGAGCTCTTAATGTTGTTAATGGTTTTCAATCGCTTTATGCAAATAATACAGGAAATTATAACACTACATTAGGTTCTTTTTCTGGTTATGGAAACATTGGTGACGCCAACCTATTTTTAGGGTATAGATCAGGTTATAATTCATTAGGAAATAATAAATTGTATATTGAAAATTCAGATGCCAATGCAAATAACGCCTTAATTTATGGTGAATTTGGAACAGATAATACTGCTACAGGCAATATTTTACGTACCAATTCGCAATTTCAAATAGGAAACCCAACTTTAACAGGATATGCCTTTCCTACAATTGATGGTGCGGCAAATCAAGTGTTAAAGACCAATGGAAATGGAGGTTTAAACTGGACAAACGCCAACACTTTAGGTACAGACAATCAAAATTTAACAGGAGCAACGCTAACAGGTACTACCTTACAAATAAATATAGAAAACGGAACTTCAACTTCGGTAAATTTAGCAGGTTTACAAGACGGAGGAGCAAAAAAAATAAATGATTTATTAGATGGAAAATCAGATCCAAATGGTTCTTCTGTTTTTTTAGGAACACAAGCAGGTTTAAATGATGATGGTACAAGCAATGCCAATGTAGGCGTTGGTTTTCAAAGTTTAAAAAGTAATACAACAGGGTTTGGTAATGCCGTAAATGGATATCAATCACTAACTTCAAATACTACAGGCGCTTTAAATACGGCAAATGGTTACCAATCACTTTATTCCAATACCACAGGAAGTTTCAATACAGCAAATGGTAGTTTCTCACTTTATTCTAATACCTCAGGGAGTTACAACACAGCAAATGGTTTAAACTCACTTGCTTTCAATACAACTGGGCAGCAAAACGTAGCAGTAGGTTATTTAGCATTATATAGAAATACTACTGGTCATAGTAACACCGCACAAGGAACCCAATCGTTATCTTATAACAGAACAGGTTTTCAAAATACAGCAGCTGGATTTCAAGCGTTATACGCAAACACAACTGGTAGCCAAAATACGGCGAATGGATTACAAGCGTTATACGCAAATACAACTGGTAGCCAAAATACAGCGACTGGTTCTGGTACATTATTACACAATAATGGATCATTTAATACCGCTACAGGTAGTGAGTCTTTAAAAAATAATATTATTGGAAATTATAATACGGCTACTGGATTTGGTTCATTATTTAATAACAAAGCCAGTCACAATACAGCAAATGGCTATAAAGCTTTGTATTGGAATACCACAGGAATTCAAAATGTTGCAAATGGTGTGGAGGCTTTACATTTTAATTCTACAGGAAATCAAAATGTAGCTAATGGGTATCAATCGTTATTTAGAAATATAGCTGGTACTGGAAATACTTCTAATGGATATCGATCATTATTTTCAAATACTACAGGACATTACAATACAGCTAATGGTTTACATTCATTATATGCAAATACTACAGGATATTATAATACAGCTAATGGATATATCGCGTTATATGCGAATACTACAGGCACGTATAATACAGCTAATGGATTAAAATCATTATATCAAAACACCATAGGATCTAGAAATAGTGCTCTAGGTGATTTTTCGTTATATTCAAATACCATAGGAAATCATAATACTAGTATTGGTTCAAATTCATTGTTTAGAAATATTAACGGGTCAAGTAATTCTGCTATTGGACAATTTTCATTATACTATAATAAATCGGGCAGTTATAACACTGGTGTGGGCTATTTTAATGGATATCCTAACCCTAATGTTTGGTGGTTAACCAACTCTACCGCTTTAGGCA
The DNA here is from genome assembly GCA_026988355.1 of Flavobacteriaceae bacterium. GTDB lineage: Bacteria > Bacteroidota > Bacteroidia > Flavobacteriales > Flavobacteriaceae > S010-17. The sequence continues at coordinate 5,119 of JALSLK010000086.1, forward strand.
GTAGAACTTTTAACACTGCATCTAACCAAGTACGAATAGGAAGTAATGCAGTTACCAGTATAGGTGGATTTAGAGGGTGGACAAACCTCTCTGACGGTAGATTTAAAAAAAATGTGAAAGAGAATGTAAAAGGGATAGACTTTATTTTAAAACTAAGACCAGTTACATATAACTTAGATATTAAAAAAATAGATGCGTTTTTAAAAGTACCAGATTCTATAAGTAATGGTAAAAACGGTGAATTAATAAAATTTAAAAAACAAGCCGAAAAAGAAATCCAAACAGGCTTTATAGCACAAGAAGTAGAACAAGCAGCCAAAGAATTAGGCTATGATTTTAGCGGTGTAGACAAACCTAAAAATGAAAACGATTATTACGGTTTACGGTATGCCGAGTTTGTTGTACCTTTAGTAAAAGGGATGCAGGAGCAACAAAAACTGATTATAACATTAAAAAAAGAAAATGAAATGTTAAAAAATAGATTAGATAATATTGAAAAAAAACTAATACAAAAAAGATAGTTCCTAAATTTCTTTGAATTATCTAGATAATCCTTCTAAAATTCATCTTCGACTATGAAAAAAATAATCTAAACTGTAAACGAATTATTATATTGTGATTAAGGAATGTCCCATTAAACGCTTTTCTGCACTACCTCAAAAACTTGATTACCTTCACATTTTAGTGTTTTATGTGGATATTTTAAAATTAAAGCATAATCGTGTGTTGCCATAACAATTGTTTTTCCACTTTTGTGAATTTGATGCAAAACTTCCATAATTTCCATCGAAGTTTTTGGATCTAAATTACCTGTTGGTTCATCTGCTAAAATAAGTTCAGGATTATTTAATAATGCTCTTGCAATTGCAACACGTTGTTGTTCTCCTCCAGAAATTTGATATGGCATTTTTTCGATACTATCTAAAATACCTACTCGATTTAAAACTTCTCTAATTTTCATTTTCATTTTCGCTTTGTCTATCCAACCAGTTGCACGTAAAACAAATCGTAAATTTTCAAAAATATTACGATCGTATAATAATTTAAAATCTTGAAATACAATACCAATTTTTCTTCTTAAAAATGGAATTTCCTTTTCTTTTAATGTTTTTAGATCGTAATTTACTATAGTTCCTTTTCCTTTTTGTAAAGGTAAATCTGCATAAAGGGTTTTCATTAAGCTACTTTTTCCACTTCCAGTTTTTCCAATTAGGTAGATAAATTCGCCATTAGTAATCTTTAAATTTACTTTTTCTAAAATCAATCTTTCTCGTTGATAAATAGCAACATCTGTCAAATTTAAAATAGTTTCTTGCATAGGTATAAAAGTAATGATTTTAAAAGGATATCGCAAAGATATATTTTTACCTTCGGTTTACAAATCGTATTCTGTTTTTAGCAATCAGTAAGACCAACAGTTACTGCCAAACCTCCTTCCGAAGTTTCTTTATATTTTGTATGCATGTCTTTTGCCGTTTCCCACATGGTTGCAATTACCTTATCTAGCGGTACTTTTACTGTATTGTGATCGGTATCTAAAGCCAATTCAGCAGCATTAATTGCTTTAATTGCTCCCATAGCATTTCGTTCAATACATGGAATTTGAACCAAGCCTCCAATTGGATCGCAAGTCAATCCTAAATGATGTTCCATTGCAATTTCTGCCGCTATTAAAACCTGTTCTGGCGTTCCTCCTAGTAATTCACATAATGCTCCAGCAGCCATAGCAGATGACACGCCAATTTCTGCTTGACAACCTCCCATAGCAGCACTTATTGTAGCTCCTTTTTTAAAGATGCTACCAATTTCTCCAGCAACAAGTAAGAATTTTTTAATGTGATTAAAATCTGCTTTATGATTTTCTATAACAATATAATACATTAAAACAGATGGAATAACTCCTGCACTACCATTTGTAGGAGCAGTAACCACACGCCCTAAAGAAGCGTTAACTTCATTAACAGATAATGCAAAGCAACTTACCCATTTTAAAATTTGTCGAAATCTAACTTCTGTTAACCGAATGGTTTCTAGCCATTCTTGCGGTGTATTATACGGTAAATTTCCTTTTAATTTTTTATGTATATCATAAGCACGTCTTTTTACATGTAAACCTCCTGGTAAAATTCCTTCTGTATGACAACCTGTATACATACTCTCTAACATGGTATTCCAAATGCGTTTTAACTCAAAATCTATTTTCTCGATAGATCTAACAGATTTTTCATTCTCTAAAACAACATTAGAAATAGATGTATTTAATTGTTTACAAAATGCTAAAAGTTCATTTCCTGTTTTTATTGGATAAGGCAATGTGTTAGAAAAAATAGCTTTATTTGCCTTTGCGTTTTTTCGTTCTTTTTTAACTACAAATCCGCCACCAATAGAATAAAAGGTTGCGCTTATTTTTGTGTTTTTAAGAATCGCAGTAAACGTCATTCCATTAGCATGAAAAGGCAGAAAATTTTTATTGAAAATAAGAGCTTTTTCTGGATAAAATAGTACTTCTTTTTCGTTATTAAAAAGTATTTTCTTTGTGTTTTTAATAGCAGTTATTGTCTGTTTAATTTTTTCTGTTGCTATGGTTTCAGGATCTTTACCACTTAAACCAAGCATTACGGCATAATCGGTAGCATGACCTTTTCCTGTTAAAGATAAAGAACCATATAAATCTACAATAATGGTTTCTACATCATCAAATTTATTGGCAATCTTTAATTCTTTAATCCAACGTTCGGCTGCTCTCCAAGGACCTAAAGTATGCGAACTCGAAGGTCCAATACCAATTTTTAACATATCAAAAACAGAAATACTCTCCATAAATTTGGGCAATTATATATGGCTCAAATCTAATTAAATATTACTTAAATAAGTCCTTTTATACCAATTCAATTTCAAAATGCGCTAAATAGATTTGAACTATTTTTATGTTGAGTTGGTATTATACAAGTATTATCTTCTTATTTTAATTGTATATGAATATGATCATCATGTCTTACTGATTTACAACCATGATAACGAATTTTATTATTTTTTAGATGTAACCTTTGTTTTAAATGAGGTTCTATAAACAATTTTCCTAAATTTTTATTTTTTAAAAGAACTGTTATTAATTTTTTTGTTCCAATTTCTGAAAAAATTAAAGTTTTATTTATTTCTCCAAAAGTCATGTACTTTTGATAATCGTATTGATAATACCCTTTTTTAAAACAAAAATTTATTTGGTTGTATTCGTTTGGTTTTGGTTTTTCAAACACACCATAACCACTAATAGATTTTTGTTTTGTGGATAGTATTCCTTCTTGTGTTTCGTAAACCAAACTCAAATCCAACTTCTTACCATCATGATGGCTTAAATGTGGTAAGAGCGGAAAATTAGTTATAAACGGAAAATTAGCATCCAAATATCGAATTTCGATATTGGTGTTTTTTAAATCCGTTTGCGTTTTTTGCAACAATTTATTTAAAGCAGGTCGTACATAATTTCTATTTAACAAAACTGTCATATAATTTGTAGGTTTAATTGTATTGGTGTTTTTTATTTTTTCTCTACCAAAAATTGGAGCAATTAAAGGAATAAAAAACAAAATTGTGATAAAGTACAATCCAATAAAAATAAGAATTTTTTTAAATTTAAAATTTACTTTCCACTGTTTGGATATAACGATACTAAGTAAAAGTAAAACACCTCCTACTTGTGTACTTATAGTGAGTAGCGTAAATAAGAATAAATATCCAATAAATTTTAGCATTATTTTTAAGTTTTTTTTTTATGGTATTGGTTTTATAAACGCAACAAACTTTAAAATGTTTTGTAGTAATAATATTATACCAACCTAAGTTTGAAATGCGCTAAATAGATTTAAAATATTTTTATGTTTTACAATCTTGAAATTTCAAGCATAGCATAGCTATGGTTTAAATTTAAAGTGCAGTAAAACCGTGAAAAGATAAATACCAAATAATAATAAAGAATGAATAAAATCCTTGAACTGCGAAGCACATCATGAACTCAAAATAAAAAAGTATGAATAATTAATAATAAATCTTCATTTTATTGTTCAAATCTCACTATTTATAAGGCTTCTTTGATGTAAGTTTAGGTCGAACTCAGGTTATTAATAAGTTTGTGAACAATTCAAAACTATTTTATGCGTTATAGAGTTTAGTATTCTTACTTTTGACTATAATAATCCATTATACTATGAATAAATTTAAACTATTTTTAACAATACCTATACTTTTGTTTTCTATTGTATTGTCTGCTCAAAAATCTGACGTTTATACAAATAATTTAAAAGAATTTAACCATGCTATTTCGCTTTATCAGAATCGAGATTACGTAGCATCACAACAATTATTTAAAAAAGTACGAAATCAGTTTAGTAATTTTTCGGAAAATAAAGCAACTTGCGATTATTATATTGCATTTGCAGCGTTACGCCTAAATGACCGAAATGGTGGAGCGATGATGACCGATTTTGTACAAAATTACCCAACGAGTACAAAACGAAATGATGCATATAGAGAGGTAAGTGATTATTACTACAATTATGGTAAATATAACGATGCATTAAAGTGGTTTAAAAATGTAGATACAAAAGGCTTAACCAATAGGCAAGAAGAAGATTTTAATTTTAAATATGGTTATGCATTATTTAGTGTTAAGAGATACAAACTAGCAAAAAATTACTTTGCTCCTTTATTAGACTCTCCAAGATATGGAGCACAGGCAAAATATTATTATGGATTTATGGCGTATCAAAACGACGATTTTGATAATGCAGATAAATATTTAGGAGAAGTAGAAGATAATAAAGAACTTGGGAAAGACGTGCCTTATTTTAAGGCAAACATCAAGTTTAAAATGGGAAAATTCCAAGAAGCAATAGACATTGCAGAGCCATTTTTAAAAAGTGCAAACCGCAAACAAAAATCTGATGTTTCTAAAATTTTAGGAGAGAGTTATTTCAATTTAAAAAAATACGATAAAGCCGTACCATTTTTAAAAAATTATAAAGGAAGAAGAGGAAAATGGAATAATACCGATTACTACCAATTAGGGTATACTTATTACATGCAAAACGATTACGAAAATGCCATTTCTTGGTTTAATAAAATTATTGGTGGAAAAAGTGCCGTTTCTCAAAATGCATCATATCATCTAGCAGAATGTTATGTAAAATCTAATAAAAAACAAGAAGCCTTAAATGCATTTAGAAATGCATTAGAAATGGATTACGATAACGACATTAAGAAAAATGCTTGGTTAAATTATGCAAAGTTGAGTTACGAAATAGGAAACCCTCTTAAAAGTGTACCAGATGTATTAACAGAGTATCTAGAAAAATATCCAAAATCAGAAAATAAAGAAGAAATTAATGAATTACTTATTAGTTCTTACGTAACCTCTAAAGATTATCAAGGAGCATTAAAACTACTAAAAAACAAAAAAGACGACAAATCGAAAGAAATATATCAAAAAGTGGCTTTTTATAGAGCAATACAATTATTTAACGACACAAAATATAACGAAGCAAAAGAATTGTTTCGTAAATCTTTAGATAAAAATAGCGATCCAAAATTTACAGCAAGAGCAACCTACTGGAAAGCAGAAACTAATTATTTAACCAATCATTTTGAAGAGGCATTAACAGGATTTAATAACTTTACTACATTGCCAAGTGCAAACGAAACAGAAGAGTTTAATAATGTAAATTACAACTTAGCATACACAAATTTTAAATTAAAAGACTATACAAAAGCTATTGCGTTTTTTAAAAAATTTACAGACAATAATACCGAAAAAACATCAGAAATTAAAGATAGTTATTTGCGATTAGGAGATAGTTATTTTATAACAAGTAATTACCAAAAAGCGTTAAATGCTTATAATACAGCAATTCAAAATAAAGGAAAAAGTTTAGATTATGCTTATTTTCAAAAAGCAATTAGTTATGGGTTTTTAGGACAAAACGTAAAAAAAATAGAAACTTTAAAAACTTTTTTGGAGAAATACAAACATTCTAAATTAAGAGACGAAGCCTATTTTTCATTAGGATCTGCATACAAAAAAGCAAAACAAGAGCAAGAAGCATTAGAAGCGTATCAAAATGTATTGCGTTTTAATAGAAGTCCGTTAAAACCAAAAGCATTATTAAAACAAGGATTAATTTATTTTAATTCTAACCGAGGAGAAAAAGCCTTAGTAAAATATAAAAAATTAGTAAAAGATCATCCACAAACACCAGAGGCAAGACAAGCAGTTAATAATGCACGTCAGATATACATTAATTTAGGTAGAGTTGACGAATATGCAGATTGGGTTCAAAATATAGATTTTGTTGAGGTAAGTGATGCAGAATTAGATAATACGATGTATGAATCGGCAGATATTCAATACCAACAAAATAACAAGACAAAAGCCATTAAAGGATTTAAAAAATATTTGGCTCGATTTCCAAACGGAATTCATGCATTACAAGTAAATTTTTACTTAGCAGAATTATTTTATAGCGATAATAAGTTCGACAATACAAAAACACATTATCAATACATAATAAATCAAGAACCAAACGAATATACAGAACAAGCATTAACACGTTTGTCACAAATATTATTAAAAAATCAAGATTGGATAAACGCAATACCAATATTACAACGCCTAGAAAATGAAGGCAAAAATGACCAAAATGTATTGTACGCACAAAGTAATTTAATGAAAGGAAATTACACCTTAGAAAACTATACAGAAGCAGTTTCTTTTGCCGAAAAAATATTACAAAACCCAAATATTGAAACCCGTGTAAAAACCGATGCTAAAATAATTATAGCACGATCGGCAATAAAAACAGGAGATTTAGATAAAGCAAAAAACGCATATCAAGAAGTTTCGTTAACAGCTCAGGGCGAATTAAAAGCAGAAGCTATTTATTACGATGCTTTTTTTAAGAATATAGATGGCGATTATAAAAATTCTAATGTAATGGTGCAAAAATTAGCTTCCGATTATTCTAGCTATAAAGTATGGAGTGTAAAAGGGTTGGTTGTCATGGCAAAAAACTTCTATGCCTTAAAAGATGCATACCAAGCAACGGTAGTTTTAGAATCGGTAATTAAAAACTTTAAAGACCAAGCAATACACAAAAAAGCAGTCGACGAAGCTAAAGAAGAATTGCAAAAAATTAAAACACAAGAAGCAAAAACAAATGCTTCCGTAGTTCCAAATTAATCTTAAAAAAATAAAATAATACAGCCAAGTCTCCTAGTAACTTGGCGAGAAATATAAAAATATATGAACAAATCCATTTTAATACTAATCTTATTGTTTTCCATAATTGCAATCTCTTCACAAGAAGTAGAAAAAGATACAATAGGAACCGAAGAAATAAATATTGTAAAACCATATACACCAAAAATTAAGGATGCTTTTAAAGTAAAAAAGAGTCCAAAACAAGGAGATGATTCTATAAACAATAAAAAACAAGTAGAATATTCTATAAATTCCGTTCCAGTTGCATCTACATTTACACCAGCAAAAGGAAAAGCAAAAGGAGTTTCTCGTAAGAAAAAAGAACGTATTTATGATAATTATGCAAGTGTAGGATTTGGTAACTATACCACACCAAAGATAGAAGTATTTGCAAGAACATCGTCTACAAGAGATAATGAATTTGGAGGAACTCTAAATTTCCACTCTTCTAATGGAGATGTAAAAAATGCCATTCTAGATACCGATTTTATGCATGTAGGTTTAGACCTGTTTTATAAAAACTCTTCGAGAGATATGGATTGGCAAGTAGATGGAGGTTATACTTATAATAAACAAAATTGGTATGGACTTCACAATCCAGATTTATTTAACCAAGCACAAATTGATTTAATCGACGAAAAGCAAGTTTATAATACCATCCGTATTGGCGGAAATATAGATTATTACGATTCGTATTTTAAAGGAGTAAAAGCAGATGTAAATATTTTTACAGATGCATATAAAAGTTCTGAATTTCAATTAGTAGCAATACCAAAATTTGAATTTCCATTGTCGACAGAGTTACTAAATACCGATGTGCGTTTAGAATTTATTGGTGGGAACTTTGATAAAAATTATGTCACAGACGATTCTATAAATTATGGTTACTACAATTTAGGAGTAAGTCCTAATTTTAAAGTATTAAGAGATTATTTTACATTTAATCTAGGAGCAAATTTAGTATATAGTGGAGCTGTACAAGAAAATGCAAAGAGTAAATTTTACATTTATCCCAATGTAACCGCATCTTACGAATTAATTCCAGATGTAATGACTTTATACGCAGGAGTTACAGGTAATTTATACCAACAATCGTATCGAAAATTTGCCGAAGAAAATCCATTTGTATCGCCAACACTAGATGTACGTAGAACAGACGAACAGTATAATGCGAAGTTTGGAGCAAAAGGAAAATTGGCATCTTATATTTCCTATAACTTAAATGCATCTTATAAAAGCGAAAATGATAAAGCTTTTTATAAACTTAATGACGATTTAACCAATACCATAACTACAAGAAATTACCAGTATGCCAATTCTTTTGGAATTGTGCATGACAATGTAAAAACTTTTGGAGTTTTTGGAGAACTAGTTATTGACTTTACCAAAGAAATAAGTTTTGGAGGTAATGCTAATTTTAATACATACAACAATGATGTACAAGACGAAGCTTGGAATTTACCAAGCCTAAAAGCAAGTGTGTTTGCAAACTATCATACAAAAAAATGGCTTGCAGGTGCCAAACTATTTTTTGTAAGTGAACGAGAAGATTTATATACAAACAGTTTGCTTTTTGTACCAGTATCAAATAAAATTATTAATAAAAGTTACATCGATTTAAACTTAAATTTAGGGTATAACTTTACAGATAGGTTAACCGCTTTTATTAATGGAAGTAATTTATTTAGTACGAAATATCAAACCTATACTAATTTTAGAGTTCAAGGAATTCAAGTACTTGGAGGTGTAAAGTATAAATTTGACTTGTAAAAAAGGCATTCGTAAGCTGCTTTTTTTGTTTCTGATTTTTATTATAAACAACCAATAATAAAGAGAGTGTTTAAAAGCCTTATTTTGATACCAACTTGGTATTAGTTATCCTGTGTAAATTTTTAAACCTATTAAAAAAATAATTAGCTACCTTTGTAATACCAATTTGATTTTAAGAGGAGCCAAAAAATCAACATATTTTTTTAGTATACCATCTTAAAATTGTAAACATAGCCATTGCTATGGTTATAATTTTGAGTGAAGTAGCATGAGAAAAGATGAAAAAATTATGGCTTATTTTAAGAACAACTTGGTATAAATTCCAATTTAGAATAAAATTTACAATGATAAATCCGAAAAGATATACAATAACAGCAGCATTACCATATACAAATGGACCAGTACATATAGGACATTTAGCAGGAGTATATGTGCCAGCAGATATATACGCAAGATATTTAAGAGCAAAAGAAAAAGATGTAGTATATGTTTGCGGAAGCGATGAACATGGTGTGCCAATAACCTTAAGGGCAAAAAAAGAAGGCATAACACCACAACAAGTAGTAGATAAATACCACGAAATAATAAAAAAATCTTTTGAAGAATTTGGAATAACGTTTGATAATTATTCTAGAACTTCAGCAAAAATACACCACAAAACAGCATCCGAATTTTTTAAAAAATTACACAAAGAAGGTAAATTTATCGAAGAAACAAACGCACAATTATACGATGCAGATGCCAAGCAATTTTTAGCAGATCGGTTTGTTATTGGAACTTGTCCAAAATGTGGAAATGAAGAAAGTTATGGAGACCAATGTGAAAATTGTGGAACTAGTCACAATGCAACCGATTTAATAAATCCAAAATCGGCAATTACAGGAAATGTACCGTCCTTAAAAGAAACGAAACATTGGTATTTACCATTAGACCAATACGAAAATTGGTTGCGAGAATGGATTGTAGTAGGGCACGAAAAGGATTGGAAAGCAAATGTGAGAGGGCAAGTAAAATCATGGTTAGATGATGGTTTACGACCAAGAGCAGTAACACGAGATTTGGATTGGGGAATTCCTGTACCAGTAGAAGGAGCAGATGGAAAAGTATTATATGTATGGTTTGATGCACCAATAGGTTATATCTCAGCAACTAAAGAATGGGCAGAAAAAAATGACACAGAATGGGAACCATATTGGAAAGACAAAGAAACAAAATTAGTGCATTTTATAGGCAAAGATAATATCGTATTTCATTGTATTATATTTCCAGCAATGCTAAAAGCAGAAGGAAGCTATATATTGCCAGAGAATGTACCAGCTAATGAATTTTTAAATTTAGAAAATAATAAAATTTCAACTTCAAGAAATTGGGCAGTTTGGTTACACGAATATTTAAAAGAATTTCCAAACCAACAAGATGTGCTAAGATATACATTAACAGCAAATGCTCCAGAAAATAAAGATAATAATTTTACATGGAAAGATTTTCAAGCAAGAAATAATAACGAACTAGTAGCAATATTTGGAAACTTTATAAATAGAGTTGTAGTATTGACTAATAAATATTACGACGGAATAATTCCAACTCCAAACCAATTTACCAATATTGATTTAGACGTTTTAGCACAGATAAAAAAATATCCAAATAGAATAGGAAATTCTATCGAAAAATATCGTTTTAGAGAAGCTTTAGGAGAACTAATGCATCTAGCGCGATTAGGAAACAAATATTTAGCAGATGAAGAACCTTGGAAAAAAATAAAAATAGATGCAGAACGCACCAAAACAATTATGTACATCGCATTACAAGTAGCAAGAGCATTATCTGTTTTAGCAGAGCCATTTTTACCATTTACTTCCAATAAATTAAAAAGTATACTACAGGTAGATTCGAATACCGATAATTTAAAATGGAATACTATTTTATCGAAAGACGAATTAATTACACCAAATCATAAAATAGGGAAAGCAGAATTATTATTTTCTAAAATCGAAGATGTAACAATTCAAAAACAATTAGATAAATTAGAAGCTACGAAAATTGCAAATGAACATGCAAATAAAATATTAGAACCACAAAAAGAAATCATCGATTTTGAAGATTTTACCAAATTAGATATTCGAATAGGGACTATTTTAGAAGCAGAAAAAATTGCTAAAACCAAAAAGTTACTAAAATTAAAAGTAAATGTTGGTATCGATATTAGAACTATCGTAAGCGGAATAGCAGAAAGTTTTACGGTAGACGAAGTTATTGGTCAAAAAGTAGCAGTATTAACCAATTTAGCACCAAGAAAAATAAGAGGAGTAGAAAGTAATGGTATGATTTTAATGACCGAAACCAAAAAAGGAATGCTCTCTTTTATAGAACCTGATAAAAAAAACATAGCTGACGGTCAAGAAATTAGTTAAGTTTTTTACTGTAATATTAAGAATATGTTAAACTTTTGACAAAAAAAGAAATAAATTTTTAAATTATTATCAGATATATACTAAAATAGTATATATTTGCACCGTTGAACTCTTAGGAGTTTAACACTTTTTCTTTTTCATAGCAATTTTCCCATCAATCGCAAGATTGATGGGTTTCTATTTTAATACAGCATGGATTTATAAAATAATTTTTGAATACGGAATAACAGTTTCGAACCCTTTATTTTTGAAATAATGAACCGTATCTTTATTTCCAGTTGCTAAAATAAAATCTCCTCCCCAAGCACCTAAACTTTTAATTTGTCCGAAATAATCTTTAAATAAAGTTTTTTGAATTGGTTGCATGTCAATAACTTTTGCAATTATATTTTCATGCTCTTTTAATAGTTTTTCAAAATTTATTAAAGATTTTTCTATGCTAATTTGGTTCGTAATATTTGAAATTTCTGTAATTGGTTTTTTCGCATTAGTATTGTATTTTTTATATTTTTCAATAGCATTCCTACTATTTTGTTTTTTATTCAAATAAACAAAATAAAGTTGCTCTTTAAATAACGGATTAAAATCAATTTTTTTAGCTTTAGGATTTTTAGTATCTAATTGATATAAAATAGGATGATTGTTTTGTGCACAAGCAATATCGTAAGCAGAACCGCCAAAAATTTTAAATTGCAAATCAAAAGCATTAATATTTCCCCAATTTGCAATATTATTAATTAAAGTAGAAGAAGTTCCAAGTCCCCAATTTTTATTAAAAGTAAGGTTTGTCGTAACATTAATATTATAATCAAATTGTAAAAATTTTGGATTAACTTTTTTTACTTCTAACAAGATTTGTTGTAGCGTTAGTGCTATTTTTTTATCCGAAGATGAAACAACAGCAAACGATAAAGTATTCATTTTACAAGAAAACCACTTTGTTCCGTTATTATCTATACTATTCCACGTTAAAATACGATTACAAGTATCTGAAATTTTAATACACAAATTCTGACCGAATTTTGTAGGTAAAGCAAGTGATTTAGCACCATCTAAAACAAGATATTCCGAAGTAATGAGTAATTTTCCGTTGCTATAAAAATTCAAAATGGTGGATTTATAAAACAAAAGTAAATAAAAAAACCTGTATCTAAACTTCGTACAAGAATTATATTTATTTCTCCTCATAATTTGATGCGTTTTTTCCAATTCGAGTAAAACCAATTCAATTTTGAAATGCGCTAAATAAATTTAAAATATTTATAGCGTATTTTGATGTTGAGTTGGTATAACTTACGAGTTCGTTTTTCAACAAACAACTTCTAATAGACTATTTTTTTAAAACGGTAAACCAAATTATTAATCGAGAATAGAATTACTTTTTATTATAAATCGGTAAAATAACAAAAGCGAATGCTCCTAAAAGTAAAATCATTATGGTTTGAGAGGTCCAAATTAATAAACCGATAGAAGTACCAGCTTCTTCGGGAATCGCATAAAGGCTCAGTGCAGAAGCAACAAAAACGGGATAACCGCCAAGACCACCAGGAAAAAATATCATTGCAAATGTTCCAGCTACAAAACCAACAACAACAGCATTAATAGATAAGTTTGCTGTTTCAGGTAAAGCAAAAGAAGCAACATAAAACATCAACAAATACATTGCCCAAATAAAAAAAGAATGTGCAATAAATTGCCATTTATTCTCCATCTTTAATATGCTAAAAACACCATCTTTTAAACCGTCAATAAAATTTTTAATTTTAAGTGCAAAAGTATTTTTAGACACTTTAATAAAACGATAAAAAAGAAATCCAAATCCTAAAAAAGCAACCAAATAAATAATTTTATTAAGAGGATTAAAACCGTCTCTAAATAAGAAACTCTCAATTAAGTCTGCCTGTAAAAAAAAAGCAATAATAATAATTAGTAAAAGCATTAATAAATCTACTATTCGTTCGGTAACTACCGTTCCAAAAGCTTTTTCAAAAGGAATAGCATCGTATTTATTTAGTGTCGTTGCTCTAGCTAATTCTCCAGATCTCGGAATTACTAAATTAAAAAAATAAGCAATTAATACCGCTAAAACGCTATTCATATATTTGGGTTTATATCCCAAAGGTTTTAATAAAAATTGCCAACGATACGCTCTAGACAAATGACTTAATACAGCAAAAAACAAAGATAGAATTATCCAAAGATAATTTGCGTTTTTAAAATTGTATGCAATTTTATCAATTTGTTCTGGCGTAAATTTTTTAAAATAAAATCCAATTAGAGTAAATCCAATAACAACTGGAATAAGGATTAGCAAGATTTTTTTTATTTTTTTATTCAAAATTTAAGTAAGTAAGTTTTTTTCGTTAGGAAAAACAAGAGAAGGTTTAAATTTTTTTGCTTCTTCAAAATCTAAGATTGCGAAGGTTATTAATATTAAAATATCTCCAACAGCAACTAATCTTGAAGCAGCACCATTTAATGTAATCTCTCCACTTTTTCTAGGTCCAGGAATTACATACGTTTCTAAACGAGCACCGTTATCATTATTTACAATCAATATTTTTTCGCCTTCAATAATATTAGCGGCATCCATTAAATCTTCATCAATGGTAATACTTCCAATATAGTTAAGATCAGCGCCTGTTACTCTAACTCTATGTATTTTCGATTTTACTACGGTTACTTGCATGGTACAAAATTACTACTTTTTTATAAACTCAGATTATCAATTAGTCTAATTTCTCCAGCAAAAACTGCCAAGAAGGCTCTATAATCTTTGTTTTTTTTCTTTTTTAGGACTTCTTTTAAAGTTTCTTCATCGGCAATTACAAAATATTCTAATTTTAAAATAGGATGTTTTTTAAATTTCTTTTTTACCCATTTACTTACTTTTTTAGCACTTTTTGTAAGAAATTTTTTCTTTGCTTTTTTTAATATTTTATAAATAAAAGGAGCAGCATCTCTATATTCTGAAGTTAATCTCGTATTTCTAGAACTCATTGCTAAACCATCTTTTTCTCTAAAAATTGCACAACCAACTACTTTTATTGGCAAACGTTCTATTGCAACTAATTTTTTAATGATTTGTAATTGTTGGAAGTCCTTTTCGCCAAAATAAGCAGTATTTGGCTTTACGATTTCAAATAATCGTTTTACAATTGTACCAACACCATCAAAATGACCATCTCTAAACTTTCCTTCCATTTCATGCTCAATACCACCAAAATTAAAATGTTGGGAATTTATATTTTTAGCATATATTTCTTCTACGGTAGGTATAAAAACGATATCACAATCTACTTTTTTTAATAAATCTAAATCCGCATCTATAGTTCTTGGATATTTAATTAAATCTGCATCATTATCAAATTGAGTAGGATTAATAAATATACTAACAACAACCAAATCATTTTCTTTTTTCGCTTTTTTAATTAAAGATAAATGTCCTTCGTGTAAAGCACCCATTGTAGGAACAAAGGCAATTGATTTCTCTTTACAAAAAGGAAATAGGTGTTTTTGTATGGACAAAATAGATTCAAATACTTGCATTACAAATGTTAATTAGTAGTTAAAAGGGTGTAAACTTACTATTTTAAAGTGAATTTAATACAAAATTTCGTATTTTTGCCGATGTTATCAATATTAACAAAGGTATAATATTAAAGACAATACCATTATAAATTGTATAAAACGCCATCCTTCTAAATTAAATTAGTAAACAAGCAAAATGAAAGATAAAAAAATATTATATATTTCATCAGAAATGATGCCTTATTTACCAGAGACAAAAACTTCTAAAATGAGCTTTGAAGTGGCAAGAAAAATGAATCAAAAGGGTGCACAAATTAGAGTATTTATGCCTCGTTTTGGATTAATAAACGAACGTAGACATCAATTACACGAAGTAATTCGGTTATCTGGTATGAATTTAATAATTAACGATATAGATATGCCTTTAATAATTAAAGTAGCATCTATTCCTAAAGAAAGAATGCAAGTATACTTTATAGATAATGACGAATATTTTAAACGAAAAGCAACCTTTACTAACGAAGATGAAAGTTTATTTGAAGACAATGACGAACGTGCTATTTTCTTTGCGAAGGGAGTCATTGAAACCGTAAAAAAATTAAATTGGTCGCCAGATATTATCCATATTCATGGATGGATGGCTGCACTTGTACCATTATACTTAAAAGAATATTTTAAAAATGACTCTCTATTTACCGATAGTAAAGTTGTTCTTTCCGTTTATAACGAACCTTATAAAGGCGAATTAAATAGCGATTTGATAAATAAGATTGATTTTGATGGTATTGAAAAAAATAAATTGACTGTTTTAGAAAAACCAACCTATGACAATCTTTCAAAAATTGCAATCGAAAATGCCGATGCAATTATTAAAGGTAGTGAAACATTATCAGACGAAGTAACCTCTTTTTTAAGTAATATAGATAAACCTATTCTTGAATACCAATCCGAAGAGGAGTTTGTCGAAACATATATGGATTTTTATCAAAATCAAATTTAAAGAAACAAATTATTTTTTATTTTACCTATGACTACTAAAATTGTAACTTTTTTAAAGTACCTTTCTATTGTATTATTTCTTTTTATAAGCACTATTTCTTGCGAAAAAGATTTTGAAAACGTTGGCGGAAAACTTGTTGATAATGGTGTGTTTAATACAAAAAAAATAGATGTAGATTTAATCTCATATTCTAAAAATATAGAAGCCTCAAGAGTGGATAATATTCGCTTTTTAGCATCGGGAGTTTTTAATACACCAATAACGTTTGGAATATATAAAACCAATGAATTTGGTTTATTAAAAGCATCTATAGCAACACAAATTTTATTACCTTCTTCTACAATTGATTGGGGAAGTGAACTAAATTTAGACGCAGCTTATATAGAAATTCCTTATGATGCTACAAGAGAAGCCAATGTAGAAGGAAAACCAAAATTCAAATTAAATAACATTTTTGGAGATGCAGATGCTAGTTATCAAATAAGAGTATCTCGATTAGAAACCTATTTAAATTTGTTAAATCCATTAGATCCTTCAAAAGCGAATACATACTATTCCAATGAAGTTTTTAATACTTCAGACGAATTATATCCTTGGACAAACTTTACACCAAATGCAAACGACACCGTTTTGTATTTTGATAGAACCATGTTAGATGATAATTACAATCCAATTGAAGTAATGGATTCTATAAAAAGAACAGACTTAAATCCTTTTATTAGAATTCCATTAGATAAAGATCTTATTAACGATACTTTTTTTAATATTACAAACCGACCACATTTCGATAATATAAATGATTTTTTAACATTCTTTAGAGGTTTTTTTATTGAAGTAAAAGGTATTAACGGCTCTGCCATGTTTTTAGACTTATCTAAAGCAAGTCTAAAATTATATTATACTAATACAGAAACAGAAACAGATAGTAATAATGTTGTTATATCTAAGGTTAGAACCAAAGAAACACTTATTTTTCCATTTGCAGGAAGTAATAAAGGAATACGAACAAACGCTTTTGAAAGAGATTATAGTGGCTCTACGGTAGAAAATTTTATAGATTTTCCAAATACAGTCGCAGGAGAAAAAAAAATATACATACAAGGAGCACAAGGATCTATGGCAATTATTGATTTATTCCAAAACATAAATATTGATGAATTAAGAGATAAAAATTGGCTGATAAACGAAGCAAGTTTAATCTTAAATATTGATCAAGATGCTAGTGGAACCACAGTGCCACCAAGATTGTTTCTCTATAAATTAGATCCAGACGAAACAAATGATGAAAATGAAAATGCACAAATTTTAGATATGATGACCGAAGGTCCAGATAGATTAAATGGTTTTTTACAAAAAGATGGAGATGATAATCCAGTAAAATATAAAATAAATATTACCGATTATATTTCCGAAATTTTAAAGAAAGAAGATTTTACCACACCATCCAAATTAGGACTTAAACTATACCACGCAACCGACATACCAATAACTACAATTGATACTATAATAGAAGATTATAATTGGGATCCAAGAGGTGTTGTACTTTATGGAAATCGATATGTAGAAACCGATACAGATTATAATAAAAGATTAAAATTAGAAATACACTATACAGAAATAAACGAATAATATATGTGTGGAATTGCAGGTTATATAGGTTATCGAGATGCGTATCCAATAATAATAAATGGACTAAAACGTCTAGAATATAGAGGTTATGATAGTGCAGGACTAATATTATACGATGGTAAAGACCTAAAAATGTCTAAAACCAAAGGAAAAGTTTCTAATCTAGAAAAAAAAGTGCAAACAGATATTACCACAACAGGAAATATAGGTTTTGGTCATACAAGGTGGGCAACACATGGTGTGCCTAACGATGTAAACTCACATCCGCATTTTTCAGAATCCGAAAATTTAGCAATCATACATAATGGAATTATAGAAAACTACGATACCATAAAAAAAGAATTGATAAATAGAGGATATACTTTTAAAAGCGATACAGATACCGAAGTATTAGTAAATCTAATTGAAGAAGTAAAAAAACAAAAAGACGTAAAATTAGGAAAAGCAGTACAAATAGCACTAAATGAAGTTGTAGGAGCATTTGCAATAGTTGTTTTTGATAAAACAAAACCGAATGAATTTGTTGTTGCTAAATTAGGAAGTCCAATAGCAATTGGAATAGGAGACAATAATAAAGAATTTTTTGTAGCATCCGATGCATCGCCATTTATAGAATATACGAAAAATGCAATCTATTTAGAAGATGGAGAACTGGCAATACTAAAAGTAGGAAAAGCCATTAAAATCCGAAAAATAAAAGACGATTCGTTAGTAGATGCAAATATTTTACAATTAAAACTAAATTTAGAGCAAATCGAAAAAGGAGGTTACGACCACTTTATGCTTAAAGAAATTCACGAACAACCAAAAGCAATAACAGATACTTTTAGAGGAAGACTATTGGCTAACGAAGGAATTATTCGCATGTCAGGAATAGACGATAATATACAACGGTTTTTAAATGCAAATCGTATTATTATAGTTGGTTGTGGAACATCGTGGCATGCAGGTTTAGTAGCAGAATATTTATTTGAAGATATCGCTAGAATACCAGTAGAAGTAGAATATGGTTCCGAATTTAGATACAGAAATCCAATAATTACAGAAAACGATATTGTAATTGCAATATCACAATCTGGAGAAACAGCAGATACACTAGCTGCCATAAAAATGGCAAAAGAAAAAGGAGCGTTTGTATTTGGAGTATGTAATGTAGTAGGTTCATCTATCGCAAGAGAAACAGATGCAGGAGCATACACACACGCAGGCCCAGAAATAGGCGTAGCATCCACAAAAGCCTTTACAACACAAATAACATTATTAACTTTAATTGCTTTGAAATTAGGAGAAGCAAGAGGAACATTATCCAAAACAGCATATCATACGTATTTACAAGAAATGGAATTAATTCCGAATAAAGTAAAAGCACTATTAGATATAAATGATAAAGTAAAATACATTGCAAGTATTTATAAAGATGCAACAAACTTTTTATATCTAGGAAGAGGATTTAATTTTCCTGTAGCATTAGAAGGAGCATTAAAATTAAAAGAAATTTCATACATTCATGCAGAAGGATATCCAGCTGCAGAAATGAAACATGGACCAATTGCACTAATTGACGAAAATATGCCAATAGTTGTGATAGCAACAAAAAAAGGGCATTACGAAAAAGTTGTAAGCAATATACAAGAAATAAAATCTAGAAATGGTAAAATAATAGCAGTAGTTACCGAGGGAGATACTACCGTAAAAGAAATAGCAGATCACGTTATCGAAATACCAGAAACAGAAGAAGGCTTAACACCTTTATTAACAACAATTCCGCTACAATTATTATCTTACCATATCGCAGTAATGCTAGAAAAAAATGTAGACCAACCAAGAAATTTAGCAAAATCTGTAACGGTAGAATAATGGATTTTAAACGTCTAAATAAAAGAAAAAAACCAAATAATAAAAGAGGCATTGTTATGGTAATTCTTTTGTTTATTATTATCTATTTTTGGTATAATGCAGAGCGAATAATAAGCTTGTTGTTCCAAAAATAAATACCTTTTCTTTACTTTTTGTAAACAGCCTTTTTAATTAAACTCTAGTTTTTAAAAGAAAGTATTATCTTTGGATAATAACTTAATTATAAAAAATGAAGAACGTATTCATTTCCTTTAGTCTTTTATTTCTAACTTTTAGTATGCAATCGCAAAATAGAATTGTAGATAAACCAATTATTTTTAACGAAAATAGAACACTACTTACTTTAGAATATCTAGAAACACATTATGGATTAAAACAAGTAGAACCAACAATTACACCAAAAATAATTGTTTTACATTGGACGAATATCCCGACTCTTAAAAAATCATTTCAAGCATTTTATAAAGAAAAATTACCAAATTGGAGACCAGATATTAAAAATGCAAGTAGTCTTAATGTTTCCTCACATTTTTTGGTAGATCAAGATGGTACTATTTACCGCTTAATGCCAGAAACAATAATGGCAAGACATGTAATAGGATTAAACCATTGTGCAATAGGTATAGAAAATGTAGGAGGAAATAAAGGCAATCCGCTAACACAAAAACAACAAGAAGCTAATATTTGGTTGGTAAACTATTTAGCAAAAAAATATGCTATAGATTATGTCATTGGACATTACGAATATACCAATTTTGAAAATCATGAATTGTGGTTAGAAAAAGATAAAGGATATCGAACATACAAAGTCGATCCAGGAAAAAAATTCTTAAAAGCAGTAAAAGAAGCTACGAAACAGTATTCTTTTAAACCAACACCACAAAATAAAAATTAACATGAAAAACATACTGCTATTTTTAATTTTATCGATAAGTATAACCCTTGTTGGTCAACAAAAAGAAATAACAACCAAATTATACGATTCGTACAATAAGTATAAAGAAACAACATTAGATAAAAGACGTATAAAATACAAAGACATACAACCGTTAATTACAAAACTTAAACGTAATTCAAAATATACCGTTCAAAAATTAGGAGAGTCTATTGAAGGAAGAAACATCCATTTAATAAGTATTGGTACAGGAAAAATAAATGTTTTTTTATGGTCACAAATGCACGGAAACGAATCGACAGCGACACAAGCAATATTTGATATTTTGCATTTTTTAAATGGTACCGATTTTAAAAAGGAAAAGGAAGAAATATTAAAAAATACAACCTTGCATTTTTTGCCAATGTTAAATCCAGATGGAGCAGAAGTCTACACAAGACGAAATCGTTTAGGGATAGATATTAACCGAGATGCATTACGCTTACAAGCACCAGAAAGTAAAATTTTAAAACGAGTACGAGATAGTTTACAAGCAGACTTTGGATTTAACCTACACGACCAAAGTACCTACTATAATGCAGAAAGAACAGATAAACCAGCAACCATATCGTATTTGGCACCAGCATATAATTACGAAAAAGAAATTAATACTGTAAGAGCAGATGCCATGCGTATTATTGTTTTTATGAATACCATTATCCAAAAATATGCACCAGGACAAGTTGGTAGGTATAATGACGATTTTGAACCTCGTGCTTTTGGAGATAATATTCAAAAATGGGGAACGAGTACCATTTTAATAGAATCTGGAGGTTTTTTAAACGATCCCGAAAAACAAGAAATAAGAAAGCTAAATTATGTATCTATTTTAGCAGCTATCTATACTATTGCAAACGGAAATTATAAAAAAATAGCAATAGAAGAATATGAAAAAATACCAGAAAACGATCGAAAATTGTTTGATGTAAAAATTAAAGGAGTAAATTATAATTTATTAGGAAAAAATTATATTCTTGATATCGGAATTAACCATTACGAAATTGATAATGCAAACCATAATGATTTTTATACCATAAGTCACATTAAAGATGTAGGCGATTTATCTACCTATTATGGATACCAAACTATGGACGCTTCTGGCTATACCATTGTAAACGGAAAAATATATCCAAATACATTAAAAAATAAAAAGGAATTAAATAAACTAGATATTTACAAGCTCCTGCAACTTGGCTATACATATATAAAAGTAAAGCAATTACCATTTAAAAGAGAAACAACATCTCCAATAAATATGGTAAGTACACGGTTTACAGCTCCACAACTTAGCATATTAGAAGGAGATAATCCAAATTTTTTACTACAAAAAAATGGAGAAATTACACATGCAATAATTAATGGTTATCTAATAGATTTAAAAACTAAAAAAGGTAATTTTAAGAATGGTTTAATTTTTAGGTAGGTTTAGTTTAGCAGGCTTAATAAGTATCTCGCAACAATTCAAAAAACATTTGCATTTGTTTTTTAATCTCGTTAGTAGGTTTTCTAAAATGGTTATTCATAAAACTAAAAATTAAGGTTTCGCCTTTATTGGTAACTAGATAACCACTTAAATTATAATTATTACTTAAACTACCTGATTTCGCAAAAATATATGGTCTTGGATTTCCAGCGTACCAATTTTTTAAAGTACCAGATTTTCCTCCAACAGGGAAAAAATGAAACAAACGTTTTTTAGGAACGTTTTTATATAATTTATCCAATACTTGAACGAAAGAAGTCGGCGTAAATAAATTATATCTACTCAAACCAGAACCATCAACCCATCTAGGTTGCTGTTTTAAATCTTTTAATGCATTTTGAAGTATATAATCTCTAACTTTAGCAGTATTTAAAGTATCTGAAAGCGTAGAGGAAGCCAAAATCAACATTTGTTCTGCTAAAAAATTATCGCTTACAAATAGCATTCGTTTATACAAAGAATCCGACGGAATACTATATGCTGTTTGCCATTTTTCTGCTACGTATTTTTTAATTGTAACTTTATTTGGAATCAAATCATTCCATAATTTGCAAATTAATAGACTATCCATTACTAAGGGAATTTCAACTTCTTCGGAACGACTAGGCTTGTAATAAAATTCATTTTTAGGATAAGCTCTACGAAACTTTTTTGTGGTAAGAGAGACCTTTTTAGATAGTATTTCTGGAATAATTTGTAAACTATCCTTTTTAGAAATACGAACAACATTACCATACATCGGAAATGCACTTCGCTCAGGACTAAAATACGCATCGTAGTCTTCCCAAGCCCAACCAGGAGCAAATTTATCATCTATTAAATTAGTTGTAATAAGCACTATTTTTTTATAATTATTAAACTTTTTTAAAGCAGTGCTATCTGCAAAAAAAGGATGTAAAAAACTAGGATCTCCAGTTCCTAAAACTGTAATAGTATCTTTATTAATACGATACTTAAATGCAGGAATACTGTCTGGTAACATTTCTAATGCAGCAAATAAAGTAAAAATTTTAGTATTACTTGCAGGTGTAAAATACCTTTTTTCATTATAACTTACAATGGTATCTTTTGTTCTCGGATTATATACCAAAACTCCAGTAAACTGATTTTTATAGAAATTAAAATCGATGTTTTTTGTTATTTTTTTAGAAGTTTTTACCGATTTACAATTGTATAAAAATAAAATGGAAAAGATAAAAATGATTTTTTGTATCATAATTTAGATGTTATATCCTAATATTAAATATAGAATTGTCGTAATTACACCTCCAATTAAGGCATACGGTAATTGTGTTTTAACATGATCGATATGATCGCTCGCCGATGCCATTGACGAAATAATTGATGTGTCTGAAATGGGCGAACAATGGTCTCCAAAAACACCACCTCCAAGTGTCGCAGCTACAACTAAAGTTAAATCTGCTCCATGTACATTTGCCATTGGCATTGCAATTGCTAGCATGATGCCAAATGTTCCCCAAGATGTTCCTGTAGAAAATGCAATGAAAGAACTAATTACAAATACTAATGCTGGTAACAATTCAGGCGAAAGCCATTCTTTAGACCAATTTGCAATAAAATTACCTGTTCCTAACTCTTTACAAGCTGAACTTATAGCAAAAGCAAGTAGCATTAATAGTGCTAATGGCATTAACTCACTAATTCCTTTTAGGGTTAAATCCACCATTTCTTTCATTTTCATAATTCCTTGTAAGCGATATAGTAACATAGCTACAACAATAGAAGTAATTACTGCGTATAATACGGAGGATGAACCAGAACCTTTTCCGATGGCTTGGAATACGTGATTGGAAAAAGAATCAAAATTTTGCACATTATTCCAACCAGTATAAACCAAACTTATAGGCATCATAAGTACCATCGTTGCTAATGGAACTACCATATTGTACGCTCTGGCTTTAATTCCTTCTTTTGGTTTGTAGGATGTTATGGTTTCCGAAATCATTGGTTTTGCATTATCATTTAAGACTTTACCTGTTTCTTTGACTCTTTTTTCCGCTTTAGCCATTGCTCCAATATCTTTTTTACTTACAATTACGATAAATACAATTAGAAGTGTTACTAATGGATAAAAATTATATTTTATAGATGCTAACAACATCGAAAACGGATTTTTTACTCCTTGCGTTAGTAATAATCCCATAATAAATGCTCCCCAAGCATTAAACGGAATTAATATAGAGGATGGTGCAGAACTCGAATCGGCAATATATGCTAATTTTTCTCTTGGTATTTTTAATTTGTCAAAGATAGGTCTGTATAAGGTTCCTACGGTTAACGAACTAATACTTGTTTCTACAAATAAGACAATTCCTGTTATTAAGGCTAATAATTGTACTATTACATGACTGTAACCTTGTTGTTTGTTTTCAAAATATGTTATTAATTTATTAATTCTATTTACAAAACCTTCTACTCCTTTTGAGTATTGTATAAATAGCAATAATGCGCCTACTAAAGCACTAAACATGATGGTTCTTGTGTTACTTTCCGATTTAAATACATTTACCATACCTTCAATAGCTGCTATTGTTCCTTGTAGAATATTTCCATCGTTCATAACAATCCATGCAGACCAAATTCCAAACAATAAGGCGATATATACTTGTTTTGTTCGTAAGGCTAGTATGATTGCTATTACTGGTGGTAATATTGATAAATATCCGTAGTTATCCATTGCTTTATTGCTTTGGATAAATATAGTAAAATAATAATGAAGTTAATTTATACTTTTATAGTAAAAATTATATCAATTTGATTTTAGTATGCGCCAAAAAAATAAACATGTTTTTTTTAGTATACCATCTTAAAGTTGTAAGCATAGCCTTTACTACGGTTATAATACCAACTCAACATCAAAATACGCTAAATAGATTTGAAATTAAATTGGTATTATTTTGGTAATAGATTTTTTAGTTTAGAAATTTAGATATAAAAAAAGCAGTGAAAAATTCACTGCTTTTAAAATATATTTTTGGTGTATTATTATTTAGTATACGTATAGGTAACACTTATTGTACTAGGATTAGAAGCCGTAGAAGATGTAAAATAACTTTCTTGTCCTGTACGAGTTATTTTATTTTCTGAAATAGTATATATGATACTCTCTTGGCCAGTAGTAAAAATTAAACTTCCATCTGTTATGGAATAAGAACCATTAAACGTACTATATTGTTCACAAATAACAGGATCTATGGATACATTTCCATTACCCCAAGAGGCTGATTGATAAATAGAAAAGTCATCAATTACGAAAGTGTTATCGGCTTTTAAAATGATTTTTGGTATACAGTCTACATTATTCATTAGTTCTGTATCATCAAAAGTACCATTAGCATTTGAATCTATGGGTACGGCAGTTTTAGCGGAAGTTAGTGTGTACGTTCCAACTGGATTGTTATTTGGAGTTGAATCCTCATCATCACTCGAACATGCAAAAAATAATGAGATTAGTATCCCTAAAAGTAAGGTGTGTTTTTTCATAATAATTTATAGTTATAAGATTGGCGGCAAATATAATATAGATATATAATATAATCAAATTATTTTATATAAAATTTGCATGAAATTTTATTCTTAATGTTGGATTTCGGAATACCTGTTTTAAACTACATAAAACTTAAACAATAATGCTACTGTAACATTGCCCAGAGCTTATCTTTTAGTTCTGTAATTCCTTGTTGTGCTACGGATGATATAAATATATGTTCTACATCTTCTGGTAATTCTTTAGTTATTTCTTCTATAAGTTCTTCATCTAACATATCGGATTTTGAAATTGCTAAAAGTCGTTGTTTATCTATTAATTCTGGATTGTGTTTTCGCAGTTCGTTTAATAGTATTTCGTATTCGTTTTGAATATCGTCACTATCTGCTGGTATTAAAAATAACAATGTCGAATTTCGTTCTATATGTCTTAAAAAGCGATGTCCTAATCCTTTTCCTTCTGCTGCTCCTTCGATAATTCCTGGAATATCTGCCATTACAAAAGATCTAAAATCGCGATATTTTACAATTCCTAAATTGGGTTTTAATGTGGTAAAAGCATAGTCTGCTATTTTTGGTTTTGCTGAGGTTATGGTTGCTAACAAAGTGGATTTTCCTGCATTTGGAAATCCTACCAAACCAACGTCGGCTAATATTTTAAGTTCCATTTGAAACCAAGCTTCTTGTCCTTCTATTCCTGGTTGTGCATAGCGAGGTGTTTGATTGGTTGATGATTTAAAATGCCAGTTTCCTCGACCTCCTTTACCTCCTTCTAACAGGATTATTTCTTCTCCATGCTCTGTTATTTCAAATAGTATTTCTTGTGTTTCTCCATCTCTTATTATTGTTCCTAATGGCACATCAATATAGATATCTTGTCCGTCTTTTCCTGTAGATCTACTTTTGCTTCCTGCTCCGCCTTCGGTTGCTCTAAAATGTTGTTTAAATTTTAGATGAAAGAGTGTCCACATTTCTCTATTTGCACGAACTATTATATGACCTCCACGTCCTCCATCTCCACCATCTGGACCTCCTTTATCGATATACTTTTCTCTATGTAAATGTACAGAACCTTTTCCTCCATTACCAGATTTAGCATGTATTTTTATATAATCTACAAAATTTCCTTCGGTCATTATTTTAGTGTTTCAAAGATTGTAAGGCAATGGTTTTATTTAAAAAGGAAGAAGGTAATTTTAACTCCCTTCTTCCTTAATATATTTATTATTGTAAATCGATACTTTGCAAGGATCTAGCACTCGATAAAATACCGTAAGTTTTCTCAAAAACTAAACCTAGACCTTTTTTATAATAATATGTAGCCCATAATTCTCCATCATGACGTTCCTCAATTTTTATTAAACCTGTATAAGTACATAAAGATGTCTCTAAAGAAGCATCTTTAGAAATAATTTTAAAAGTTTCCGTTGGGTCAAGTGGTCTAAACCATTCATATCCTACTGGTTTAATATCTGAAACTAATAAATAATCTTCATCATCATAAGAATTTCTTCTAAACACTTCTCCTTCGGAATTAATACGATAATGTAAAAAGTAATCCCATCCACTAAGACCTTGATTCACGTTCATTTTATAATATGTTTGCGAATTAATATCTTCTGTTCCAACATAAGTATAAGTATAGGTTCCTGTACCTAAATTCGTAGTTGCTGGCATTGTCCATTTTTCGATAATATCAAAAGGATAAAACAACTCGCTATTTGTAGCATTACATAAATATGCGTCTTCGCAAGATTGACAATCTCCACCACAATCAATACCTGTTTCGGATCCATTTTGAATGCCATCTTCACATAGATTAACAGCATCTTCGTCATTATCGCTAGAGCAACTAACAAATACTGTGCAACTTGATATAATAATTGCAAATAAAAATAATACTTTTTTCATAATTTTAAATAATTTTAATTTTCCCCTACTTCTGTTTTAAGTCCTTTTCGGATTATTCAGACTTTATTAAACTTATAATGTATCTAAAACGGCACAAAGTCTGTCTGTAATTTCATCAATACTTCCTACGCCATTTATACCATAATATTTGTCTTGTGTTTTATAATAATCTTTTAAAATGGCTGTTTTTGTTTCGTATTCGTTAAAACGATTTCTAATTTTCGTTTCGTCTTGGTCGTCTGGTCTACCACTTGTTTCTCCTCTTTTTAATAACCTTGCTACTAATAAATCTTCTGGGACTTCTAAGGCTACCATACCGTTTATTTCTTCTCCTTTTTCTGCTAAAAACAGATCTAATGCTTTTGCTTGTGATTCTGTTCTTGGAAACCCATCAAATATAAACCCTTTAGCATTTGTGTTTTTTTCAACTTCTGCTTTTAGTATATTTATGGTTACTTCATCTGGAACTAAATTTCCTTTATCCATAAAAGATTTTGCTAAGACTCCTAATTCTGTATTGTTTTTTATATTAAAACGGAAGACATCTCCTGTTGAAATATGTATTAAATCATATTTGTCTTTTAGTTTTGTTGCTTGTGTTCCTTTTCCTGCTCCTGGAGGTCCAAATAATACAATGTTTGTCATTTTGTGTGTTGTTAATTGGTAAATTGCTGCTAAATTTCTTCCTAAACCATCGTAATCTAATCCATAACCTACAATAAATTTATCTGGAATTGACATTCCAATATAATCTATAGGTAGTCCTTTACGGAATACGTCTGGTTTAAAAAACAAAGTTGCTATTTTTAATTGTTTTAATTGTTTGTCTCTAAAGATATCATAAATTTCTACTAGTGTATTTCCTGTATCGATAATATCTTCTAAAATTATAACGGTTCGTCCTTTTAAATCTTCATTTATTCCTACGAGTTGTTTTACTTTTCCTGCAGATTTTGTTCCTTGGTAGGATGCTAATTTTACAAAACTCACTTCACAATCGCCTTCATATTCTCTAATAAAATCTGCTGCAAACATAAACGATCCATTTAAGATACCTACAAAAATTGGCACCTCTCCTTTTTCTAAATCTAAGGCTATTTCTTTTGCTAAATACGCAACTACTTTCGCTAATTTCTCTTTGCTTAAATATGGTTTAAAGTATTTATCATGTAGTTTTATAATACTCATTTTTCATTCCCTTTAGGTTATTAACTTTTAAACACAAAACCTTTCAGGTATTATTCTGAAAGGTTCTTGTATCATTTTGTTTTGTTTTGTTACTTTTTTGCAACTTCTTTTGTTAATTTTTTCTTACCTTTCATTATGGTATTAAACATAATTGGTGTTGCTATAAATAAAGAGGAATAAGTTCCTACCAATACACCTATTATCATTGCAAACATAAATCCTTTTATAGAATCTCCTCCAAATAAGAATATTGCTAATAAGGTTACTAAGGTAGTTAAGGAGGTATTTATGGTTCGTCCTAATGTACTACTTAATGCTCTATTTACCACTTTACTAAACATCCAATCTTGATGATCGTTTGCATATTCTCTAATTCTATCAAATATTACTACGGTATCGTTCAACGAATATCCTACTACGGTAAGTATTGCTGCTATAAAAGATTGATTAATTTCCTCGAATGGTAAAAATTTGTATAATAATGAGAATATTCCTAGTACGATTAATACATCATGGAATACTGCTGCTACTGCTCCTAAACTAAATTGCCATTTTCTAAAACGAAATAGAATATACAAAAAGACTACTAATAGTGATCCTAATACTGCCCACACTGCATCTTGTTTAATATCATCTGCAATTGTTGGTCCTACTTGCACTGATTCCATAACACCTACTGTTTGTAGTTGCGATCCTACTTTAAAGTTTTTGTATTCTGTTCCGTCTGGCAATAAGTTTTTTAAATTATCAAATAAGAGGGTTTGAATTTCATCATCTACTGTATTTCCTGTATCGTCAATTTTATATTTGGTTGTTATTTTTAATTGTTTTTCTCCTCCATAAGTTGTTACGTTTGGCAAAGATCCATCAAATGCCTCCTTTAATGTTGCTGCTACTTCAGCAGCATTAACTGGTTGCGCAAAACGTACCGTATACGTTCTTCCTCCCGTAAAATCTACTCCATAATTTAAACCTTGTGTAAGTAACGATCCTAATCCTGCTAGTAATAAAGCTCCTGATATTAGGAATGCCATTTTTCTTTTCTTTAAAAAGTCGATGTTTATGTTTTGAAACCAACCTTTTGTGATATTGGTATTGAATGTTAATTCTTTTCCTTTATTAATATACCAATCTACAAATAATCGGGATATGAATATTGCAGAAAACAAAGATGTTCCGATACCTACCATTAATGTGTATGCAAAACCTTTTATTGGTCCTGATCCAAATACAAAAAGAATAATTCCTGTTAAAAAAGTGGTAATGTTTGCATCTAATATAGATGGTAATGATGCTTTATATCCATCTGCTACTGCGGTTTTTAATCCTTTACCTCCTTCTAATTCTTCTTTTATTCTTTCGTATATAAGTACATTTGCATCAACTGCCATACCTATGGTTAATACGATACCTGCAATTCCTGGTAAAGTTAATACTGCTCCAAATGCTGTTAGTACTCCAAAGATGAATAACATGTTTACTATTAGCGCAATATCTGTAAATATTCCTGCTTTTCCGTAGTAAAATATCATCCATAATAAAATTAAAGCCAATGCTAATATAAAAGACATTACGCCACTATCTATTGCTTCTTGTCCTAAAGATGGCCCTACTATTTCAGATTGAATTATGTGTGCTGCTGCTGGTAATTTTCCTGATTGTAATGCATTGGCAACATCCTTTGCTTCTTCTATTGTAAATTGTCCTGTAATGGCTGTTTTTCCGTTTGGTATTTTACCGTTTACTCTTGGTGCGGTATATACCGAATTGTCTAATACTACAGCTACAAATTTCCCAATATTATTTTCGGTCATTTTTGCCCATTTCTTAGTTGCTGCACCTTTCATGGTCATATTAATCTCAGGATTAGTAGTAAATTGTGAGAAGCCTTGACTTGCACTTGAAATTACATCGCCATGTATTGGAGCTTCTCCATTTCTATTTGATTTTAAAGCATATAAATTAACTACATTTTTATTTTTTTCTGGGACATCCCAAACAAATTTCGCATATCGCAATTCGGATGGTAATAAAGCTCTTACTTCTTTTTTTCTTAAATACGTATCTACAATTTTAGCATTTTCTATTGTTGTAGACCCTAAAATTGGACTTGCTTGTTGTTGATTTATTGCCAATATTGAAAATAAAGGATTTTGTGCTTTGGTTGTTTCTTCGTCTTTTTTACCATCTAAGAGATCGTCTGCTTCATTTCCTTTTATAGTATCTTTGGCTTGGGTTATTTCTTCTGGTTTTATTATGGTTGCTAACTTTTGATTTGCTTGTATTAAAAAACCGAATAGTTCTTGGTTTGTAAATACTTCCCAAAACTCTAAATTTGCCGTTCCTGTTAGTAATGTTTTAACACGATCTATGTCTTTTGCTCCTGGTAACTCTATTAAGATACGTCCTGTTTTTCCTATTCGTTG
This sequence comes from Flavobacteriaceae bacterium, assembly GCA_026988355.1. Lineage (GTDB taxonomy): Bacteria > Bacteroidota > Bacteroidia > Flavobacteriales > Flavobacteriaceae > S010-17. The sequence continues at coordinate 36,018 of JALSLK010000086.1, forward strand.
TATGTTTGGTTGTGTTACTCCAAAACGGTCTATACGATTACGTAAGACTTTAAATGCTGTTCCTATAGATGCATCTACTTGCGTTCTTAAAATAGGTGCTACTTCATCATCGGACATTGTTCGTCTAATCTGATCTTTTAAAGATTTTGTTCCGAATATTTTCGGATCTCCTAATTTTATGGTACCGTTACTTATTTCTTTAAATGCTTTTACAAATAAATCAAAGTATGGGTCTCTTGTGTTTTTTTGCATTTCGCTTGCTTTTGCTAATGCTTTATTAAATACAGGTTCTTTTGATTTGTTCGCTAATCCTATTAATATATCTTTTACAGATACTTCTAGAGTTGCATTTATTCCACCTTTAAGATCAAGTCCAAGATTTATTGCTCTATCTTTTATTTCATTATAAGTATAATTGGTTGTTATGTAATTTACTTTTAACGAATCTAAAAATGTCTTTTTTTCTTTTACATCTGTAATTTTACTTGCTTTTTTTTCAATATTTTTTGCTACCCAAGTAAATGATAGTTGGTATAAACATATTAATCCAAATATTATGGCAAATAGTTTAACTACTCCTTTGTTCTGCATGATTTATTTTTTTTTAATCTTATTTATTTTTTCAAGTTTGCAAATATAGTACTTCATACGCTATTTGCCAATTGTTTTTTTAATTATATAGTGTATTGTTGTTTGTTTATTCTCTTAATAGCAAAAGGTTATCTCTCTAATACGTGTGTAATACGACACATTTGTAACTAATTGAAAAATGTTCCTTTAAAAAAGGGCTCTCTTTTTTAACTCATTTCTGCAAAATACTTATAAAATAAAGGTATTGTTTCGATTCCTTTTAGGTAGTTAAATATTCCAAAATGTTCGTTTGGCGAATGTATTGCATCACTATCTAATCCAAATCCCATTAATATTGATTTGCTTTTTAGTTCGTTTTCAAAGAGTGCGACTATTGGTATACTTCCTCCGCTTCTTTGTGGTATTGCTGCTTTTCCGAATGTTTCGGTATATGCTTTGTTTGCTGCTTTATATGCTATATTATCTATTGGTGTTACATAAGGAAATCCACCATGATGAGGATTTACTTTTACTTTTACAGCTTTTGGTGCTATATTTTCGAAATGTTTTTGAAATAATGCTGTTATTTCTTCTGGCGTTTGGTTTGGCACTAATCGCATCGATATTTTTGCGTATGCTTTAGATGCTATTACTGTTTTTGCTCCTTCGCCTGTGTATCCTCCCCAAATTCCGTTTACATCTAATGTTGGTCTTATGGAGTTTCTCTCATTAGTTGTATATCCTTTTTCTCCATATACTTCTTCGATATCTAAGGCTTTTTTATATGCTTCTAGTGAAAATGGTGCTTTTGCCATTTCTGCTCTTTCTTTGTTGGTTAATTCGAGTACTTTATCGTAAAATTGTGGTATGGTTATGTGGTTATTTTCATCGTGTAAGGATGCTATCATTTTGGTTAATATGTTTATTGGATTTGCTACTGCTCCTCCATATAAACCAGAATGCAAATCGCGATTTGGTCCTGTTACTTCTACTTCTACATAACTTAATCCTCGTAATCCTGTTGTTATGGATGGTTGTGTATTGCTTATCATTCCTGTATCGGAAATTAATATTACATCATTTTTTAATTTTTCGTGATTTCGTTTTACAAACCATTCTAAACTTGGCGATCCTATTTCTTCTTCTCCTTCTATCATAAATTTCACGTTACATGGTAGGTTGTTATTTTGAATCATATACTCAAATGCTTTTACGTGCATGTACATTTGTCCTTTATCGTCACAGGCTCCTCTTGCAAATATAGCTCCTTCTGGATGTATTTCTGTTTTTTTAATTACAGGTTCAAATGGTGGTGATGTCCATAATTCTATTGGATCTGCTGGTTGTACATCGTAATGTCCATAGACCAAGACTGTTGGTAATTTCGTGTCTATTATTTTTTCAGCATATACCACTGGATACCCTGGTGTTTCGCATATTTCTACGTTGTCACATCCTGCTTTTTCTAGCGCTATTTTTACTGCTTCTGCTGTTTTTAATACTGCTTCTTTATAGTTTTTATCTGCACTTACGGATGGTATTTTTAAAAGCGCTATTAATTCTTTTATAAATCGATCTTTATTTTCTTGAACGTATGTTTTAATTGTATTCATTTGTTTGTTTTTAGATTCTAACTACTTTATTTTTAATGTATTATTTATTTTTTTAATACCTTAATAAAAAAGATGTTCAAAATTAGTAAAAATAAAGTTTAAATCTTTGCAGTTTTGAACTTATTAGTATATTTGCAGTCTTATATTTATGAGTGTGGCAGTTTCATACTAAAGTTTTGGTATTGAAAAGGTAGACTTATAAAATGCGAGTGTGGTGGAATTGGTAGACACGCTAGACTTAGGATCTAGTGCCGCAAGGTGTGAGAGTTCGAGTCTCTCCACTCGTACTTATAGAGTTAGCCGAAGCTTAAAGCTTCGGCTTTTTTTTGAAACAGTCTCAAAATTTGTAGAATTCTAAAAAAGCGGTTTAATATTTGTTGTTAAAACAAGCCATCAGACTAAAAAAACAAAAGGTTTATGTAGTTTTACATAAACCTTTTTGTATTCGAACTAACAGTAAAACTATTTGTGTATTGATTTTTAATAATTTAAAGTGACTAAAACTTGTGCACTGGTTATATTTCCTTTTTAGGTATTATACCAACCTAAGTTTGCAAAATCTTATATTTACAAGAAATAACCAAAAAGAATAAAAGAGGAATAGGCTGTATTATACTACTTTACATATTCATAAAATATTTATTAAAAAAAGAAAAATAAAGAAATGTGACATCTAAATTATTACCATTTAAAAAAATTTATTATATTTGTAACAATAAAACAATAAAATTATTATGAAAAAGCAACTACTTCTATCCTTAGGGATATTATTTTCGGTTATTAGTGTTTTTGGTCAAAAAACTAGTGCTGTAGAATAAATCCAATTAAAAAAATTAACATATTTAATCCATATTTCTATGAAAAATTATGAATTTTGTATTCAAATAATTAAAAGATCCTTTATTTTTGTATTATTCTGTTTACTTTCAATAAAGACTATTTTAAGTCAAAATAATAATACTAATAATTTCACTTTACCCGAAATTATTAGACCTTCGCCAACAGTTTCTCAATTAATGAAATTTGAAGAAGTCAATTTAAGCCAATATACTGGATTACCAAATATTGAAATTCCTTTATTTAGTAAAAATAGTAATGGATTAAATTATAATCTTGCATTAAAATATCAAGTTTCTGGAATCAGAGTAGACGAACAATCTAGTTGGGTTGGTAAAGGATGGGCACTAGATACAGGTGGGTTCTGTAGTTGGTATTCCAGATGATATTCGTACTTCAAATTATGAAATTGGCGAAAGGAATTACATTGGAATAAATTACGATGATAATGATTTTTATAATGTATTTAATTGGGATGATAGTTCCTATAATATGGAGACTGATATTTTGACTAATCATTCAGATGCTTATAAAATTAGAGAGTATTATTATAATGTTTTATGGGCTACAGGTATTGGTGTTAGTGGTGTGTCTCCAAAATTAGATTATCAACGAGATATATATCAGTTTAATTTTTTTGGAAATACTGGTAGATTTGCTTTTTTTAAAAAGAATGGTATACTAGTACCAAAAATTATTGGAGATGATTCTAAACTTAATATTGAAGTTTTTTATGAGAATTTATCATCAAATTCTTCCTATCCAACAGTAATTGATTATTTTAAAATTACAGATACAAATGGTTTTATATATACTTTTGATGTTGTTGAAGAAACTTTAAATAAAACTACAACTTTTACATACTCAAGGAGTTCTTCAGAAACAGTGCCTGTATTAGAAGAAATACCAGCATTTCGTTCCGCTTGGAAATTAA
>JALSLK010000087.1 GCA_026988355.1 Flavobacteriaceae bacterium
ATGCTTCCTCTTCTGTAAAAACATATTCTTTCTCTTTTTTACAAGAAAAAATAGAAATCAAAACAAATGTATAAACAGCAATTTTTATATTCATTTTTAATAATTATATCCACCTTTTACACTCACCCCATGATTCCTGACACTTCGGAAAAATCACGGTATGAGTTATTCAAATTTTAAACAACTCGTGCTAATTTATCAAAAAGTAATTTTTTTAAATCGGTATAATTTTTTACCAACTCTAAATCGGAATGTCGATTTTCTGAATTTAGAATACTATTTTTTATTTCTTCTATTTTTTGTTCGATTAAAACACGTCTTATATTATATACTGCATCCATTACTAACTTAGATAATTGCTTTTCTTTGGTTTTTACCATAATGTGTTTGCTTTCCCAATCGCTTAAAATATATTGTTCATCATTCATCAATAAATCACTTACGGTCATGCTAATATTTGGATTTTCGTGATTTATTAATTGTTCTATAGAAATTCGTTCGTCTTGGTTTAATTGTGGTATTATTTCTGCATAAATTACTTTGAATATATCGTTTGTAAATTCTATTTCATCGTCTTGGAGATGCAAAAATATTTCTTTGGATACGGTATTTGAAAATATTTTTTTTACTACTATAAATTCTCCTTCTTCGTTTTCTTCATCTACATAATCTACAAAGTCAGTTTTTTTATTTCCATACAATAATAATATTTCTATGATGTGTTTTTCTAATATATTTAACTGATTTACTTTAGCTAATTTTGGTTGTTCTTTTACTACTTCTAAAGGTTTTATTTGTGTTCTTTTACCTTCATCACGCTCATTTTTATTTCGTATTTGTGCCAATTCTCCAAACAATACTTTTTCGGATATTTGCATAATGGTTGCACATTCTTGTACATACACTTCTCGTTGAATTGCGCTTGGTATTTTTGCTATACTTTGTACTATTTCTCGTATTAATCCTGCTTTTTTTACTGGATCATTTGCTGCATCTTTTAGTAATAACGAGACTTTAAATTGTATGAAATCTTGTGCATTTTCGGTCAAGTACGTTTTTAATTCTTCGGTAGAAACACTTTTGGCAAAACTATCTGGATCTTCGCCATCTGGAAAAGCCACAACTTTTACGTTCATGCCTTGTTCTAAGATTAAATCTATTCCTCGAATCGATGCTCTTATTCCTGCTGCATCGCCATCAAAAAGTACGGTTATATTATTGGTTAATCTACTTACTAATCGTATTTGGTCTGCTGTTAATGCCGTTCCTGAGGATGCTACGGTATTATGTACGCCATTTTGATCAAAAGATATTACGTCTGTATATCCTTCTACCAAATAACAATTATCTTCTTTTGCTATGGCTTGTTTTGCATGATAAATTCCATATAAAATTTTACTTTTATGGTAGATTTCACTTTCTGGCGAATTGAGATATTTTGCTGCTTTTTTGTCGGTTTTTAAAATTCGTCCTCCAAAGCCTAATACACGTCCAGACATGGAGTGTATTGGAAACAATACACGTCCTTTAAATCGGTCAAACTGCTTGGTTGCTTTTACAATGGTCAATCCTGTTTTTTCTAAAAACTCCAAACTATATTTGTTCTTTAGTGCTTCATCGGTAAAGGCAGACCATTCGTCTAATGCATATCCTAGTTCAAACTTTTTGATGGTCTCATCGGTAAATCCTCTTTCTTTAAAATAAGACAATCCAATGGCTTTTCCTTTTGGATTTTCTAATAATACTTTATGAAAATAATCCTTGGCATATTCGGATACCAAATACATACTTTCTCTTGCGGATTGTTGTTGTTTTTGCTCATCTGTCTGTTCGGTTTCTTCAATTTCGATATTGTATTTTTTTGCCAAATATCGTATTGCTTCTGGATACGAATAATGCTCGTGTTCCATTAAAAAAGAAATGACATTTCCGCCTTTTCCTGTACTAAAATCTTTCCATATTTGCTTTACTGGAGAAACCATAAAGGATGGCGTTTTTTCGTCTACAAATGGACTCAACCCTTTAAAGTTACTTCCTGCTTTTTTTAAATGTACGAACTCTCCAATAACCTCTTCTAAACGAGCGGCTTCAAATACTTGATCTATGGTGGTTCTGTTTATCATTTATTTGGATTGTTTTACAAAGATAATTGTTTCATAGAGATACACAAAGTTACGTAGAGATTCAGAAAGTTTTATATTATTTTGAAAAAAAAGAGGTCACAATTTGTGACCTCAAAATTATATTTTTAATTTAAAAATTTTACTTCTATATAATTCTAGCAGCACAATTCTGAATTTAGAATAACATTAAGAAACCGCTTTCAATTTTTTCATTTTCTTTTGTGTCAATTTATCTTCTGCATATTTTCTCGTTACTTTCAATTCGGCAACATCTGTCCCTGGTAATTCGTACATAGCATCGGTTAAAATAGCTTCACAAAGCGAACGCAATCCTCGTGCTCCTAATTTATATTCTAATGCTTTTTCTACCATAAACTGCAATGCTTTTTCATCTACTTTTAATGTAACGCCATCCATTGCAAACAATTTGGTGTATTGTTTTATAAGCGAATTTTTTGGTTCTGTTAAAATAGATCGTAAAGTTTTTGCATCTAAAGGATACATATAAGTAAGTACTGGCAAACGACCAACAATCTCTGGTATTAACCCAAAGTCTCTAATGTCTTTTGGTATAACGTATTGCAATAAATTTTCGGTATCTACTTTGTCATCGGATAAAGATGCAGAATATCCAACGGCTTGCATATTTAATCGCTGTCCGATAATTCGTTCTATACCATCAAAAGCTCCTCCTGCAATAAATAAAATATTTTGCGTATTTACTTGTGTGAATTTTTGATCTGGATGCTTTCTTCCTCCTTTTGGCGGTACATTAACAACTGTTCCTTCTAATAATTTTAGTAAGGCTTGTTGTACGCCTTCTCCAGATACATCTCTTGTTATGGATGGATTTGCTGATTTACGTGCAATTTTATCAATTTCATCGATAAATACGATTCCTTTTTCTGCTTTTTTTACATCGTAATCGGCTGCTTGTAATAAACGTGTTAATATGGTTTCTACATCTTCCCCTACATAACCTGCTTCTGTTAAAACCGTAGCATCTACGATTGCAAAAGGCACATTTAACATTCTTGCAATGGTTTTTACTACTAAGGTTTTTCCAGTTCCTGTTTCTCCAACCATAATGATATTACTTTTCTCTAATTCTATATCTTCTTCGTCTTCTGTTGGAACTTGTAACAATCTTTTATAATGATTGTAAACTGCTACTGACATTACTTTTTTAGTTTGCTCTTGTCCAATAACATATTCATCTAAAAAGGCTTTAATTTCTTTTGGAATTCGCAATACCAACTCCGCAGATAATCCTTTAGTTTCTGCTTCTCCAGAAAGAACCTCTTCCAAAACAATACCATGTGCTTGTTCGATACATCTATCACAAATATGTGCATCTAAACCTGCTATTAATAAATTTGTTTCCGATTTTTTACGTGCACAAAATGAACACTCTAAAATTTCCTCTTTATTTGCCATGCTTATCTTAAATCCTTCTCTGCTAAAATTGCTAGTAGAAGGTACTTTATATTAATTATTATTTACTTTTTTTATTCAAAACGCCATTCTACGAATAATTTTTTCCTTTTTAGAAGGTTAGAATGGGACTATTTTCTTACCAATACTTCATCAATCATTCCGTATTTTTTTGCTTCGTCTGCCTTCATCCAATAATCACGATCGGAATCTTTTTGTACTTTATCAAACGTCTGACCTGAATGTTTTGATATTATTTGATATAATTCATCTTTTAATTTTAATATCTCTCTTGCCGTAATCTCAATATCACTTGCTTGTCCTTGTGCTCCACCTAATGGTTGGTGTATCATAATTCGAGAATGTGGTAATGCAGAACGTTTTCCTTCTTGACCTGCACACATTAAAACTGCTGCCATAGACGCTGCCATTCCTGTACAAATCGTATTTATTTCTGGCTTTATAAATTGCATGGTATCGTAAATTCCTAAACCTGCATATACGCCTCCTCCTGGAGAATTTATATATATAGAAATATCTTTATTTGCATCTACACTTTCTAAAAATAATAATTGTGCTTGTATGATATTTGCAACATAATCGTCTACTGCGGTTCCTAAAAATATAATACGATCCATCATTAAACGTGAAAATACATCCATTTGTGTCATATTTAGCTGACGCTCTTCGATAATATATGGTGTAACACTACTTACTATTTTGTCATAATGCATGCTGCTAATTCCATGTTTTTTAGTCGCAAATTTTCTAAATTCTTTTCCGTAATTCATTAATTAAAATTTAAGATTATTAAGTATTTGTACCAATAACCAACTATTGGTTTTAATCGGTAAATATAATAACATTATTATTAATACAAGTGTTTTTTACCGAAAACGATTTCGCAAAAATTGTTAGCACAACTCCAAAACTATACTTAATTTAGCCTAAAATTTTTTGAATGGCTAAAAAACATTTCTTAAAAACGGAATTTGAACACAACTATTTTCTAATTGCTATTAAAAGCGTTTTGGAAGATTATCGATTCGCTTATTATCTAAATAATACATTTGATTTACAATTCAAAAAAGAAGACTTTAGTTTAAACTTTTCTAGTGATAATGGCGAATTTCCTGTATTTGGATTTGAAAACATGCTTACAAATACCTATTGGAATTTAATTGTAAATAAACAAGTGATTGAAAAAAAAGTGAATCCAAATGTTTTTAGTCTATTTGAAGAAATATCGAATACTTATATTTTAATTCCAGAAGAAAAAACAGTCGATTATTTTATAAAAATTGAAAGTGATTTTAGTAAAAAAGAAAAAGAAATTTTAATAAAAAAAATAAATACAATACATAAAGTTATTACTTCTTATGAGATTAATCCAAACGATTTAAAATCAAAAGAAATTTTAATTTTTTAACCTTGATTATTGCATAAATTGCAAATTCTGTAATCCATAAATGGATAAAACAACAACAAATGAAACAAAACAAAAAAACAAAAATAGTTGCAACCTTAGGTCCTGCTTGCGATAGTCCAAAAAAAATAAGAGCGTTGAGCATTGCTGGTGTAAATGTTTTTAGAATAAATTTTTCGCATGCCAATTACGATAATGTGATTAAAACGATTATTGAAATTCGTAAAATGAATGCAGAACTTGGTCATAATGTTGCTATTTTAGCAGATTTACAAGGTCCTAAATTACGTGTTGGAAATATGGGCGACGGTGTACAATTAAAAGCTGGAGATGTTTTTACTTTTACTACGAATACATGCGAAGGAAACAAAGAAATGGCATACATGACTTACCAAGATTTCCCAAAAGATGTAAAGGTTGGAGAAATTATTCTAGTCGATGATGGCAAAATGAGTTTTGAAGTTTTGGAAACCAACTCTGTAGACAAAGTAAAAACAAAAGTTTTAGTTGACGGAATTCTTCGATCTAAAAAAGGAGTTAATTTACCAAATACAAATATTTCGCAACCTGCTTTAACTCAAAAAGATATTAAAGATGCGATTTTTGCGATTTCTCAAGAAGTAGATTGGATTGCACTTTCTTTTGTTAGAACTGCAAATGATTTAACAGAATTAAACAATTTAATTGAAAAACATTCCGATTGTAAAATTCCAATTATTGCAAAAATTGAAAAACCCGAAGCAGTAAAAAATATCGATGAAATAATTAATAATTGTGATGGCTTAATGGTTGCTCGAGGCGATTTAGGTGTAGAACTACCTATGGAAGAAGTTCCTTTAATTCAAAAAATGTTAGTTGAAAAGGCGAAATCTGCAAGAATTCCTGTTATTATTGCTACACAGATGATGGAAACCATGATTACCAATTCTGTACCAACTAGAGCCGAAGTTAATGACGTTGCAAATTCTATTATGGACGGAGCAGATGCTGTGATGCTTTCTGGCGAGACCTCTATTGGTAAACATCCAATACGTGTTATCAACCAAATGCGTAGAATTATCGAAAAAGTAGAAGATTCTCCTCGAATTAATGTACCACAAAAAGCACCGCATATTAGAACAGATAGATACCTAACAAAGTCTATTTGTTACCATGCTGCTCTTATGGCTAATGATGTAGAAGCTAGAGCAATACAAACATTAACAAACAGTGGTTACACCGCTTTTCAAATTTCTGCTTGGCGACCTAGTGCAAACATTCTAGCCTACACGTCTAACAGGCGAATTTTATCTCGATTAAATTTGCTTTGGGGAGTGAAAGCTTTCTTTTATGACAAAATGGAATCCACAGATCAAACCATTAAAGATTTAGAAGAAATTGCAAAAAAAGAAGGTTATGTTATTGAAAATGATTTGGTAATTACCTTATCTTCAATGCCTGTACAAGAAAAAGGAATGGTAAATACATTGCGATTAACGGAGATTAAATAATAGTTCAAATCTATTTAGCGCATTTTGAAATTGAATTGGTATTATTTCTATTTCCTTCCAAAATCTGCTGGAATTTCTCCCCACGCTTTGGTTTCCCATTTTAGTATCTTATTTGGGTATGTATTATTTTTCAACCAAAGAATTGCTCTATCTACCAAGGTAAATACTTTTTTATTTGTAGCGGTTCTTTTTATGGTGGTCTTTATTGCTTTTCGCTTTACCCAACTTATTGCGGTTCTACTATCGGAATATATGGATACATCTAATTTATGCTGTTTGCAATAGGCTAATCCGTGTACTAATGCTAAAAATTCCATTAAATTGTTACTTCCTCCATTAAAAGGGCCTTGTTTAAACAGTTTTGTTTTTGTATCGGTATAAACACCTTGGTATTCTGCCACTCCTTTATTATTACAAGCACCATCTACCGAAATCGTATTTTGTATTGGTGTACCAATTCGCAATAATTCTTCTTTTGAAATGGTTATTTCTTTGTCTTTTTTACCAATATAGTCTGTATAATTTCCTTTAAAAGCTTTTTCTGCATTTTCTTTTAATACAAAAGATTTGTATTTTGCACCAACAAAACCTTCAATTTGCTTTTTACAGGTGTTCCAAGAAGTATAAATGCCTTTTTTTTTACCTTCCCAAACTACATAAAATTTCTTTTTTGCCATAATTCTAAATCTTAAATAGGTTTTTTATACTATTTTTCATTATTTATCTCGATACAATTTTTCTTCGTTATCGCTATAAAAAATCACTCGATAAAACGTTATTCTAAAAATCATTTTTCATTTTCCGTTATTTACTTCTCATTTCTCCTAAAACAAGTTTTTTAATCACTTTTGGGAAATTATCCATTTCTAATTCGTGAATTTTCGTTGCTACCTCATTCGCATCCGCATCAATTGCTAATTGTACACTTTTTTGAAAAATAATTGCTCCCTCATCGTAATTTTCATTGACATAATGAATTGTAATACCTGTTTCTTTTTCCTTGTTTGCAATAACAGCATTATGAATATGCATTCCGTACATACCTTTCCCTCCATATTTTGGTAATAATGCAGGATGAATATTAATAATTTTATTTGGGAACGCAGCAATAATTTTTTGAGGTATTTTCCATAAAAATCCAGCAAGAATAATATAGTCGGCTTCGTCTTTTAAAAAATTTAATATTTTATTCGTTGTAAAAAAATCACTTTTAGAAAATAGTATATTACTGACATTTAAACGATTACATCTATCAATAACTTTGGCATTCTTATTGTTAGTAAGCACATGAACAACTTTAATAGTATTGCTTTTTTGAAAAAACTCGATGATGTTTTCGGCATTTGATCCAGAACCAGAGGCAAAAATTAATAAACGTTTCATTAAAAATAGTATTTTAGCAGTTCACAAAAAAAAGAATTATTATTAACAATTTGAGTATTAAAAACATTTTTATTAATTTGGTACTCATAAAAAACCGAGGTAGATTGTAAATACAAATTAATTGTTTACTTTTGCCACGTAATCAAAATTAAAAAATTAAAATTATGTCAGACATTACATCAAGAGTAAAGGCTATTATCGTTGACAAATTAGGTGTAGACGAAAATGAAGTAACTAACGAAGCGAACTTTACTAACGATTTAGGTGCAGATTCATTAGATACTGTAGAATTAATTATGGAATTCGAAAAAGAATTTGATATTCAAATTCCAGATGACCAAGCGGAAAATATAGCAACTGTTGGTCAAGCAGTAACTTATATAGAAGGAGCTAAATAGTAATTAAATTACTTATTAAAAATTACGAGTGTTGCTTTGTTAAAGTTAATACTCGTAATTTTTTATTTTAACTAAACAAATTTATTATTAATGGAACTAAAACGAGTAGTGGTAACAGGTTTAGGTGCATTAACACCTATTGGTAATAATATTCAAGAATATTGGGATGCCTTGATTAATGGAGTTAGTGGTGCTGCACCTATTACACGTTTTGATGCATCAAAGTCTAAAACTCGGTTTGCTTGCGAAGTTAAAAATTTTGAGGTTACTGATTTTATTCATCGAAAGGAAGCACGAAGGATGGATAAATTTACGCAATATGCCATGATTGTCGCTGATGAGGCTATTTTGGATTCCAAATTAGATCTTAAAAAAGAAGATTTAGATCGTATTGGAGTAATTTGGGGAGCAGGAATTGGAGGTATCGAAACATTTCAAGAAGAAATTATCAACTTTGCAATGGGAGATGGAACACCAAAATTTAATCCTTTTTTTATACCAAAAATGATTGCAGATATTGCTCCAGGACAAATTTCTATTAAATATGGACTTCGAGGTCCAAATTTCGCAACTGTCTCTGCATGTGCATCTTCTGCAAATTCTATAATTGATGCTTTTAATTATATTCGTTTAGGACAAGCAGATATATTTGTTACTGGAGGATCCGAAGCTGTAGTTACCGTTTCTGCGATGGGCGGTTTTAATTCTATGCACGCATTATCTACAAGAAATGACGATCCAAAAACAGCATCGAGACCATTTGATAAAGATCGTGACGGTTTTGTTTTAGGAGAAGGAGCTGGAGCTTTAATTTTAGAAGAATACGAACATGCTAAAGCTCGTGGAGCAAAAATATATGCAGAACTTTTAGGTGGTGGATTATCTGCCGATGCGCATCATATCACAGCGCCACATCCAGAAGGTTTAGGCGCTCTAGCTGTAATGAGAAATTGCCTTAAAGATGCTAAATTAAATCCTGAAGATGTAGATGCCATAAATATGCATGGAACTTCTACTCCGCTTGGAGATATTGCAGAATCTAAAGCCATTAAAAAAGTTTTTGGAGAACATGCTTATAATATAAATATTAATTCTACAAAATCCATGACAGGTCATCTATTAGGTGCCGCAGGAGCTATTGAAGCTATCGCTTCCATCCTTTCTATTGAACATGGAATTGTACCTCCTACCATTAATCATTTTACAGATGACGAAGGATTGGACTCCAAATTAAATTACACTTTTAACAAGGCTCAAAAACGAAATGTAAAAGTTGCAATGAGTAACACATTTGGATTTGGAGGACATAATGCTTGTGTACTTTTCAAGAAACTAGAAAATTAAAATACCATAAAATATATGCTTTTTTTTAAGAAAATAAAAGACTCTCCCTCTCCTGAAGATGTCGATTTTTTGATTTTCTTAAAGAACATTCTAGGTTATAAACCTAAAGATTTATTTTACTATAAAAAAGCATTTACACACATCTCTGCAAAAAAAACTTTTGATGGAAAAACATTTAATTACGAACGTTTAGAGTTTTTAGGAGATGCATTTTTAGACACCGTAGTTTCTGTATTTTTATACGAGGCTGCGCCACTTAAAAATGAAGGATATCTAACTCAAATGCGATCAAAAATTGTAAGTAGAACCAATTTAAACAAAATAGGAAAAGAATTACACTTGCTAAAATTTGTCAACAGTTCTGTTTCCGAAAATAAATTTGGCGATAATATATATGGTAATATATACGAGGCTTTTGTTGGCGCTGTATATTTGGATAAAGGGTATAAATCTTGTGAAAAATTTATTACCAAAACTTTAATATCACCGTATGTCAATATTGAACGTTTGGAAGGTAAAATAACCAGTTATAAAAGTGTCCTTATTGAGTGGTGTCAAAAACAAAAAAAAGAAATTACTTTTAACACATCCGAAGAAAAGACAAAAGAAAAAGTAAAACACTTTGCTGTAAAATTATACATCAATAAAAAATTAATTACTAAAGGTAGGGCTACTTCTAAAAAGAAAGCCGAAGAAATTGCTTCAAAAAGAGCATATTATACTTTTCAAAGTAAAATTGAAAAATAATACGACCTACTTTTCTACGTGTTTGTAAATGAATCATTGAAGAATTAAATTTTAAATATGCTAACCAATCAGAAAAATAAATTTAACTTACCTAATAATATTACTTACTTAAACTGCGCATTTATGTCTCCTCTTTTAAAAAGTGTAGAAGAAGTTGGACATAAATCTGTTAGTCAAAAATGTCTGCCTTATCAAATTAATGGCGACGATTTTTTTACGGCAACTACACAATTAAAAAAAGCCTTTTCATCCTTAGTTAAAATTGAAGATTATCGAAATATAGCTATTATTCCATCTGCTTCTTACGGAATTGCTACTGTTGCTAATAATATTAAATTAGATAAAGTAAATGAAGTAATCGTTGTTGGCGAACAATTTCCAAGTAATATTTATTCTTGGCAAAAATTGGTACATAAATTTGATGCCAAATTAACTATAATTTCTAGTGGTAATTCGTTTAAAAATCGAGGGAAGAATTGGAATGACAAAATTTTAAGTGCTATTAACCAAAATACAAAAATAGTAGCTTTGCCTCATGTACATTGGAGTGACGGTACACTTTTTGATTTAAAAGCAATTAGAAAAAAAACAAGAGCCGTTAATGCCTATTTAATAATTGATGCAACGCAAAGTATTGGAGCATTGCCTTTTTCTGTAAAAGAAATACAACCTGATGCTTTAATTTGTGCAGGTTATAAATGGCTATTAGGTCCATATTCTATTGGATTAGCGTATTATTCTGATGCGTTTTGTTCTAATGGAATTCCAATTGAAGAAAATTGGATTAATCGTAAAAATAGCGAAAATTTTACTGGTTTGGTAAATTACGAAAGTGATTATCAGCCAAAAGCTGGACGTTTTAATGTTGGGGAAATGAGTAATTTTACACTTACTCCAATGCTAATTAAGTCCATTGAACAATTGCTAATATGGAAGCCTAAAAACATCCAACAATACTGTCATGAAATCTCTAAAGATGCCATCGAACAATTACAAAATTTAGGTTGTTATATTGAAGATGCTACCTATCGAAGTTCTCATTTATTTGGAATTTATTTGCCTAAAAATATAAATTTAGAAAAATTAAAAACAGAATTCTTTAAAAACAATATTTATGTCTCTTATCGAGGAAATGCCATTCGTATTTCTCCTCATCTTTATAATTCTAAAGACGATTTTAGCAAATTAGTAGCATGTTTTAAAAATATTTAGATTAAAAACATACCTACAATTAGGTATTTTTGCCTGTTTTTTGTGTTAAATTTTAAAAAAATAGCATTTAATCTAATTTCTTTTTTACTTTTGATACAGTAGATTTCCCCAAATTGAAAATAAGTATATGTTTCGGTTTGGGGATTTTTATTTTAAATATTAATTTATAAAACCATACAGTCACTATGAAAAGTTTAAAATCACAATTAAAAAATTTAGATATTTTAAAAGAACTTAATCTAATACATCTTCAAATTGATAATATGAACGTAACGCATATCGTTAAAGTTCGTCGGTTAAATAAAGTTATTAATACTAATTATCGTCCAAAAAATTTAAAAGAACGTTTTCAAATTGCTGTAAATGAATTTAGAGTTAAAATAGATCTAGAACGCAAAATGATGGAAAATAAAATTGCTTAGGAAATATTCAACTAATCGATAAACATCTTGTATTCTTAAAAAATCATGAATTCAATACGAACTACATTTAAAAACACTACGATAGTCAAAATAATTGATAATGTATTATCAAAAATTGGATTTATTGGTTCAATGGAACATACACATATAGATACATTTACCGAAAATAGAATAAACAATATTAAATGTAAATTAATAGCAGAATCGAATGATGGCAAAATTTGGTTTGAGCAACAAGAATACGATTCTTTACAGTTAGATTTTAAAGACAAATCTATGCCTTTTTTAGTTTTATAAATTTATATTTGTCCTAAATAATAGAAAACCTTGAGTAATACAGAGACTGTAGCTAATTATCAACTAATTGCCTCAAATTTTGAAAAATCTGATAAAATAAAACAGATTATTCAAACCTTAAAACAAGAAAAGCAACAAATTCAAATATCGAATTTGGTCGGATCTTCTTTGTCTTTTTTAATTTCAGAAACCTTTAAAAAAGTAGAGAAACCTTTTCTTTTAATCTTTGAAGATAAAGAAGAAGCGGCTTATCATTTAAACGATTTAGAACAACTTTTAGGAGAAAAAAATCTACTTTTTTATCCAGCTTCTTATCGTAGAGCATACGAGATAGAAGAAACGGATAATGCTAATATTTTATTGCGTTCCGAAGTTTTAAACAGAATGAATTCTCGTAGAAAACCTGCTGTAATTGTAACCTATCCTCAAGCATTGTTCGAACAAGTAATAACAAAATCCGTTTTAAATAAAAACACTTTAAAAATAAATGTAAACGAAGAATTATCACTCGATTTTATTACCGAAATGCTTTTTGAATATAACTTTGAAAAAGTAGATTTCGTTTCCGAACCTGGGCAGTTTGCTGTTCGTGGTGGAATTATTGATGTCTTTTCTTACAGTAATGACGAACCTTATAGAATTGAATTTTTTGGCGATGAAGTAGATAGTATTCGAACTTTTGATGTTGAAACGCAACTCTCTATCGAAAAACTAAAAAAAGTAAGTATTCTTCCAAATGTAGCAAATAAAATGCTCGAAGAAAAGCGAGAAAGTTTTTTAAAATACATCGCTGATAATACGGTAATCTTTGCAAAGAATATTCCAAATCTAAAAAATGATTTAGACCATCTTTTTGCTAAAGCAGAACGCGATTTTGTAAACTTAAATGGAGAAATAAAACAAACTGTTCCAAAAGAATTATTTTGTAATGGCGATTTTATTTTAAAACAATTGCAAGATTTTTCTGTAGTAAATTTCTCAATTCTTAAACCTCCATATTTAAGAGAAGATCAAAAATGGATATTTAACACTAAACCACAACCTAGTTTTAACAAACAGTTTCCAATACTAATTAAAAACTTAATCGAAAATACAAAGGCTGGATTTAAAAATTACATTTGTTGCGATAACAAAAAACAAGCGAAACGATTTCATGATATTTTTGAAAATCAAGAGCAAGAAATTAGTTACAAAACTATTGTTTTTCCAATGTACCAAGGTTTTATTGATATAGATAAAAAAATAGTTTGCTATACCGATCATCAGATATTTGAACGCTATCATAAATTCTATTTAAAAAATAATTTTTCTAAAAAACAAGCCATCACTTTAAAGGAATTAACAAGCCTACAAATTGGTGATTATGTAACGCATATTGATCATGGAATTGGAAAATTTGGTGGTTTACAAAAAATAGACATCGCTGGAGTTGGTGTAAATCAAGGAAAAAACACCAAACAGGAAGCCATCAAACTTATTTATGGTGAACGTGATGTTTTGTACATAAGCATCCATTCTTTGCATAAAATTTCTAAGTATAGTGGTAAAGACGGCAAAACACCAAAAATATACAAATTAGGTTCTGGTGCATGGAAAAAACTCAAGCAAAAAACCAAATCTAGAATTAAACATATTGCCTATAATTTAATTCAGTTATACGCAAAAAGAAAAATGCAAAAAGGTTATGCTTGTGGTCCAGATACCTTTATGCAACACGAATTAGAAGCGAGTTTTATTTACGAAGATACGCCAGATCAGTTTAAAGCAACACAAGATGTAAAAACAGATATGGAGAACGAACGCCCGATGGATCGATTGGTTTGTGGCGATGTTGGTTTCGGTAAAACCGAAGTTGCGATAAGAGCTGCTTTTAAAGCTGTAGATAATGGTAAACAAGTTGCTATTTTAGTTCCTACTACTATTTTGGCTTTTCAACATTTTAAGACTTTTACTGAACGATTAGAAGATTTTCCTGTAACGATTGATTACCTCAACCGTTTTAGATCTACCAAACAACGAAACGAAGTTATAAAAGGTTTAAATAGTGGTGCTATTGATATTGTCATCGGAACGCATCAGCTAGTTAATAAAAAAATAAAATTTAAAGATTTAGGTTTACTAATTATTGATGAAGAACAAAAATTTGGTGTTGCTGTAAAAGACAAACTCAAAACCATTAAAGAAAATGTAGATACATTAACTTTAACTGCTACGCCAATTCCGAGAACGTTACAATTTTCGCTGATGGCTGCTCGTGATTTATCTATTATTGCTACTGCGCCACCAAATCGTCATCCTATCGAGAGTAATGTCATCCGTTTTAACGAAGAAATTGTGCGAGATGCTATTCAATATGAGATTTCTCGTGGTGGTCAAGTGTTTTTTATTCACAATAGAATTGAAAACATTACCGAAGTTGCTGGTTTGGTACAAAGATTAGTTCCTAATGCTAAAATCGGTATTGGTCACGGTCAAATGGAAGGCAAAAAATTAGAGCAACTTATGCTTGCTTTTATGAATAATGAATTTGATGTTTTGGTTTCTACTACCATTATAGAAAGTGGTTTGGATGTTCCTAATGCCAACACTATTTTTATCAATAATGCGAATAACTTTGGTTTATCTGATTTACATCAAATGCGTGGTCGTGTTGGTCGTTCTAACAAAAAAGCATTCTGTTATTTTATTACTCCTCCGTATCACATGATGAGTTCTACTGCTAGAAAACGTATTGAAGCTTTGATATTATTTAATGAACTTGGTAGTGGTTTAAATATCGCGATGAAAGATTTGGAAATTCGTGGTGCTGGTGATATTCTTGGTGGCGAACAAAGTGGTTTTATTAATGATATTGGTTTTGATACTTATCAGAAAATTCTAAACGAAGCCATTGAGGAGCTTAAAGAAACTGAATTTAAGGAATTATATCAAGATGATGACAACGATAAAATTAAAAATTATGTAAAGGAAGTACAATTGGATACGGATTTTGAAATTTTAATTCCAGATGACTATATTAGTATTATTTCGGAAAGATTAAGTTTGTATGAAGAACTTGGAATTTTAGATACAGAGGAGGAACTAAAAGACTTCGAGAAACGTCTAATCGACCGTTTTGGTGAAATTCCTACTCAAATTGTTGACTTGCTAAATTCTGTTCGTATTAAATGGTTGGCTCAAGAATTTGGCATTGAAAAACTCATTTTAAAGCAAAAACGAATGCTTGGTTATTTTGTTGGTGATCAACAAAGTGATTTTTACCAAAGCGAAATTTTTACGCGAATGTTAACTTATGTACAAAAAAATAAAACCACTTGTATTATGAAAGAAAAACAAACCAAACAAGGTTTGCGTTTGCTTATTACTTTTATTAAAATTGATAGTGTTAAAAAGGCTTTAGAAGTTCTGAGAAGTATTTAGTTATTATTTTTTGTAGATTTTATCGAATAAAAATAAATACGCAGGAAGAATATTAATTTTAAAATTCTCTTGTATTATTTCGTCTTCTGCACTATCAAAAGTTATAATAATTCCTTTATTAATATTTAATTTTTTACCTGTATAAATTAAACTATCCACTTCTCGTTTAAGTGTTTGTTTATCTTCTATATTATAGGAAACTTGAATAATTTTGTTTATTTCATCCTCTTTAAAAACCACAAAATCACACTCTTTTTTTTCTTTAAAATAAAACAAATTATCTTTGTGTTTTTGTCTTAAATGTAGATAAACCGCATTTTCTAAAAGCAATCCATAATTATCTGAAAACTTAAATGTCAAAGCATTTATTAAACCATTATCAATAAAATAATTTTTCTTTTCTGACTTTTCTCTTTTGATAAGGGAATAATCAAACTTTTTTAAAGAAAAATTCAAATAAACAGCTTCTGAGTAATCTAAAAAATCATATAGTGTGTTTTTAGAAACGCTATATCCATTTGATTTTAACTCATTATATATTTTATTTACTGAAGTTGGCTTACCAATATTTACCAATATTCTATTTAAAAAATATTTTAAATTTAAACTGTTTGATATGTCATAACGCTCAATTAAATCTTTATAAAGCATTACATAAAAATATTCTTGCAATGTTTTTTGATGGTATTTTTCAGGAATTTGAATTAACTCAGGAAAACCTCCATTTTTAATATACGCATCTAATGCATTGATTAAAATACTTTTTTGTTTTGAACCAATGGTTTTGATTTTAATTTTTTTAAAGTCTAAAAACTCATTAAATGATAAAGGAAAAACTTCAAAGTTTATATTTCTTCCTCGTAGAGAAGTTGCAATATCACTACTTAACATTTTGGAATTAGAACCTGTAATAAAAATATTTTTTGAAATAGTTTCATATAATCTACTCACAAATTTTTCCCAATTTGGTATGTTCTGTATTTCATCAAAAAAGAAATAGCAAGTTTTTAAATCATTATTTGGAAACAATTCTCTATAAGCTTGTAAAATTAAATCTAAATCTTCTGTTGTTAACTGCAAACGTTCATCATCAAAATTCAAATGTATAATTTTGGACTTTTTTATATCTTTTTTAAGTAGATTTTTAATTGTATCAAACAACATATATGTTTTTCCACTTCTGCGAACACCCGTTAAACTAACAATTTTATTGCTGTTTATTGGTAAAGTAAGACTTCTCTTACGAACTTGATTAAAATCTCTATTTTGATTATCAATTAAAACTTCTTTTATTATATTTTTCCTTTTCATAATACAAATATATGAATATTTATATTAATTATAAGTAAATATATTCGTAAAATTTCCTTTTTAAAAGGAAAATGTATTAAAAAATGATGGAAAACAAAATGATAACGTGATAATCTGATAATTTGCTATTAAACAAATAAAAAAATATTACCAACCGATAATACTTATTTGATTCTAAGATGAGCCGAAAAATATCTACAAATCATACTTAACCGAAAACATTATATATCTTGGTTGTACGATATATTGCGATGTACTTGTAAAATCTGTAGAAAAATAATTATCGTTTATACTTTTTGTATTTAACAAATTAATGGCAGACGCTTTAAATTCCCATTTACTACCTCCTTTTTGATAATACAAATTTACATTTAAAAAATCGTAGGTATTTACACTATCATTACTGTCTTTAAAATGATTATAGGTATAATCGGATGTTAAAATAAAATCTTTTAAAAAGCCAATCTCAATATTTGCGAAGGGTTTATTACGAATGGATTTTGAATTATCGAATTTACTTAATTCTGTTTCATAACCAACTTCAAAATTTGGCCATTTCTTAAAGTTTGTAGACAAACTCGCTTTGTAATTTTGTGTTGTATATTTTGTTTTTGTACGCAATGTTTCGCTTGGCGATATTGTTCGTAATCTGTATGTATTTGCAAACGATATATTTCCTGAAACAGATGCTTTTATTTTTTTATATCGTTTAGAAATTCGTAATCTTCCTGATAAATTATCTTCTGGTTCTTCTATATTTTGAAATGAATTTATTCTGTCAATTCCAATAAAACGAGAAACATTTTTAATTACATCGTGTTTTTTAGTATAATTAATTCCTCCATGAATATTGGTAAATGAAAAACTATTAAAATTAAAATATTGAATACCATATTTGTGATACAATGCATTCTCTAAATTACGATTTCCTGCTGATAATGAATTATAAGCGTTATATATGACTCCCTCTGCCAATCTATTAATATCTGTAAAATTGGTAGACATACTGTAATTTAATCGAATATTTTCCGAACGTTTTAGGGCAATTTTAGCAGTGAAATCTGGCAATAGATAAAATGGCGATTTTTTTGTTTTGACTCCTAGCTGCTCATTTTTAGAAAGGTATTGATGCGCACTAACTCCTGGAGTTAATGTAAAAATTCCTGCTTGTAACTTATAATGTAAACCTAAAAAAACATCGGTAAAATTAAACTTTACATCATTTTTTAATCTTGAATTTGTAAAATTTACACTACTATTATTATCCAAAGTTTGAAAAATATTAGATGTGAAATTTTGAGAATTTATAACGCTTCCTAAGCTAAAATTTAAGTTTGACTTGTTATTTAAAATGTAATAATAATCTAAAGTTGCATCTAATTTACTTGTTGTGTATTTTTTGTTTTGCGATAAATTAAAATTTGTTCCTTCGTCAATAGTAGGTATTTCTAAAAGTCGTTGTTCCGAATTTATCGTATTGTACAACGGTTTATTCTTCTCGTATACATATTGTGCTGCAAAGGAGAAAATATTTTTATCGTTTAAAGTATAATACATATTGGTACTTTGACGTATTGAAAATGGTTTTTCTGCTTTATGACTTAAAATCGTGTTATTTCCTGTTAATGTAGAAAAAGATTTTGTTGCACTTTGTTCTTTTAAATTGGATATTTTAGTTATAACATCGTAATTTAATTGGAATTTTACACTTGGTTTATAGTCCAACGATAATTTTAATAAACCTAGAGTATTGTTCTGATTTAATTCATCTTCGGTAAACTCGGTTACGTTACCATTTTGAGTAGCATTTGTGGTATTTGCATTTGTTTCTAATGTGTTTTTTGCATTCGAAAAAATAGCAAATCCAGAAAAATCTAATTTTTTATTTATCGTCTGACTGAAATTTACTGCTGCAAATTTATTTGCTATTTCTTTTGCTTTATTCTCTTTTAAAAAAGACAAACCCAAACTATTGGACGATATATTAATTCCACCACTTTTCATTAAACTTCTAAATCCGCCAGAAAACTTAAAATAATCTTGAAATGTAAATGGAATTTCTCCAATATTATTCAAATCTGTTATAATATTTATGCTTTTTTTTGGACTGTAATAAAATAATTTTGGATGTGCTAAATATCTTGCTTTAGTATCTCCTTTTCCTGTTCCTGCTGTTACTTCTCCAAACCAAAAATTCTTTTTACCTTCTTTTAATTTTATGTTTATGGCAATATTATCACTATCGTCTCCCAAACCTCGCATTTGTGATACTTCGTTATAATTTTTTAATACTTCTACTTTTTTTATAGCATCTGCTGGAATATTTTTTGTTGCTAATTTAGTATCGCCATCAAAAAAGTCCTTGCCTTCTACCATTACTTTAGAGACTGCTTTGCCATCTACTTCTATTTTCCCCTCTTTATTTACTTCAATTCCTGGCAATTTTTTTAATACATCTCCTAATTTTTTCTCTTTTCCAGAAGTAAAAGAATCTGCATTATAAACTATCGTATCTCCTTTTATCGTTACTGGCATTTCGTAAGTAACTTCTACTTCGTTCAAACTATTTTTCGATTCGTATAAAACAAAATCTTTTGTAGTTTCCTTCTCTCCTATTATTAAAATTTTTGTTTGCGATTCAAATCCCAAATAACTAACCTTTAATTGTATGGTTGTTGGTTTAGAAACCTTAATTTTATAAAATCCTTTGGCATCTGTAATAGAATATCCCTCGAGAGATCCATCATTTGTATTCATGGCAATTACATTTGCCATTTCTAATGGTTTTCCTATACTATCTCTTACAATACCTGATATTTTAATTTGTGAAAAACCAAATAAACTAAAAAATAATAAAAATAATAAAAAGTTTTTTTTCATGGTTTTGAGTATTAAAAATCTATCAACCTCTAATTTCAATACTAAAATGACCTCCGTTATTGCCTTTCTTACGACCGCCATCAAATTGTTCTTGCATTTCTTTTGCTTTTTTCTTCATTATTTTTTCAAATTCTTTTTGTGTAACAATTTTTCCTTTTTTTGGAGCTGTAATGTCTATTTTTTTATTTGGATTCAATACAATTTTTGTACATACATAATGCATTTTACCATCGTGTAGTTCTAAAATTAATCCTGGTAAACCATAAAAACGCGATGGTCCATTACGAACTGCTATTTCTGGCGTATACCATGCAGTAACTTTTTGCTCTTTTTTCTTTTCTTTTATTTCCATACGCTCTTCATCAAAATCTGCAACCATTTTAATTGCTGTTGCCTTTATACATAAATAGTTACCAATCATTTTAGTTTCTTTACCAATTTTCCAATCCAAAGGTTTTAGTGCATCTTTTATCAGAAACTTTTTACCAAAGCTCTCTTGCGCATTTACGTAAGTATTGTTTTTAACATCTTTATATAAAATTCCCGAAGAATTTCCTACGAATTCAATTACCATTCCTCCTTGACTTGGAGTTGGTTTGTTCAATTTTTTTTCTACCACATACAAAGATTTTGATTTTTCAAAAGATAAAATATAGTTTTTTTCAAATTGTTTTTTTAACATTGTCTGAATCTCTTTTTGCATTACATCATTAGTATTACTACTATCTAGTTTAATCTCAAAATTACGTTTGGTTTGATAATATGCCTTTCCTTGAAACTCTTGTCCCTGCAGTACAAATACACTAATTAGTGCAATTATAAAAGTAATTTTTTTTGAATTTTTCATTCTGTAAATTTTATAAATATTTGCAGCAAATTTAATCTAAGTTTATAATTTATAAAGTTAACGAATGTTATTTAGTGTTAACGAATGTTAAGCAATCTGTTATTTCTCTTTTTACTTAGTACCTTTGAATTATGAATCCGAAAAAATATTTGTGGACTTTATATCTTATTATTGCAACTATTGTAATAAGTATTGTTACACAAGTATATTTTAATTATAAAAATTATCAAAAAAACAAACAACAGTTTGTTAACGAAGTACAAATAAGTTTAGATAATGCTGTAGATAATTATTTTGCAGAATTAGCAAAAAAGGAATTTTTAATATCTGAAGAAATAAGTTCATTTGGCAAAATTATTTCGATCCAAATAGATGATTTTTCAATTAAAAAGGATACAATAATTTCGAATTTTAAAATAAACAAGCCAAATGACTTATTCGTTTACACAAATACCACTAATAATGGATTTAATCATTTTAAATTTAAAAAATCACAACACAAATTAGATAGTTTAAATATCTTAAAAAACATCTCTTCTGTTTTTCTTTCGGTTACAAAAAACACTATTCACATTAAAAAATTAGTAAAACTTATCGAAAAAGAATTGGATAGAAAAAATATTCACACACCTTTCATTGTAAAACATTTTTTAGACAATCGTCTTATTACTACAAGCGATAGTATCCAAAAATTTAACAATGCAATAAAAACTTCGGCAAAATCTACTTATTTAAAAGAATTAGAAAAAATAGAATTAGAATTCCCAAACCAAACAAAAACCTATTTAAAAAAGGGATTGTTAGGTATCTTTTTATCCTTATTATTTGCATTGGCAATAATTGCATCCTTATTTTATTTGTTAAATATCATAAAAAAACAAAAGGCGATTGCCGAAATTAAAAATGATTTTATAAGTAATATTACACACGAATTTAAAACGCCAATAACAACTATTGGTTTGGCTGTTACGTCTATTCGTGATTTTAATAAGTATGGTAAAAAAGAAAAAACAACAGAATATTTAGATATTACCGAAAAACAATTGCAAAGACTAAATACAATGGTAGAAAAAGTTTTAGAAACTTCAGTTTTAGATAGCGAAGAACTTTTACTACACATAGAAAAGGTAAATCTTAACGATTTATTTAAACGAATAATGAATAAATATCTCGTAACCAATCCAAATAAAAAAATCGTATTGCTTGCAAATCAAACTAACATAAACTACAATTTAGATCTATTTCATTTTGAAAATGCAATCACTAATTTAATCGATAATGCCATAAAATATGGAGGGAATTCCATTAAAGTTCTTGTGAACGGAAATAGCAAACAAATAGAAATAAAAATCACAGATTCTGGAAGTATTCCTAAATTACATAAAACAAAGATTTTTGATAAATTCTATCGAATTCCACAAGGAGATAAGCACGATGTAAAAGGCTTTGGAATTGGTTTATACTACACAAAAAAAATTATTAAAAAACACCAAGGAACAATTGTACTACTAGATACTCAGAATACAACTTTTAAAATTGTTTTACCAAAATGACGCGAAAAATAAAAATTTTATTGGCAGAAGATGAATTGAGTTTAGGTAAAATCATTTCAGAAAGTTTAGAAGCTAAAGGTTACGAAATAATTTATTGTACAGATGGCGAAGATGCATATAAAAAATTTAAAACATCAAATCCAGATATTTTAGTATTGGATGTAATGATGCCAAAAAAAGATGGTTTTACACTTGCAAAAGGTATTAGAAAAGAAAATACCACAGTTCCAATACTCTTTTTAACTGCAAAGTCACAAACACAAGATGTCGTTAAAGGCTTTCATTCTGGTGGAAACGATTATTTAAAAAAGCCATTTTCTATGGAAGAATTAATTGTGAGAATAGAATCTTTAATCGAAAGAAACAAACAACAAATCACAACAATTAAAAATAAAATAAACATCGGAATATTTACTTTTAATCCTAAAAATCAATTGTTATTTACATCAAATATAGAATACAAACTAACCAATAGAGAATCGGAACTTTTATATCATTTATATCTTAAAAAAAATGAAATTTTAGAACGACGTTTTATTTTAAATAAACTTTGGGGAAATGACGACTTTTTTAATGCACGAAGTATGGATGTTTTTATTTCAAAATTGCGTAAAAAATTAAAAATAGACTCACAAATTCAAATAATTAATGTTAGAGGTTATGGTTATAAGTTGGTTTGTTAACCCAAATTATTTAATAATCTCAGTTCAATATAAAATTTTTACATCCTTCTAGGATAAATTATCAATCGCTGACCAATTCTAAGTTTTGTAGATTTCATACCATTCCATCTTTTAATTTTAGACACACTAACACCAAACCGTTTTGCAATTTTACCTAAAAAATCGCCATTTCTCACTCGATATCTTACACGATTATTATTTTCGGTATATTTAGGCAATGGCTTTTCTCGCTTTGCATCATCTGCAGTAGCAAAAGCATAAATTCGATCCTCATTTTGTACAAATTGACCTATTAAATTTCTTGGCAAAACCAAACTGTAATTTCGACCTTTAACTACTGGAATAATTTCTAACTTATATTGTGGATTTAAAAGTTTTAAGGTGTTTTTTGTTACTGGAATTGCTTGTGTAATTTGATCAAAAGTAATCTGTCTTTTCACTTGAATGGAATCCGTTTCAAAATATTGAAATACGGTTTCTTTCGCTTTAATATCATGAACATCTGCATATTCAAAAAGATACATCGTGGTATAAAATAATGGAACATAACTTGCGGTTTCTCTAGGCAGTTGATGTCTAATATTCCAATAATTTCTAGAACCACCAGACCTTCGTATTGCCTTACTCACATTTCCAGGGCCAGAATTATATGCAGCCAAAGCCAAATCCCAATCTTGAAACGTATTATAAAGCGATTTTAAATATTTACAAGCAGCAACAGTTGCTTTTAAAACATCGCTACGTTCGTCAACATAAGAACTAACGTTCAAATGAAACTGCTTTCCTGTTTGATACATAAATTGCCACAAACCTGTTGCTCCAACTCGCGATTTTGCTGTTGGATTCAAGGCAGATTCTACAACTGCTAAATATTTCATCTCTAAAGGAATATCGTATTTTGCTAATTGTTCTTCGATTAAAGGGAAATAGTATTTTGATTTCGCTAAAAAAATAGAATATCTCTCTTTTCTATTTTTTAAAAAAGAGGCAATAATTCGCTCTAAAGAGGCATTATATTCAACGTTAAAAGGAGTTTTACTATTCAAATAAGCCAAACGTTCTTTAAGAATTTCGGTACTTAAATCCGAAACAATGGTAGATTGATTTAAAGCCAATTCCGCATCAAAATACAAAGGCGAATTCTCTAATGCATTAAACCATAAATCGTCAATCTGCTTGGCATAAGCATTGTCCGAAATAATGGTTAAATCTTCATTAATAATTGTAGAAGAATAAACAGGTGCAATAGAAATAGTCGTGTTGACAACATCTTGATTTTGAGAAGATGCACTTACAGGTATTGCCGATGAAATTGCCGTATCGCCAATCAAAGGACTGCTAACAGAATCCTTTTTTGGATAGTTTTTAGACTTTAAAATGTCTAATTTGGAAGCAATAATACTATCTGTTTTAGAAATTTTTTCTTCTTTAGAAGATAAAACGGATAATTCTTGTGCATTTATTTCAATAAAAAAAAGAACGGAAATAAAAATAAAAATATTTTTCATAACGATATTTAAAATGAGTTGCAAAATTACAAATTTTGAATTTAGGATAAAATAAATAGGTTTTATAAAACAAAACGAAATAAAAATCAACTTATTTTGTAAATAATAAAACGAAAACTTGTTTAAACAAAATATAATCGCAATATTTGTTTCCTAATAACCAAATCATAATAATTAATGAAACGGATTCAAAAAAATCTTGTACTAGTCTTTACAATTTTCCTTCCCCTTTTTATAATTGCACAAACAATAACAGGAATCGTAAAAGACAAAAATGGCAAACTGCTACCTTACATTAATGTAATTGAAAAAGGGACAACAAATAGTGCTATTACAGACAAAGATGGCGCATTTAGTTTAAGAATTAGTATTCTTCCAACCAAATTAAATGCTTATGCAGTTGGTTATGTTGTAAAAGAAATTGCTATAACAAATACGAATGCACTAACAATAACGATCGAAGAAGAAAATTTAGGAATAAACGAAGTATTAAGTGTTGGAAGTCGAGCTAAATCACGTACAACATTAGACGCTCCAGTTCCAATTGATTTTATTAGTAGCAAGGAATTTGGTACAAGTGGTAAAATTACACTCAACCAATTATTAGCATATAAATCTCCTTCATATAATGCAACTAACCAAACACACGCAGATGTTACAACACATTATGACATCGCAGATTTAAGAGGATTAGGATCAAGTAGAATGCTTGTCTTAGTGAATGGAAAACGTAAAAATTTAAGTGCAATAACGCATATTAACAATACGCAAGGTAAAGGCGAGGTTGGTACAGACATGACAAGTATACCAATAGCAGCAATCGATCATGTGGAAATACTACGAGATGGAGCATCAGCAATATATGGATCAGATGCAATTGCTGGAGTAATAAATATTATACTTAAGAAAAAAACAGATTTTACTACGGCTAGTGTAAATACAGGAATCACTTCTAAAGGCGATGGCTTTGAAATAGGAGCAGATATTAACGGAACATTTACAAACAAAAAAGGAGCATACGTTAATTATACACTTAATTTACAACGCCAAGAATATACAGATAGAGCTGGAGAACCAAAAGCAGAAAACATTTTTAATCCTAGTACAATAGGTGCAAATCAATGGATAAACGAAAATGCAGATTTAGGAATGACAATAGGACAACCAGAAATGAGTACAGGTAATGTATACTTTAATGGAGCAATGCCTTTTAAAAATGGTAAAGGAGAATTATACGCATCTATTGGAGGAGCAATAAGAAAAGGAGAGTCTTTTACATTCTACAATGCACCATATATGGTAGGAGATCCAAATAATCTATTCCATAATGTTGGAGAAACATACAATGGCTTTCAACCACGTATTATTACTAGTATTATTGATAATATGGATGTCTTTGGAGTTAAATTTGATGCAGGAAAATTTAAAATAGATGTAAGCGGAACTTTTGGTATTAACACCGTAGATTTAAAAGTAAGTAATTCTTTAAATCCTGACATTCTAATAACGCCAACGAATTACGACCCATTAGATCCTAATTCGCCACAACCAACAGGTCCAACAGAATTTGAATCTGGCGCATACCATTTTAATAATACGATTGGAAATATCGATATTAGTAGAAATTTTAATAAACTAAATCTTGCAGTTGGAGCAGAATACAAAAAAGAAACGTTCAAAATAATTGCAGGAGAACTAGAATCTTGGTTTGGTAATGGAACACAGTTTTTTACAGGAATAAATCCAGATAATAGACTAAAAGAAGATCGAAATAGTTTTGGAGCATACCTAAATTTAGATGCAGATGTAAGCGATAATTTTCTAGTAGGAGCAGCAGTACGATTTGATAACTATAGCGATGTTGGTAGTAATGTGTCCTATAAAGCAAATGCTAGATATAAACTTGGAGATTTAGGAGTAATTAGAGCATCTTACGGAACAGGTTTTAGAGCACCAGCATTACAACAAATGTATACTAATTATACACAAAACAATTCTTCTTTACTATTAAATACAGCACAAAGAGCACGATTAAATATCGGCGATTTAGAAGCAGAAACAGCAACGAATATCAATGTAGGATTTACATTAAAACCAATAGAAAATGTTGTCGTATCTATAGATGTTTATAAAATAAATGTAGATAATAGAGTAATGTTAAGCGATGATTTAGGTTTTGATACAAACGCACAAACAAATGCTGTAGAACAATTATTAATTGATGAAGAAGTAGATAGTATGCGATTTTTTACAAACGCCTTAGATACCGAAACACAAGGGGTTGACTTAAACATTAGCTATAAAAACATTCGGTTATCAAAAGGAGTACTAGGATTTAATTTAGGAGTAAATTGGAACGATACTAAAATTACTGGAGAAAAAACACAAAACACCTTAGTAAACCAAGTAATTTTAAATCGTACAAATAAAAATAGAGTAGATTTATCTAGACCAGCAGTAAAAGGAAGTTTAACCATTAACTATGAACAAGAACGATTTAAGGTAAGCTTAAATAATACACTTTTCGGACCAATTACATGGCAGCACCCAACTACTTACACAAGAGATCAAACTTTTAGTGGAAAAACAATTACAGATATTGTTTTAGGATACAAATTGTACGACTGGATGAAAATTAATATTGCGGTAAACAATGTATTAAATGTATATCCAGACGAAATAGATAACAAAGGAGATGTAATGACAGACACAGGAGGACGCTTTACATACGCACCACAATTAAATCAATTTGGATTCTTAGGAATGCAACTTCGAGGAGGAGTTTCTTTTCAATTCTAAAGTAAATAACAAAATACAATTACCATACAGAAAACCTATCTATTAATAGATAGGTTTTTAAATTCTACTCTATTTTTTAAACACTAATTCTTTTACAAACCTAGCGGTTAAAAATATTAAGAATAACTTCTGTTACGGTTATAATTTTAAGTGAAGTAGCATGAAAAAAATAAAGAGTTTATGGCTTATTTTGATGTTGAGTTGGTATTAAAGATAGCAAACAAATATCAGCTAAATCAATACAAATACTAATTAAATAATTACAAATAACACATATAAAAATTTCATACAATATTTATACTTATTATTGAATTTACAAAGGCAAAAAATAGCAATTTTTTTGCTATTTATGACATATTTGATTAAATTGCACAATTCTTATGCATATAACCTCTTTATTATGAAAAATTTATTAATATTATTAATATTAACACTATTTGTAACGACACACTCCTATTCACAAGGAGAAATTTCTAGTCCGATGCCAAATATAGAATTATATTCTCCATCTGCTGGTTATCACTCAGTAAATAGTTACACATTTACTTTGGGTTGCGGTGTTGATAATGCTAGAATAAGAGCAACATATACAGAAGTTGGTAGTACCGAGTCCTATCGTGTTGAATCCATACCTTTTAGACCAAAACCATACGCAAGAGATAGAAATTTTGATGGTGTTATAGATAGTAATGATTTTGATCATGGTGGTGGTGGTAACTCACAAGGTGATGTATTATCTACATTAGGAGACGATCGATGGTCAAACCCTTTTAACTTAAGAACTCAAAATGATGATTTAACCTTTTGTTTTTTTGGTAACCAAAGAAATCAATTTGTACTTTCTAGTAATGGTATTGTAAGTTTTGATACTTCTTACGCTGGAGCATATTCCGCTTGGGACATTCAAAATATGGGAAAAATAGCACCAAATGCAAATTTAGGAGATAATAGAGAGTCCATAATTTTAATGACTGATACCGATCCAACTGATCCTGCTGCATTAAGTGATACCTTTGCTTTTTGGAATATTTTAGGTCCTATAAGTCAACGTTATTTTATTATGGGATATCACCGTATGCCACTATACAGTTCTGCAAGTGGTTGCGGTAACACTTTTGGATATGCAACATACCAAATGGTTTTTTATGAAACTACAAATATTATTGAATACCATATTCAAGACAAACCAATTTGTCTAAGTTGGCCTGGGAGTCAATATGTGGCAATGGGAATTCAAAATTACGATTTAGATGTTGGATTTACAGCACCAGGGAGAGACAATTTAGATCATTTTCAAATTTTAGATTTAACAGATGGGTTTTACGATGCAAATTTTAATTCTGCATTTCCAATAAATGCCCCTGAGGGATGGCGATATATTCCAGATGGAAATATGGGTGTAGCTCCAGTTTTTACTTGGTATGAAAATTACAACCACGGTACGCAAACAGGAACTCCCTTTGGAGCGAATCCAAATGATGTAAATTTAAGCGTTAGTGCAGCAGATTTAATTGCATTAGGTGTTACTTCTGTTGTTTATACTGCAGAAGTTGCTTATACAGATCCTTGTGATGGAACAGTTTTGAAATTTGCAAGAGATGTTACCTTTCAATTAGACGATCCTTTATTAATGCATATTAAAGAATTAAATTCTGTAGATGATACGATTGAAGTTTATGATGTAGAAGATCTTACTTTGTGTATAGGAGATAATTATGACTTAGAAGCATTAGTGCAAAATTTTACTGGTGCAGATCTAAGTACAATAGATTTCCAATGGCAAGTAGATCAATTTCCAAATCCAGCAGTATTACTAGGAACAAATCCAATAGAACAAATCATAAATGCACAACCTGGCACTTATGTATATACAGTAACGATAAGGCATTTTGATGCTTTAGGTGCACTAATCTGCCAATTTGATGACTCCATAAATGTTACTGTAACCGATACGATAACATTTGAATATCCAGCACCAAAAGTGTTTTGTGCAAGTGATACCGATATTAGCCCAATAAATATCTCTCCAGCTGGAGGGATTTACACCATAAGTAACGGAGGAGTTTGGGTAAATCCAGAAGCAAATCCATTAGAGTCTTTAGATGGTATTATTGATTTATCCGAATCTATGAATACTGCCGTTGGAGGAAATATTGATGGTACAGGAGTATTTGTAATCACATATACCGTAGGGACTTGTGCAAGCAATACAGCACAAGATACAATAACCATTAATAGCGCACCAAATATTGTAATACCTGTAAACAATCTTATCGAGTGTGAAACAAATAGCAGCTTACATACCGCAACTTTTGATATGGCTGCCATAGAATTAGAACTTTTAAATGGCGAAACAGGACTTACATTAGTATGGCAAAACAATGTTGCTAGCGGACCAGTACCTCCAAACCCAATGACAGCTACATTTAATACAACAAATATTACACTTAAAGTAACCGCTACAGATCCTACGGATCCAGCTGGATGTACTAGTGAAGTAATTTTTGACTTGGTTGTAAACACAGCACCTGTTATTACAAATCAAAATGAGAATTTATGTAGTGGAACAGCACTTAATATTGATCTAGATTCCTACGCTACATTAGCAGGAAACTCATATTCATGGTTAGCTACTGATAATCCGAATGTTACAGGAGAAACAACCACAACTACAACTACAACACTAATTACCGATACTTTAATAAATACTAGTAACAGCTTACAAAATGTTATCTATACAGTTACGCCAACAGGAACAAATAGTTGTGCTGGAAATTCATTTACAGTTACTATAGCTTTAGCTCCTACACTTACTATTAGCAATCAAACGGACAGTACGTGCAGTAATAGTACAATTAATGTAGATTTAAACTCCTATACAACACAAGCAGGTGTTACATACTCATGGGTTGCAGCAGATAATCCAAATGCAACAGGAGAAACAACAACTGCAACAACCACAACAAACATTACAGATACACTAATTAATACTAGCACAACTACACAAGATGTAATTTATACGGTTACACCAAGTGTAAATGGATGTACAGCAGCTGATTTTACTGTAACTGTAAGCATCGGCAATCCATCCTTTGATTTTACAACAGCTACTTATTGTAGTGACGGTTTAGATCCAATACCAACCAATGTATTCCCAGCAGTTGGCACAGCAGGAGCAGGATTTTTTACGATAAGTAATGGAGGTGTATGGCTAAATCCTCAAGCAAACCCTCTAGAATCATTAGATGGTATAATTGATTTGTCAGAATCAATGAATACCGTTGTAGGAGGAAATGCAGATGGCACTGGAAACTTTAGAATTACATATACAACAACAATAGGAACAATTCCAAACCAATCATTTTGTAGTTCCTTTTTTGATATTAGTATAAGTACAATAGAAACAAATTTTACTTATGCAAATAGCTATTGTATTTCTGGATCTAATCCAATTCCAACAAGCATTGGTTCTGCAGGAGGTATATTTAGTATTTTACCAAGTGGTACCGTACTAGATACTACAACAGGAGAAATTGACATAACATCATTAACTGTTGGTACAACCTATACTGTAACGTATACTAAAGGAGGGACCTGTCCAAGTAGTACAGATATAACATTTGATGTAACAGCAGCAGCAGATGCTAGCTTTACCTATCCAGTAATTTGTTTATCGAATACAACAAGTCTTCTTCCTAATTCCATAACAACAGGAGGCGGAGTATTTAGTATTACATTAACAAATGGTAATACAGGAGGAACAATTGATGCTGTGACTGGAGATTTAGCAGGAAATACAGCAGGAACCTACAAGGTAGAATATACAACAACAGGTTGTGTAGGCTCAAGTGAAATTGATATAACCATAAATCCAGCAGAGAATGCTATATTTAGCTTCGCAAATACAGCATATTGTGCAGGTGCTGGAAATATAACACCTACATTAGACGCAAACATTAGTACAGGTATTTTTACCATTGGCTCAGTCACTTTACCACCTACATCGTTACCTATAAATGCAACTACTGGAGAAATAACCGTAGATGCCACAGTAACTACTAGCATAACTTATAATGTTATTTATACTACTACAGGACCTTGCCCTACAAGCAGTACACAACAAGTAACTATAAATCCAGAAGACAATGCCGCATTTACTTATCCAAGTGCATCTGTCTGCATTGCAGATAATACAGCAACGCCAAACAGTATATCTACCAATGGAGGTACATTTACTATTTTAAAAAGTAATGGTACAGCTGGTGGAAGTATTAATTCTTCTTCTGGGATTGTAGACCTAACAACAAGTGGTGTAGGTGATTATATAATTACTTATGATACTACAAGTGTTGGAAACCCATGCCCAAATAATATAACTTTCGCATTAACAATAACTGCTCAAGACAATACTAACTTTGGGTATAATGGTACAGACTTCACACAAACACATTTTTGTGTTGGTGACCTTCCAGCGATACCAAACCCACTTCCTAGCACTTTTGGAGGCACATATACCATAAACAATGGAGGTGCTATTGATGTTATAACTGGAGAAATAGATTTTGGAGCTACAGCCGCAACAAATACACCATATACCATTCAATACATTACTGCAGGTTCATGCTCAAATACAAGTACTACAACCATAGTAGTACACTCTGATGAAACTGCAACGTTTAATTATGATCTTTTTTATTGTTCTAATGGAACAGTAAACCCTACACCAACAAATACAGGAACAGGAGGAGGTTTATATGAAGTAACAAATGGAGGTCTTTTTGTGGATTCTACAACTTCTACAGACTCAATTTCAGGAGAATTCGATTTAGCAGCTTCTGGATTAGGAACTGATCTCTCTGGAATCTTTGTCATTAAATATCAAACACAAGGGGTTTACTGTCAGGATTCTGCTGAATATACTATAACAATAAACTCTTCGCCAGAAATTACCACACCTACTAGCGAGATTGTTTGTGGTTCGTTTACTTTACCTGTAATTGCAGGAACAAACTTAACTGGAAATCAAAGATATTACACACAATCAAATGGTCAAGGAGATGTATTTGCAGAAGGATTTATATTTGATGAAACAACTCCTGTAATATATCCTTCTGTAACTTATCCAGTAACATTATATATTTATGACCAAACTGGTTCGATTACAACACAACTTTGTAAAGATGAAGAAACATTTACACTAAATGTAATTCCAACACCAATATATACAATGCCGAATGATATAACACAATGTGAAGACCCAGACTTAAACATTCATACATCTGGTTTTGATACAACATCGTGGAATGCTACAATTTTAGGAACACAAATCGATCCAAAATATAGCGTTATTTATTCAGCTATAACAGTTGACCCAAATACTGGAATAGAAACTGCTTATGCACTACCAGACCCATTACCTACAACATTAAATGCACCTTCTATTACAATTAGAGCAACAGTAAGGTATACTATAGATGCTAGTACAAATACTTGGTGTGAATCTATACCATTAGCTGTACCAAATGATAATTCTTTTAGATTAATTGTAAGAGAAATTCCAATTGCAATAATACCTACAGATGTAGGATATACCACAGGAAATGAAACTATAAATGCATGTGAAGATGATACAAATCCAGATCCAAACATACATACAGCTAATTTTGATACTTCCAATTGGAGAAATATAATTTTTGATATTCCAACCAATACAGACAATCCAAATTACGAAATAGAATATACATATAATGATGGAACTGTAAATATTACAACAACCAATATTCCTAATCCGTTAGTAGTATCAAGTCAAACTATTACATTTATTGTACGAAATATATCTACAGGTGCAGGTATTCCTGCCTGTGATTCACAAATACAACAATTTAAATTACAAGTAAATTTATTACCAATATATACAATGCCGAATGATATAACACAATGTGAAGATCCAGACTTAAACATTCATACATCTGGTTTTGATACAACATCGTGGAATGCTACAATTTTAGGAACACAAATCGATCCAAAATATAGCGTTATTTATTCAGCTGTAACAGTTGACCCAAATACTGGAATAGAAACTGCTTATGCACTACCAGACCCATTACCTACAACATTAAATGCACCTTCTATTACAATTAGAGCAACAGTAAGGTATACTATAGATGCTAGTACAAATACTTGGTGTGAATCTATACCATTAGCTGTACCAAATGATAATTCTTTTAGATTAATTGTAAGAGAAATTCCAATTGCAATAATACCTACAGATGTAGGATATACCACAGGAAATGAAACTATAAATGCATGTGAAGATGATACAAATCCAGATCCAAACATACATACAGCTAATTTTGATACTTCCAATTGGAGAAATATAATTTTTGATATTCCAACCAATACAGACAATCCAAATTACGAAATAGAATATACATATAATGATGGAACTGTAAATATTACAACAACCAATATTCCTAATCCGTTAGTAGTATCAAGCCAAACTATTACATTTATAGTACGAAATATATCTACAGGAGCAGGTATACCTGTCTGTGATTCACAAATACAACAATTTAAATTACAAGTAAATTTATTACCTATAGGCACTAATACTACCGCAGAAATATGTAGTGGTGAAGAAGTTCATTTATTTGATACAGATAATAATGTAATTCCATTAGATTTAGATAATTTTGCTACTTTTATTGATGAGGGAGATGGTGTTAATAGAAATACATATAAATGGCATGCAATAGCAAATCCAAATGTAACTGGAGAAACTACAACAGAAGTTATTACAGATGCTACAAATACAACAATAACAGATGTTTTAACAAATTCAGGTACAACAGCACAATTTGTTATTTACGAAGTAACACCTATTTCTGTAGGTGGATGTGAAGGAGAAGTATTTACAGTTACGGTTGAGGTTGGTTTTGCTCCAGATATAACAGACCAAACTGAAAGTTCCTGTAATAACGAACAACTTTCTATTGATTTAGATAGTTATACTACCCTTACAGGAAATACATATACCTGGAAAGCTAAAACAGATTATATTGATATTGAAGGTGAATCATTAACAGAACAAACTAGTACAACCATTAACGATATACTAATAAATAATTCTAGTTCAAATATTTTTGTCGAGTATGAAGTAACTCCTAGCTCCTCTGCACAATGTAAAGGAAATACATTTACAGTAATAGTTGAAGTATATCCAATACCACAATTTAATCTAAATGACCAATACTTTATCTGTCCAGATGCACAAATAGATACTACTATTGGAGAAATAGATAATCCAAGTGGATATACCTACGAATGGTTTGTAGCAACGGATATGTTAACCGCTATTAATAATAATGCAGATAGTAGATTGTTAGATGTTAATGAAATGGATATCACAGCAACTGGAGGAATTTATGCACTTACCGCAACAGATTCAAATGGCTGTTCACAAACCTTACTTACATCTGTTAGTTTGGCAGAACAATTTGAAATCACAAATGTCTATGTAGACGATTTTAATGGGCAAAACAACACAATAACCATTGAAGTTACGGGAGGCTCTGGTGCTTTTGAATATACATTAACAGATGAAGATAATAATTCTATAACACAAGTTGGAAATCCAATATTCGAAAATCTGACCGCAAATACCTACCAAATTGAAGTTACAGATGTTACTGGATGTAGTAAATTTAGAATTCAAGACAATATTTATGTATTAGATTATCCTCCTTTCTTTACACCGAATGGCGATTTAAATCACGATACATGGCAAATTAAAGGTGCAAATCTAATTCCAGATTCAAAAATATATATTTATGATAGATATGGTAAATTGATAGCTCAAGTAGATCCAACAAGTGTTGTAGGTTGGGATGGACTTTATAATGGGAAACAAATGCCAGCATCAGATTACTGGTTTACAGCAGACTATATCGATCCAAATAATTTACAACCAAAAACGGTTAAAGGTCATTTTAGTATTGTTAGAAGATAACTAATGTTAATAATAAATGTAAAAAGCATTCACTAATAGTGAATGCTTTTTTATTTTAAATTTAATTTTGCATATAGAAATAAATTCTATTCAATTATGGGAAATACAAACGAGAACAGGTATAGTCAAAGAGGTGTTTCTGCCTCAAAAGAAGACGTACATTTAGCAATCAAAAATATTGACAAAGGATTATTTCCTAAAGCGTTTTGTAAAATTGTTCCAGATTATTTAACTAACAATAAAGACTATTGTATTGTAATGCATGCGGATGGTGCTGGAACAAAATCGTCTTTAGCCTACGTATATTGGAAAGAAACTGGAGATTTATCGGTTTGGAAGGATATTGCACAAGATGCTCTAATTATGAATATCGATGATTTATTATGCGTTGGTATCACAGATAACATATTACTTTCATCTACCATAGGAAGGAATAAAAATCTAATTCCAGCAGAAGTAATTTCACAAATAATAAATGGAACAGAAGAAATTTTAAACGATTTAAAAAAACACGATATTCACATACATTCTACAGGTGGAGAAACAGCAGATGTTGGAGATTTGGTTAGGACAATAATTGTAGATTCGACAGTAACAGCAAGAATAAAACGAACCGATATAATTGACAATGCAAATATCAAAGCTGGTAATGTAATTGTTGGTTTAGCATCATTTGGTCAAGCCACTTACGAAAAAACATATAATGGAGGTATGGGGTCTAATGGACTAACCTCAGCAAGACACGATGTTTTTGCAAAATATCTAGCAAAAAAATATCCCGAAAGTTTTGATAATATGGTTCCTGAAAATTTAGTATACGCAGGAAGTGTTAAACTTGGAGATAAAGTAAAAAATAGTACAATTAATGCAGGCAAATTGGTTTTATCTCCTACTAGAACTTATGCTCCAATCCTTAAAAGAATATTAGATAAACATCGAAAAAATATAAATGGAATAATACATTGTAGCGGTGGTGCTCAAACCAAAATTTTACATTTTATCGATAATTTACATGTTATTAAAGATAATTTATTTGAAATCCCTCCCCTTTTTAAACTCATACAAAAAGAATCTAATACCGATTATAAAGAAATGTATCAAGTTTTTAATATGGGACATCGTATGGAATTATATGTTCCTAAAGAAATTGCAAACAGTATTATAGAAATTTCAAAAACATTTAATGTAGAGGCAAAAATTATTGGATATGTGGAAAATAATCCAATAAAAAAATTAACCATTAAAAGTGAATATGGAGAATTTGTCTATTAAATAAATCCTTCTACCTAATACACATGAAAAAAATACTCCTATTATCCGATACACATAGTTTTATAGACAATCAAATGATTAAATATATAAAACAAGCAGACGAAGTATGGCATGCTGGTGATATTGGAAATATAAATGTTACAGATACCATCCAAAAACATACCGTATTAAGAGCAGTTTATGGTAATATTGATGATACAAAAATTAGAAATTCATTCCCTTTAGATGCAAAATTTACTATTGAAAATGTAACGGTTTGGATGACACATATCGGTGGATATCCAAAAAGGTACAATACAAGAATAAAAGAAGTAATACGAAAAAATCCGCCAAAATTATTTATTACAGGGCATTCCCATATCTTAAAAGTAATGTTTGATAAGAAATTGGACTTATTACATATTAATCCTGGAGCAGTAGGAAAATCAGGATTTCATAAAGTAAGAACCATGGTTCGCTTTAAAATTGATAAAGAAAACATAAAAAATTTAGAAATAATTGAATTAGAAAATAGAGATAAATAGTAAAAGTCGCCTAAAAGACGACTTTTTCGCACTAAATAACTAAATTTTAGAGTTTATCGTAATCTATCTACAGATTTTACGAGATCTTCATCCTTTTTTATAAATCTATTAGAAAAAACCAATAGAAAAACACTAATAATAGGTAAAAAAGATCCAATACCTTTCTCAGAAACATTTGTTTCTCCAGATAAATTTAGCACATGATATACAATAAATCCTAATAATAAAAAGTTCAATAATATATTTATTCTATTTATCACAAATTGCAATTTCCTATTTTTAAAAAGAAAAATAGTGATAAATGAAAGTATTGCCGAAATAATAAATAACACACCAATTGGTTTTAAAATCATAGATTCCATTGCTATAGATTCATACGCAAAAAAATCAGCATCGTAGCTTGCATCCCATAAAGTAAATACGTTTGCTAACACTCCTGAAACAATCGAAGCTAATAATAAAAATATGGTTTGAATTCGCTGAATCATAAAAAATAATGTGATTACAAAAATACATCAATATTTTTTAGAAATAAAGCATTTTATTTAAAATAAAATTGTAATATTGTACTATCAAAAGGAAACTATTGTAATACACTTCATTACATTCCCTATAGTCATTACAACAATGTATATTTTCTAAAAAAACTAACAACAATTTATTAATTTATTACTTATAATCAATGTTTGAAATCGGAACGCTTAAACAAAAAAAGCTAGTAGAATTACAAGAAATTGCTAAGGCAATTGGTTTAAAAAAGACAAGTCAATTAAAAAAACTAGATTTGATTTATCTAATTTTAGACGAACAGGCTAAAACTCCAAAGGAGGATGAAAAATTGCCTGTTAAAAAACCCATTCCTAAAAAGCCAAGAAAAAGAATTACTACTCCAAAACCTGAAATAAAAAAAGATTCTACAAAGAATCCTACATTATTTGGAGAGAAACCAAAAGAGAAATTAGAGAAAAAATTGGAAGAGAAACCAAAAGAAGAAAGTACTGACAATGTTACTACTGTTATTGAAAAACAAGTAAAAAGACTTTCTAAAAAAGAGCTATCTGAAGAACAAAAAAGGCGAAATGAAAGAGCAAATGCGCTAAATCCTAATTATAAGAAAAAAACTATTAGTACAGTAACAACGACAGTAAAAACAAGTCAAAATAGAGATTCTAATATCAAAATAAAAGTAGATAAAGGAAATGAATTAAAAGGTCATGGTAAATACAGAGATCCAGATTATGAATTTGATGGTATTATTGAAGCAGAAGGAGTTTTAGAAACGATGAACGATGGTTATGGTTTTTTAAGATCATCCGATTATAACTACCTATCTTCTCCAGATGATATCTATGTATCACAATCACAAATTAAACTGTTTGGTTTAAAAACTGGAGATACCGTAAAAGGAGTTGTACGACCTCCAAAAGAACAGGAAAAATATTTTCCACTAATTCGAGTATCATTAATAAATGGATTAAATCCAAGTATCGTTCGAGATCGTGTATCATTCGAACACTTAACACCTCTTTTCCCAAAAGAAAAATTTAATTTAGCAGATAAAAATAGTTCCTTGTCTACACGAATAATGGATATGTTTGCTCCTATTGGTAAAGGACAACGTGGTATGATTGTATCACAACCTAAAACAGGTAAAACCATGCTGCTTAAAGATATTGCCAATGCAATAGCTGGTAGTCATCCAGAAGTATATCAAATAATTTTATTAATTGATGAAAGACCTGAAGAAGTTACCGACATGAAAAGAAGTACAAAAGGAGAAGTAGTTGCTTCAACTTTTGATGAACCCGCAGAAAAACATGTAAAAGTTGCCAATATCGTTTTAGAAAAAGCAAAACGCTTGGTAGAATGTGGCCATGATGTAGTTATCCTATTAGATTCGATTACCCGTTTAGCAAGAGCTTATAATACTGTTGCACCTGCATCTGGTAAAATTTTATCTGGAGGTATTGATGCAAATGCATTACACAAACCTAAACGTTTTTTTGGTGCTGCTCGTAAAATTGAA
The DNA here is from genome assembly GCA_026988355.1 of Flavobacteriaceae bacterium. GTDB lineage: Bacteria > Bacteroidota > Bacteroidia > Flavobacteriales > Flavobacteriaceae > S010-17. The sequence continues at coordinate 39,108 of JALSLK010000087.1, forward strand.
AATGGTGGTTCTTTAACTATCATTGCTACTGCACTAACAGATACAGGTTCTAAAATGGACGAAGTAATCTTTGAAGAATTTAAAGGTACTGGTAATATGGAATTACAATTGGATAGAAATATTTCTAATCGTAGAATATTCCCTGCAATTGACATCATTAAATCGAGTACTCGTAGAGATGATTTACTGTTAAACCCTAAAGATTTACAACGTTTATGGATTTTACGTAAATATCTAGCAGATATGAATCCTATCGAAGCAATGGAATTTATTCAAGACAAAATTAAATTTACTAATAGTAATGAAGAATTTTTAATGTCTATGAATGGATAATTTTCATCTAAAACTAATTAAAAATAAAAAAATAGCAACACAAAATGTTGCTATTTTTTTATTTTTATAGTGCTAGTATCAAAAAAAGGTATTAGATTTGCAGCCTAAATCGCGGGATAGAGCAGTAGGTAGCTCGTTGGGCTCATAACCCAAAGGTCACTGGTTCGAGTCCAGTTCCCGCTACTA
>JALSLK010000088.1 GCA_026988355.1 Flavobacteriaceae bacterium
CAAATTTGGTTAAATATAGCTCACAAATTTGTTGAAATTAGAAAGAAAAAAGTTGAAATTTATTAAATGGTAAATTTTTGTGGTTTTTTAACCTTGAAATTTAACTGTATGAATAATGCAGGTTAAAAGAGTAGGCTTACAAACAACTTTGTTTATTATAGTTTGTTTTTATGGATTTACAACGTTTAAAAATTTAAGAAAATTGCTTCTTATTGTAGAATAGTACCATTTCCAAACTCATCAAAAACAAGCATAAGAAGGAAAACCAAAGGAAGCCATCTTGCCAATAAAAATCTAAAAATAAGAGACATAATAATCTTAAATTTCTTTATTTTTGTTGTATCAAATTTTAAACTTATGCAAACAGATTCTTTTGTAACAAGACATATTGGACCTCGTAAAAAAGACGTACGAGAAATGCTTAAAGCAATTGGCGTAAAATCGCTAGATGAACTAATAGATAATACCATACCATCCGATATTCGCTTAAAAAACGGATTAGATTTACCAAAACCAATAAGTGAAATAGAATTTGCAAGTCATATTGGAGAATTAGCACATAAAAACAAAGTATACAAAACATATATAGGATTAGGGTATCACGAAGCTATATTACCAGCAGTAATCCAACGAAATATTTTCGAAAACCCAAGTTGGTATACATCGTACACACCATACCAAGCAGAAATTTCGCAAGGAAGGTTAGAAGCTTTGCTAAATTACCAAACCATGATTGGCGACTTAACAGGTTTTAAAATGGTAAACTCGTCTTTATTAGATGAAGGAACAGCAGCAGCAGAAGCAATGATTATGTTGTATAATGACCGAACTAGATTGCAGAAAAAAAATAATGCAAATACCTTTTTTGTATCCAACGAAGTATTACCACAAACAATTTCCATATTAAAAACACGCTCTGAACCATTAGGAATAGAATTAATTATTACAGACCATCAAACATTTGATTTTCAAACCACTATCTTTGGCGCACTAGTACAATATCCTGCAAAAAATGGTCAAATTTACGACTATACATCCTTTATAGAAAAAGCACATACTAACGAATCTAAAGTTGTTGTTGCCGCAGATTTAATGGCACTAGCCTTACTAAAATCGCCAGCAGAAATGGGAGCAGATGTAGCGGTAGGAACGACACAACGATTTGGAATTCCACTTGGATATGGAGGACCACATGCGGGTTACTTTGCAACATCCGATCATTATAAACGTAAAATACCAGGAAGAATAATTGGAGTTACCATAGATGTAGATGGTAACAAAGCATTACGTATGGCGTTGCAAACACGAGAGCAACACATAAAAAGAGAAAAAGCAACTTCTAATATTTGTACAGCACAAGTATTACTAGCAGTAATGGCAGGAATGTATGCTGTATATCACGGGCAAGAAGGTATAAAATGTATCGCAAAAAAAATACACTCATTAGCAAATACTTTAAACGAAGGAATTGAAACCCTTGGATTAACACAAGCAAATGATTCCTTTTTTGATACCTTAAAAGTAACCGTAAGTAGTTCCGAAAAATTAAAATTTATTGCAGAAAGAAATGAAATTAATTTTTTAATTATAGACGATACAACTATCGGAATTTCATTAAACGAAACCACAACTGTAGAAGATGTAAATACCATATTAGGTGCTTTAGCTGAAGCCGAACATATAGATACAATTCATATAAATAACTGTTCCATTTGTTCTAAAATCGCAACAGCATCAATCCGAACATCTACTTTTCTAACACACGAAGTCTTTAATAAATACCATTCCGAAACAGAAATGATGCGCTACATCAAAAGATTAGAACGCAAAGATATTTCGCTAACCGATTCTATGATTTCTTTAGGATCGTGTACTATGAAATTAAATGCCGCTAGTGAAATGTTACCGTTAAGCACTGGATTATGGAATAACATACATCCATTTGTACCAAGGAGTCAAGCATTAGGATATCGAGAAATGTTACATAATTTAGAAGCATATCTAAATGTAATTACAGGGTTTGACGCAACATCACTACAACCAAATTCTGGAGCACAAGGCGAATACGCAGGACTAATGGTTATCAGAGCATATCACAAAGCAAATAACGAATCGTATCGAAATATTTGTTTGATTCCAGCATCTGCACATGGAACAAATCCAGCATCGGCAGTAATGGCAGGAATGAAAGTAGTAGTAACCAAAACTACAGAAGATGGAAATATAGATGTTATAGATTTAAAAGAAAAAGCAGAATTACACAAAGATAATTTAGCAGCATTGATGGTTACCTATCCATCGACACATGGTGTATTTGAGTCTGCAATAAAAGAAATAACTAAAATTATTCATACCAATGGTGGGCAAGTTTATATGGATGGTGCAAATATGAATGCACAAGTAGGTCTAACAAATCCTGCAACAATTGGTGCAGATGTATGTCACTTAAATTTACATAAAACATTTGCAATTCCACATGGAGGCGGAGGACCAGGAGTTGGACCAATATGTGTTGTACAACACTTAGCCGAATTTTTACCAACAAATACAATTATTAAAACAGGAGGAAAAAATGCCATTTCTGGAATTTCTGCTGCTCCGTACGGATCTGCTTTAGTAGATTTAATCTCCTATTCGTATATTAAAATGTTAGGTAGTTCTGGTTTAACAAAATCTACCAAATACGCTATTCTAAATGCCAATTACCTAAAATCAAAATTAGAAAAGCATTACAAAATATTATATACAGGCGAAAAAGGATTTGCAGCACACGAAATGATTGTAGATTTTAGAGAATTTAAAGCAAAAGGAATTGAAGTAACCGATATTGCTAAACGCTTGATGGATTTTGGATTTCACGCACCAACAGTATCATTTCCCGTAGCAGGAACTTTAATGATCGAGCCTACAGAAAGTGAAAGTAAAGAAGAAATAGATCGTTTTATCGATGCATTAGTACAAATTAAAAAAGAAATAGATACCTATACAGAAGGAGAAGATTCTGTACTAAAAAATGCACCACATACCGAAGAAATGCTTACCAAAGACACATGGATCTACAGCTACTCACGTCAAGAAGCAGCATATCCGTTAGCTTTTGTAAGAGACAATAAATATTGGCCTCCAACGCGTAGAGTCGATGATGCTTATGGCGATCGTAATTTGATTTGTTCTTGTAATCCTATTGAAGATTATATGGATTAGATAGAAAAATTTAAAAATAAAAAAACTAACAAATTTAAAAATTTGTTAGTTTTTTTATTTTCTATATTATGTAGTGTCAAAAAATTAATTATCTTTAAACAATTAATTAGAAGCATTTTATAATACACTAACACCTTTAGCAAATTTATAAAACAAAGAAAATATGGCAAATCAAGAAATAGAACGTAAATTTCTAGTAAAAGGAGATTATAAAAAATTTGTAACCAAACAAACTAAAATAGTACAAGGATTTCTATCTACTGTCCCAGAAAGAACAGTAAGAATCCGAATAAAAGGAGATGATGGATTCTTAACTATTAAAGGAATTGGAAATGAAAGTGGCGCTTCAAGGTACGAATTTGAAAAAGAAATTAGTTTAGAAGATGCCAAAGATCTATTAGCTATTTGTGAGCCTGGACAGATAGATAAAGTGCGTTTTATTGTACCAGCTACAAATGGTTTATTTTTTGAAGTAGATGAATTTTATGGAGAAAATAAAGGTTTAACAGTTGCAGAAATAGAACTTCCGTCTGAAGATACAATATTTAAAAAACCAGCATGGTTAGGAAAAGAAGTAACTGGAGAAGTAAAATATTACAATTCAAAATTAATGAAAAATCCATATAAAAATTGGAAATAATGGTGTTTTGATTTTTCATAACGAAAACCCATGAATAATTCGGATTAAACAGATAAAATAAAATTATTCTTTTCTCCCTCCTATTATATTTAAAATAGTATTTTTGTAGACAATTTTGTATCATTTACGATTTTACACATGAAAAAAATAACTAAAGACACCTACATTAATTGGTATAAAGACATGCTCTTTTGGCGTAAGTTTGAAGATAAATTAGCACAAGTATATATCCAACAAAAAGTAAGAGGATTTTTACATTTATACAATGGTCAAGAAGCAGTACTTGCAGGAGCATTACATGCAATGGACTTAACACAAGATAAAATGATTACAGCATATCGTAATCACGTGCAACCAATAGGAATGGGAGTAGATCCAAAAAAAGTATTTGCCGAATTATACGGTAAAGTAACAGGAACATCTAAAGGTATGGGAGGCTCTATGCATATTTTCTCTAAAGAACATCGTTTTTATGGAGGTCATGGAATTGTAGGAGGTCAAATTCCACTAGGAGCAGGAATTGCTTTTGGTGATAAATACTTTAATCGAAAAGGAGTAACATTAACCTATTTTGGAGATGGAGCTGCAAGACAAGGTTCGCTACACGAAACTTTTAATATGGCAATGAACTGGAAATTACCAGTAGTATTTATTGTGGAAAACAATGGATATGCTATGGGAACATCCGTAGAAAGAACAGCAAACCACCAAGATATATGGAAATTAGGCTTGGGTTACGAAATGCCTTGTGGACCTGTAGATGGTATGAATCCTGTAAAAGTTGCAGAAGCAATGGACGAAGCTATTGAAAGAGCACGTTCTGGAAACGGACCAACATTTTTAGAAATGAAAACCTATCGTTATCGTGGACATTCGATGAGTGATGCGCAACATTACAGAACAAAAGACGAAGTTGCCGAATACAAAAAAATTGATCCAATAACACAAGTTTTAAAAGTTATTGAAGATAATTCGTACTTGACAGATAAAGAAATCAAAACAATCCAACAAGATGTAAAAAGTCGTGTACAAGAATGTGTAGAATTTGCAGAAAATTCTGCATATCCAGAAATACAACAACTGTACGATATGGTTTACGAACAAGAAGATTTTCCGTTTTTAAAACATCGAATGTAAATTAAATGTCATTTCTGTAGAAGCAGAAATCTCACACGAAATAAAACAATTTATTTAATTAGAAAACTCCTGCATTAGTAGGAAGGACAAATAATAAAAAATATGGCTGAAATTATTACAATGCCTCGCTTAAGCGACACAATGACAGAAGGAGTTGTTGCTCAATGGTTAAAAAAAGTTGGAGATAAAATTTCTGAGGGAGATATTCTTGCCGAGATTGAAACAGATAAAGCAACCATGGAGTTCGAATCTTTTAATGAAGGAACACTACTGTATATCGGCTTAGAAGAAGGAGCGACTGCGCCTGTAGATTCTTTATTAGCAATTATTGGAGAAGAAGGAGAAAATATTGAGGATTTAATAAAAGAGTTTAAAGCTGCCGCAAAAAAAGAAGAACCAGTAACAACAAAAAAAGAAGCCAAACCAGAATCGAGTATTTCAGCTACTAAAACACTCTCATTACCAACAGAAACAAAAACAGTAGAAAAATTACCACCAGTAGAAATTCTAACAAATAATGGAGGACGAATCTTTATATCGCCACTAGCAAAAAAATTAGCCAACGAAAAAGGAATTAACATACAAACAATTACAGGAACAGGAGATAATGGTAGAATTATAAAACGTGATGTAGAATTTTACAATCCAACAGGAACTAATACAAAAAGCACTACACCATTTGTTCCAAAAGGAGAAGAAAGTTACGAAGACATAAATAATTCGCAAATGCGAAAAGTAATTGCTAGACGTTTGGGAGAATCTAAATTTATGGCGCCTCATTATTACTTAAATGTAGAGTTTGATATGGAAAACGCCATGGCATTCCGCAAACAATTTAATTCGGTGCCAGACACAAAAATATCTTATAATGATATTATAGTAAAAGCAACAGCACTAGCACTAAAACAGCATCCACAAGTAAACTCACAATGGTTTGAAGATCGAATGCGTTTAAACCACCATGTACATATTGGTGTAGCAGTAGCAGTTACAGATGGCTTATTAGTTCCAGTAGTCAAATTTGCAAACGAACAAACACTACAACAAATTGGAGCAGCAGTTAAAGAAATGGCAAAAAAAGCACGTAATAAAAAATTACAGCCAAACGAAATGGAAGGTAGTACATTTACCATTTCAAATTTAGGCATGTTTGGTATTACGGATTTCACATCTATAATTAATCAGCCAAATTCAGCAATATTATCTGTTGGAGCAATTGTAGAAAAACCTGTTGTTAAAAATGGAAATATAGCAGTTGGACATACTATGAAATTAACTTTAGCATGCGATCATCGAACTGTTGATGGCGCAACAGGAGCACAATTCTTATTAACACTAAAAGAATTTATCGAAAATCCAGTTACTATGTTAGTATAAACGACTATGTATTCATTGTTACAAAATAAAAGAAAGAAATAAATTACTTTTGCAAAAGAATTTAAAAATCAATTAAATATTATAAAGTCATGAAAAAAGTATTATTATTAGTAGTAGTTGTAGCAAGTTTAATCGTTGGTACAACATCTTGTAAAAAAGCTAAAGATGCGACAGATAAAGCAGGAGAAGCTGTCGAACAAGCTGCCGAAAAAACTACAGAAGCAGTAAAAGGTGCTGCAGATACAGCAAAAGAAGGTGCAGAAAAAGTCACTGATGCTGTTGTTGGAAATGTTGTAAAATTAGAATTAGCTGGAAACGACGCAATGAAGTTCGACAAATCCGAATTTAAAGTAAAAGCTGGTCAAAAAATCACATTAACATTAAAGCATACTGGTAAGATGAAAAAAACCATAATGGGTCATAACTTTGTATTATTAAAACAAGGTACAGATATTCCTAAATTTGCAGAAAAAGCAATGGCAGCAAAAGCGAACGATTACATTCCAAGTGAAGGTGTTATTGCGCATACAAAAACTATTGGTGGTGGAGAATCTACATCGGTTACATTTACAGCACCAGCAAAGGGAATCTACGATTTTATTTGTAGTTATCCTGGTCATTACGGTATGATGAAAGGTAAATTTATTGTAGAGTAATTTAAAATATTGAATTCGATTAAGCATTCCTTAACAAGCCGTTAATCCCCTTAATTACAGCTTAAAAAAAGGAACAATTTAATTTGAATTCGTTATACGTAAGTTTTATACCAATTCAATTTCAAAATATGCTAAATAGATTTGAAATAATTTTATGTTTTACAATCTTGAAATTTAAAGTGCAGTAAAACGTGAAAAGATAAATAATTTATAGCGTATTTTGATGTTGAGTTGGTATTATAACATGAAAAGCATTCTATTTTTAGAATGCTTTTTTTTTAGATATAATAATTGGTAATTAATAATAAGCATTATTTTTGCAGCATGGCAAGAAAAAAAAAGAATTATATTTTCGAAAACATAGAAGTAATAGATGCAGGAGCAAAAGGTAAAACTATAGCAAAATCTCCAGATGGAAGAGTCATTTTTTTATCTAATGCTGTTCCTGGAGATGTTGTAGATGTACAAACAGGAAGAAAACGAAAATCATATTTTGAAGGCAAAGCAATAAAATTTCATAAACTATCCGAAAGACGTACCGAACCAGTTTGTAAACATTTTGAAAATTGTGGTGGTTGCAAATGGCAACACATGAAATATGAAGATCAACTCTTTTTTAAAGAAAAAGAAGTGACTAACAATCTAATTCGAATTGGGCATTTAGACTTGCCCGAAATTACACCAATATTAGGTTCAAAAAAACAGTATTTTTATCGAAATAAAATGGAATTTTCCTTTTCTAGTAGCAGATGGTTAACTTATGAAGAAATAAATTCTGAAGAAGAAATAGAGAACAGAAACGCTTGTGGTTTTCATATCGCTGGAATGTGGGACAAGATTTTAGACGTTACAAAATGCCATTTACAAGAAGAACCATCTAACGAGTTTCGAAATTTTATTAAAGATTTTAGTATTAAAAATGAATTAGAATTCTATAATCCTAGAGCACAAGAAGGTTTATTAAGAACCGTTATGATTCGTATTTCATCAAACGGTGAAACAATGATCGTAATCCAATTTTTTAAAGACAATATTGCCAAAAGAGAATTATTACTAAATGCAATTGCGAATCAATTTCCAAATATTACATCGCTTCAATACATCATAAATAGTAAAGGAAATGATTCTATTTACGACCAAGATATTATCTTATTTAAAGGAAGAGACCATATTTTTGAAGAAATGGAAGGTTTGAAATTTAAAATAAATGCCAAATCTTTTTATCAAACAAACTCGTATCAAGCCTACGAATTGTATAAAATAACTCGAAATTTTGCAGGACTTTCTGGTAATGAACTCATATATGATTTATATACTGGCACTGGAACAATTGCACAATTTGTCGCAAAAAAAGCAAAAAAAGTTATTGGCGTAGAATCTGTACCAGAAGCCATTTTAGATGCCAAAGAAAATGCAAAAAATAATAAAATAGATAATGTAGATTTCTTTGTTGGAGATATGAAAGAAGTTTTTACAGCAGGTTTTATCAAACAACATGGAAAACCAGATGTTATTATTACCGATCCACCAAGAGAAGGAATGCACAAAAAAGTAGTAGAACAGATATTAGCAATATTACCACAAAAAATAGTATATGTAAGTTGTAATAGTGCCACACAAGCAAGAGACTTAGAAATATTAGCACCAAAATACAAAATAACAAAAACACAAGCAGTAGATATGTTTCCACAAACGCATCATGTTGAAAACGTTGTGTTGTTAGAAAAACGTTAAACTAAAATTGATATTTCTATGGAAACTAGAGATTATGTATATTTGTAAAATAACATTCCTAGTATGTATAAAACAAGCATTAAAATACTATTGTTTTTATTAATTATTGCATTTTATAGCTGCGAAAAAGACGATATATGTATTGAAGAAAATACACCACATTTAATCGTTCGGTTTTATGACAAACTCAATACTTTGGAAACTAAAAAAGTGGAACAATTAAAAGTATCCGTAAAAAATTCTTTAGACGAAACTATTGTTATTGGAGCAATTACGACAACCGACTCTATCGTAATTCCATTAAATGTAGATTTAGACAATACACAAATCATCCTTTCTAAAAATACGAATGGAACTAATGATAATATAGATAGTTTTACCTTAAATTATATACGTAACGAAATTTTTATTTCTCGCTCTTGTGGATATAAAATACTATATAAAGACATTCAAATAAATAATCTAACCTCTAATGATTGGATTGAAAATATCGCAAGAAATAACACAAATATTGAAAATGAAACAGCCGCACATCTTTCTATTTTTCATTAGTCTCTACCTTGTTTCTTGGACAAGTATTGCTCAAAAAATTAAAAAAGATACTATCCAAAAAGACACTTATGGTTTACGTGTTGGAGTCGATTTATACAATCCAATACGCACTATTTTTGATAAAAACAGAAAAGGACTCGAAATTGTAGGAGATTTTAGACTTAGTAATAAATATTATGTAGCTGCAGAATTTGGTTTTTTAAACAAACAAGTAGATGAAAATTATTACGATTACGAAACTAAGGGACAATATCTAAAAATTGGAGCCAATTACAATTTATACGAAAATTGGTTGGATATGGAAAATGAAATATACTTAGGACTTCGATATGGATATAGTACCTTTAGTCAAACTGTAAACAATTACACCATAAATAGCGATGTGATTTTACCAGAATATCAAGTAAATCAAAATAAAGAATACAACGGTTTAAATGCGAGTTGGGGAGAATTTGTAATTGGTATGAAAGCAGAAATTTACAACAACGTATTTTTAGGTTTTTCATTTAGTGGTAAAAAAATAATATCTACAAAAGAACCAGATAATTTTAAAAATTTATTTGTTCCAGGATTTAATCGTATTTACTTAAATGATGGTGGTTTTGGATTTAATTATACCATTTCGTATCGATTGCCTATTTATAAAAAAGAAAGAGTTAAGGCAAAAAAGATTAAAGAGAAAGATAAAAATAAATCAATTCAATAAAAAATATTAAATTTGTAACCATTGAAAAATAATGTACCATGAAAAATATTCCAAGTGTTGATTTAAACGATTTTTTATCTAACGATCCAAAACGCAAACAAAAATTTGTAAATGAAATTGGTGCTGCATATTCCGAGATTGGATTTGTTGCCTTAAAAGGTCATTTTTTATCGGACGAATTATCGGATAACTTGTATAAAGAAGTAAAATCTTTTTATGCGTTAACGCAAGAACAAAAAAACAAATACGAAATTGAAGGAATTGGTGGAGCAAGAGGATATACAAGTTTTGGAAAAGAATCTGCAAAAGGAAGAACAGAAGGCGATTTAAAAGAATTTTGGCATTTTGGTCAAGAAATTACAGATGGAGAACAAATTGCAGAAAAATACCATGCCAATGTACAGGTCGCAGAGGTTCCAAATTTTAATAAAATAGGAATGGAAACATTTCGTCAATTAGAAAAAACAGCAACGTATGTTTTACGTGCATTAGCAATTTATATTGGATTGGATGAAAATTATTTTGATTCGTATGTACACAACGGAAATAGCATTTTAAGACCAATACATTATCCACCAATTATTGGAGAACCTAAAGGAGCAGTAAGAGCCGCAGCACATGGCGATATAAACCTCATTACTTTATTAATGGGAGCTTCGGCTGCTGGTTTAGAGGTACAAGCAAAATCTGGAGAATGGGTTCCTGTAACCGCATTACCAGAACAATTAGTTATTAATGTTGGAGATATGTTACAACGTTTAACAAATAATAAATTACGATCTACAATACATCGTGTTGTAAATCCTCCAAAAAAAGATTGGGGAAAACCACGCTATTCCATTCCTTTTTTTACACATCCAAAAAGCGAAATGAAATTAAATTGTTTGACTGAGTGTATCGACGAAAATAATCCAAAAGCTTATGACGATATTACTGCTGGAGAATATTTAAACGAACGTCTACGCGAATTAGGATTAATTACATAATTTTTATTTCTAACTTTAGAATTACCTTGTGTAATAAAGTGTACCTTTCTTATACGATCAATATCGTATATTTGCAAAATAAAATATGTAAAAATGAATTTATCAAAAAGAAAATACAATATCATCGAAAAAATTATTGCGCTTGACGAAAACGGCGTTTCTACATTAGAAGACATACTTAAACTAGTTGGATCTACTTCTAAAAAACCTTCGATAACGGACTATAATAATGATTTGAGTGCATCTAATAAAAGGATAGACAAAGGAGATTTTTACACACAAGAAGAAGTTTTAAAAATGACAGAAAAATGGTAACAGAAACAGAAAAAATTACCCAACAAGTTGTTTGGGATAAAGAGGCAGTAAATCAATTACAAGAAATCTACCATCATCTAAAAGATACAGTAAATGAAAATACTGCGGACAAAGCAATATATTCCATATTAAACACCACTGAAAATTTAGTAGAAGAACCAGAAATGTATGGATTAGATCGTTTTAAAACCGATAATGACGACACTTATTTTGCAGCTGAAAAGCACAATTATAGAATTTCGTATCAAGTATTAAAATATCAAATTCGGATTTTAAAAATTCGATTTAAAATTAACTAATCACGTCTTTAATTTATTAAAATGGGTAATTCAAGTCCAACAAAATTGATGTTTTCTGGAATATTAGTAGCATTTCTATCTATTAAATTACGAAACGATTATTTGTATATTTCGTATGCTGCAATTATATTAGGATTAATTTTTTTCATCGTAGGAATCATTAAATATATCAAACAACGAAATTATTATTAATAATGGCTAAAAAAAAAATAAGCAATTTATCCGATTTAGGAGGTTTTGTTTTCTCTACAAATAAAGAGGAAGATTTTTCTAATTTGAATGACGATAAAAATGAAAATCTACAAAATAACGAACAATATTTAGAAGCACATTTTTCTAATAAAGGTCGTGGTGGAAAAACGGTTACTGTCATTAAAGGTTTTGTTGGTAGTGAAACAGACTTAAAAACTCTAGGAAAACTACTAAAACAAAAATGTGGTGTTGGTGGTAGCGTAAAAGATGGAGAAATTATTATTCAAGGCAATTATCGCGATAAGATTATTACAATTTTAGAAAAACAAGCATATCATGTAAAACGTGTAGGAGGATAAAGTTCTACTTTATTAAGAAAATTTTAAAAGAAATTAAACCTTCCATATTTACTAATACCAACTCCACATCAAAATACGTTATAAATTAAGTATTTTGAAATTAACCTCAGTTATTAATAAAAGTGTTTAAATTTGTAATAAATTATATATACTAACGTTTGAAGGAGAAACCACATCTAAAATAATTAAATGAAATCTAAGTTAATAATTCTTTTGATTCTGATGTTTTTATCTTGTAAAGGCGATGAAGACTCCATACAACTATTACAAAGAAATGATAATGGTTTAGTTTTAAATATACCTTTAAGCGGTAGTCTACAAAACCCTGCTTTTTCCCCTGACGGTAATACTATAATTTTTACAAGGTTTTTAAATGGTTATAATATAGATCCTTCTCAGATTTATAAATTTAATCTAAATACAAATCAATTAACTTTATTGGTAGGTAATACCTCTAATGAAATAGGAAATGTTAACCTTCCTGGATCATCTTGGAATAATGGAAAAATTATTTTTTCATCTACTAAAGAGCCTCATGATGAAATTTATATAATAGATGAAAATGGAGATAATGAAACCCAAATTACGCAACGCACAAATAATGTTGCTTACGAGCCTACATTAAGTCCAGATAATCAATGGATTGTTTTTGAATCTCATGTTTTAGATGAAGAAACTAATGGAATAATCACAAAATTTAAAGTTGACCAGACTTCTTCTTATATTGAATTAACAAGCCAAGAGGAGGATTGCCGACAACCAAATTGGTCTCCAAGTGGAAATAAAATATTATATCAAAAAAAGACAAACGAACAATGGAATATTTGGATAATGAATATTGACGGAACAAATAAAAATCAAGTTACATTTAATTTAGGAAATTGTACAGATGCTTCTTTTACATCTAATGGACAGTATATTGTTTTTAGTAGTGATTTTCAAGTAGACTTAGCAAATATATATAAAATATCTATTGATGGAACTAATCCAATAAAACTAACAAATTATGAAGGTTACGATGGAGCAACTTCAATTTCTACTGATGGCACAAAACTAATATTTGAATCCACAGATAAGGATCCAGATACATCATCAGGAACAAAAATAGTCCTATTAGGATTATAAAAAAATCCGTTTTAACAAAGTTAAAACGGATTTTTTATTATTTATATAAATCTTTGTCTCTTCGACATTAATCTTATTTATACATTCTTTCTTTAATTCTAGCTTTCTTACCAGTAAGTTCTCTAAAGTAATAAATACGTGCTCTACGAACTTTCCCTCTTTTGTTAACTTCAATTTTTTGAATTGCTGGTAAATTTACTGGAAATATTCTTTCCACTCCAATTGTACCAGACATTTTTCTTATTGTAAAAGTTTCTGTATTACCTACTCCTTTACGTTGAATTACAACTCCTCTAAAAAACTGTGTACGTACTTTTTTACCTTCTTTAATTTCGTAATAAACAGTTATTGTATCTCCTGCTTGAAAAGAAGGCAAATCGTTTTTAGATCCAAATTCGTCCTCTATGTATTTTAATAAATCCATTTTTTGTATTTTATGTGTTTTTCATAAGTAACATACACGATTTTCGTCAGAGGTTATTTTTGAGTGTGCAAATTTAAGATAATTTTTGAATTAAAAAATACGATTGACATCTTTTTCTTAAAAAAATTAATGTCCATTGACAAATATCATTCTAGCCATGTAATAAATTCGTATATTTGCGACTAAGTTTAAAACAAAGTACACAAATATGATGATTAAAGCTATTGTTTACAACCTTAATAGAGGTGTGAAATTACTAAATTCAATAGATGATAACCAGTATAGCGATAATTCTATTGCACCATATAACTCAAGTATAGGTGGACATATACGGCATATTTTAGATATTTTTGATTGTATTTTTGATGGACTTGAAACTGGCGAAGTAAATCTTGCTGCTAGAAAACGAAATGAACTTGCCGAACAAAAAACTGCCTTTGGTTTAAACTACATACAACAAATAATCGAAAAGTTAAATGACCTAAAAAATATCGATTTAGATCAAATTATTGCCGTAAAAGACAATCTTGGCTTAGGAGAAATTGTGCAAAACTACACACTTGGCAGCGCACTAATACAAGCTCATAGTCATGCAATTCATCATTTTGCAAGTTTGGGATACCTCATTCATCAACTAGGAATTAATTTACCTGATAATGATTTTGGATACAATCCAACGACACCTAAAGCACAAGAGTTAAATGCATAAAAGACTAAAATTTAATTCTTCTTATTTAGTTTTATTATTTTTTTAGCATAAACACGTAATGCGATCATTTCTTTGATATAATCTAAAGGTTTAGTTTCTTTTAACTTTAAATCTGTTCTATTTTGAATTGCTATTTTAGTTAAATTTTTCCAATTATTTTTTATTGCAATAAGTGCTTTTAAATAACTTGCTTCTTTAACAGATGCATCGTAAATATGTGTTGGTTCTGCAAGAATACCATTTATTTCTATTATTTTAAAATCTTTTCCTTGTATTAGGCTATCAAAATTTGCATATTTAACATCTAATCGTCCATAATACCATCCTTTAATTTGTTTATTTAAGCTATCAAAAGTAGCTTCTAATTCCTTATTTATTAAATGGTTCCCATTTAAAAATTGTGTTCCTTTAGAATGATTTCCTATAACTGTTAATACTATTTTTTTGTCCTTTTTTGGTATTTCTTGCATTTTATGCTGATGTATATTTTGCAATAAATCATAATATAAAAATGCTCTTTGATCTTCTAAAATAAGTTCCGATAAAGTAGATTCTCCATCTCCAATGACACTTAAAAATTTTTTTAATGTAATGGATGTTATTTTTCCTTTAGACGCATTTGGCATGCGATGATAAAAAATACCACATTCTTCTTTTAAAGCTATAAATTCTTGAATTAAGATTGCAATACTATTATTTTTTTGCAAATATGTTTTTAAATCTGCTTCGGAATTAATTTTTTTAACCAACAATCCTCTAAATCCTAAATCTGGTTTTGCAATAAATGGATATGTTATTTTTGCATCATGAATTTTAGCCTTTACATTTAAAAAACTTTCATTTACAGGAATTAATACGGACTTTGGTCTGTACTTTTCTGGTACCAAACAGATGGTTTCGTATTTAGAATCTGTTCCATCGCCAGAATTTTTTATTGCTGGATTTGCGCATAAAAAAAAAGTTAAACTTCGATGTTTTATAGCTTGTAAAAATGCGTATGGTAAAACTGGGAAATAAAACATTGGCGATGGCCAATGTTCCCATTGTGTCAATTTAATAAAAAATGATTTTGTTTTCAAATCGCTAATTATTTTTTTTAATATGGCTCTACTTTTCGAATAAATGATCTAATAGGTATTTTATTCCTTTTATTAATAATACCATTCCAGTAACTATTGCAACAAATCCAACAACAAGCAACACATAACCAATTAATGGTTTTTCTAATAAAATTCCTTTAAAGCCCATTGTTAGTACTATTGGTGCAATAATTATAACTCCTAAAGATATACTTGTAATTCTAATTCCTTTAATTAATTTTTCTTTATTATTTTCCATACGAATCTATTGCTTTACGTACACTTCCATGTTTTAGTAGTAATTTCGTTGCTAAACTTTCATTTATTTGTAATGTTTCTACAATCATTTTCGCTCCTCTTTTTACTAATTTCTCATTAGACAGTTGCATATCTACCATTTTATTTCCTTTTACTTTTCCTAACCTAACCATTACCGATGTTGTAATCATATTCAAAATCATCTTTTGTGCTGTTCCTGCTTTCATTCTTGAACTTCCAGTAACAAACTCTGGTCCTACTACTGCTACAATAGGATACACTGCTGTATTTGCTAATGGACTTCCTTCATTCATCGTAATACAACCTGTAATTATATTATTTTCGTTTGCAGTTTTTAAAGTCGAAACTACATAAGGTGTTGTTCCAGATGCTGCAATTCCAACAATAACATCTTTACTTGATATGTTTTTATTTTGCAAATCTATCCATCCTTGTGTCGTAGAGTCTTCGGCATTTTCTACTGCTTTACGAATGGCTTTATCTCCTCCTGCAATTAAACCAATTACTACATTATCGGCTACACCAAATGTTGGTGGACACTCGCTTGCGTCTAAAATACCAAGGCGTCCACTTGTTCCTGCACCAATATAAAATAAGCGCCCGTTATTTTTTAATTTTTTAACGATTTGAATTACTAATTCTTCTATCTGCGGAATTGCTTTTTCTACGGCAAATGCTACCGTTTTATCTTCGGCATTAATATGAATTAACAATTCTTTTACTTGCATTTTCTCCAAATGATTGTGGTTCGAAGATTGTTCTGTTGTTTTTGTAAATGACATCTGTCAAAAATAGTGAAAATGATTTAATGTATAATTCCTATAAGGCATTAATACATAGAAAATTTAAGGCATAATTTTTGATGCTATTAATTTAATAACTTAAACTATTTTATTATGACTAAATTCTTTTTTTTCGCTGTATTATTTACACTTTATTCTATATTCTCGTTTTCTCAAGAAAAAGAAATAAAAAGTATCTTATCTATAAAATCAAAAATAAATTTTGATGCTTCTCATTTTAATCGGTCTTTAAAAAAAGAATTAAACACGAGTATTTTATCCGTTTATTATTTTGAAGATCTTGAAAATGAAAATTTTACAATTCGATCATTGTATTTACAAAAACCTATTTCTAAATATGCCTTTGAAAATTTTAGAGAAATGGAATTATATAAAAATGCACTACCTAAACCCATTGATTTTATTAATTTTCAACGCAATATGAATAATTGCACTCGGTAAAATTTACGTGTTCGAAAATAATTACAGAAAGGAAACACCTCGAGATGTTTACAAATTCCCTATTATACCAACCTAAGTTTGCAAAATGCGCTAAATAGATTTGAACTATTTTGATGTTTTACAATCTTTAAATTTAAAGCATAGCTATGGTTTAAATTTAAAGTGCAGTAAGACGTAAAATGATAAATAATTTATAATGTATTTGAGTGGAGTTGGTATTACTCTACTTTTACTCGTATTCCTTCGCTATGACTACTAAATTCTGGCGCATACATTGATTGAATGGTAGTTATTCCGTTAGAAAAATCTCCTTTGTTGTTTACGCGTAAATCGTACTCGAATACATATACTCCTTTTGGCAATCTGTCTATAAAGAAATTGGTACTTGCATCTTTGGTGCTTTCATAATAACCTAAGCCATCTTGCCATTTGTATTGCGATAATACGTTTACTGGTTCGAGTCCTGCTGCCCTCATGTCTTTCATGTGTATAAATTCCATAACTCTATCTACTCGTAATTCGATACGTACTCTTATCAAATCGCCTAATTGTAATTTGGTTTTTTCTGTTATTTCTGTTATCTGCTCCCCTCTATCGCTATTGCTTTTTAAAAATATTTTTTTCTTTATTTTTAATGGTGTTTCTGCCATGGTAATTTTATCTAAATCTTCAAAATATTGCCAGTACATCGCTCCCCAAGCTATTCCTCTCCCTTCTTTCTTTATCGTTACTGTTGCTTGGTCTGTTGTTATCTCTTTTCCGTTCCAACTTGTTTTGTAATAGCCTGTTCCTGCCTCTACTTTGGTTGCTTCTAACTCTAGTGGCTTTATCGTCTCTTTGCCTACGGTTACTTCTACAAATTCTGTTGTTGCTAACCAATCTGTTCCTTGCAACAGTAGTGCATATACTGCTTCGGTAGTTGCTTTGGTAGTTTTCCAACGATTGGTTTGTTTATTTTTTAACAACCATACCTTTAGATTATCTACCGTTTTGGTATCGTTTTCTATCTCTGAAAATGCTTCGATTAATAAAGATTGTGTCTCGATTGGTGCTTGATACCAATAATAACTTTTTGTGTTTTCTGTCCAATACATGCCTAACTCTTTGCTTGTTATTGAATTTTCTTTTAACGATTTTAATACCTTATTTGCTATAGCATTATTATCGTTTCTATGTGCTATTAATGCGATTAACCCTTTGCTATATAAGTTGTACTCTTTCCAATAAGTATAACTCTGATTGGTATAATAATCGAAGGCTGTTCTTGTGCTTTTTGGTACTTTTATATGCTTGTAAAAACTTCGTGTATACAAATAATGTACTTGAAAATGACTGGTATTGTTTTGTACTAAATAGTCTTTTATTTTTTGCTCTTTGTCTTTATCATTGGCATATAGTCTCCTTGCATTTTCTAACAACTTAGTATAGTTTTTTAATATCTGTGCATCTAAATATGAAATGGCTCTTTTTGTTATGTCTTGTGTCTTAGCTCTTGTGTCTTGATTTTCTAAAGCTCCTAGTTTATCTAAATGTCCAAATCCTGCTACAATATATTGTGTAATGTATCTGTTTTCGTATCTACTTCCTTTAAACCATGGAAAACCTCCGCTTGACATTTGCATTTGTCCTAGTTTTTTTATAGTGCTTTCTTGTTGGTTCTTCATCTTATTTAAATCAAACAACAAGGCGATACGTTTCTTTTGTTCGGTTTCCGATTGCGCATCTCTAAGCCATGGCGTTTCTTCTATCATTAAAGATTTTAACTCTTGATTTTTTTCTAAGTTACTCAATAATGCGTCTGAATTTTTCCATTGGTTAAATACTGCTTGTATGCGTGGATTTGAATTTGCAATATAACTTGCCAATGTGTTTGCATAGTATCTTGAAAATGTTTGTTCTGCACATTCATAAGGATATTCCATTAAGTATGGTAAGGCTTGTACGGCATACCATGCTGGATTGGAGGTTATTTCTAAGGTTAATTTATGATTTTTTCTTGTGGTTGATGTCGTATTCTTTAACTTTTCTAAGCTAAATGTTTTTGTCTGATTACTTCGTATCCACATTGGCATAGTTTCGGTTACCAACATACGATTTGTTAATACTGGCAATACGCTTTGTTCTCCATCGGAATAATTTCCTGCTTTGGCTACTATTTTATATTGTACGGCTTGGATATTTTCTGGTATGTGTAATGTCCAACTTACATTGGCATTTCCTTTTGCATCTACCGTAAATACTTTTGTCTTCTTTTCGTTTCCTAATTCTACATCGATTGTTTTGTTGGTTATCGCATCTATTAATTCTAATTGTGCACTTCCTGTTAAGGTTTTTGTAGTTAGATTTGCTATTTTACTGCTAATCATTATCTCATCACCTTCTCGTAAAAATCGTGGTGGATTTGGTAGTACCATCAATTCTTTTTGCGTTACCGCTTCTAAGGTTTTTATGGCCGAATGCAAATCTTTGGTATGTGCTAATAATTGTAACTTCCATTTGGTTAAACTCTCTGGTGCTGTAAAACTAAAACTTACATTACCGTCTTGATCTGTTTTTAATTGTGGATAAAAAAATGCCGTTTCGTTAAAGTTGGTACGCACTTTAACTGCACTAAAATCTTCTGGTTTTTTATCTTTTAAACTCGATTTTCCTCCAGATTCAATACTATCGTTTTCAATTGCTAAACCTCCGATTTGACCTTCTAATGCTTGTGCCGGTTTAGCAACTTTAAAATTAGCCATTTGATCTCCTTTACTACGTTTCCTTTTTTTATGTTCTCTTGGCGCACTTTTAACCATTACTGCTTCAGTTTTAACCATCATTGGTTCTACCATATATCCAAAATTTCTTCCATAACCAAAGTGCAATCCAAACCAGTTTAAATCATCATATCCTTGGTGATTTACAGACACATAATCTTGAGCTTTATGGTACATTCTAAAATTATTTACTCCAAAACTTCTTCCTGCATTTGCTCTAGATGATGGATAATATCCTCTTCTATATATTGGTTGAAACTGCCAATTATGTGGTTTGAATTGTTCTAAACTTGCATCGTACATACTAGTTAGTAATTCTGCTACTATTTTATCTTTTTTATAGCCTTTTATTTTAAAACTCCATGTTTCTTGAGATGCTGGTTGCATTTTATCTCTAAAGGCACGTGTTTCTATCTCTAAATCCATTTTTGGATATGGCACATTTACGGTTAGCATTCCATTTAAAAATGCATTGTAATTTACCAGATGATAGGACAATCCAAATCCTCCTAAATCTTTTTCTGTTACTGGAATTTCTACTGTTTTTATTTCATCATTCAAATGAATTATTTTAGTTACTACTATTTTATTTTCTTTTTCTACATTTATTACTACAGTTATATCTTTAGATGCTGAACCTACTTTTACTTTTACTTTTTCTCCTACTTTATAATTCTCTTTATCTAATGTGATGTCGAATACTTGTTTGTCTGCTACTTTTTTATCTTTATCACTTGCAATCGCAAATCGCTGTTTATCTGTAATTTTTTGTCCAAATTTATCTTTACTTTCTACTATGGCAATATAACTTCCTGAACGCCATGATTTCATTTTCTTTAACGCAACTTCTTTTTCTTTTGACGTGTCAAATTTTGTTGTAAATACCATTTCTCCTTTTTCTACTTCTTTGAAATTTGCTGTATACACATCGTGTGGAAATAATTGCTCAAATGTTGTTTGCGAAATTTCTTGATAATCTGGCGCTGCCCAAGGGCGACTTCGCAATACTGCTTTTGGTGTTTTTATTTTATAGATGTTTAATGTTCCTTTTGCTGCTACAAATTCTCCATTTAAGTTCTTACTATCTAATAGTATTTTATTGTCTTTTTTAGCTTTGTCAAGTTTATTTGCTATACTAATATCTATCTTTTGTGTGTGATATCCTACACGTACAATAGTAGATGTACTTCTTGTCTCTCCATTAATATCTGTAATGTCTGCTGTTATTTCGTAGTTAAAAACTGGTAAGTCTTTTTTATTTACACTTAAATCTGGTTGTGCTATAAAGGTTATTTCAAATGCCCCTTTTTTATCTGTTTTTGTTTCTCCGTTTGTTATTTCTTGTGCTTCCGAATGAAATCCGTAAGGTCTATACCAATACCACCATCTTGGATATTGGACGTTTCTTTTTACTCTGTATACTACTTTTGCATCTGTAATATTACTTCCTGCGTAAGCTAATGCTTTTCCTTTTATTGTTACACTATCTTTTAACCTAAATGTTTCTTTTACTGCATTAAATTTTGCAGAAAATTTTGGTCGTTTGTATTCTTCTACCGAAAATCCTGTATTCCCATAAATACGTTCCTTTCCCATAAATGGTATTTTATCTATAACACTTTTTACTCCATGTATTTCTATTTCATAATGTCCTGTTAATCCATTATTTGGCAAAATAAATTCGCCACTAAACGAACCAAATTCATTGGTTTTTAATTCTAATGTTTTTACGTCTTGGTAATTGGCATCTTTTAAAGTTACCATCACACTTCTTTCTGGTATTACTACAGATTTATTTTCTTTCATCTCAACAGCTATTCCTTTAAAATACACCGTTTGTGATGGTCTGTAAATACTTCTATCTGTAAAGATAAAAATAGTGTTATTTTTAAAATTGCTATTTTCTTTATTTTGGTACTCTTTTTTATGGATTCTAAAATATCTAAAAACACCTTTACTATCGTTATGTTGTACCGTTATTTCAACTAAATTATGGTAATTACTTGATGTTAATTCTACATATCCATTGGCATTAGTTACTAAAATTTTATCTATGGTTTTATTGTAGTTATTTACTTTGTAATTCTTAACATGTACGTTTGCTCCTTTTAGTGGTTTTCCTGTAAATCGATTTACTACTTGATATCGGTAACTCCTTTCTGCATTTTCTTCTATTAATGCGATATCTGTTGCTTGTATAAAACTATATGCGTAGGTACTTGTATCGTTAAAACTTGCATCCGAAGATGCTAATATTAGGTATTCTCCTTGTTTTAATTTTGGCACTATCACTTCGGTTGTATGCAATTGGTAATCGCTTTCACTTTTTAATACATTATTAAAATCGGTTACAACTTGCAATTGCTTAATCTTTGCTAACTTTTCGGATTGTTTGTATATTTTATTTATTTCTTCTTCAAAATGGTGTGGTATTTTATATACTCTAAAGTATAATTTTTTGGTATTTTTATAACTAATTAACAATCTACTTTCTTTATTTACCGCTATATATCTTTCGTTTTTTATCGTTGCGTTTTGCTGTACTATCTGTATTTTTAAATTTTGACATTTTTTAGCTCCTTCTGATTTTGGAAACTTAACTATTGCTGCATCGCAAACTGCGATAGCATCTTTTAACTTAAATTGATGTGTTTTCTCTTTCTTTGTTGTATATTTATTTGCTTCTTGCTGATAATATACTGCTATTCTATAATTTATTTCGGTAGATATTGGACTTCTACGGTATTGTTTTTGCAATTTTTTTAAGGTTTCAAAATAAACTTTTTCCTTTTCTGTTATTTTTGCATTTTGTTTAACAAAGTCTAATCTATTTAAGGTTATATCCACCAATGCTGTTTTATTCTTGTCTTTTAAATGAAAATAAGTAAGATTTTTATAAATTTTTAGAGCTTGTAATTTTTGTGACAATGTATCTTTTGATGTAAAATCTGCTTTTGTAAATATTGTATTGTCATCTAAAAATTCTTCCTTATCAATCTCAAATTTATAATTTGGCTGTGCTAAATTACTCTCTCCTGTTTTATAAAATTCTAATGCTTTATTTGCTATAAAATCATAGACTGTTGGTCTGTATTTTTTGGATCCTTTTTGAAGATGCAATACTTCATTAAATTGCGACAAATCGGTTTGCTGTAATATTAAAGCGTCTTGTAATGCATGTTGATGATGTGTATGAATCTCTTCAAAAATAGTATGCAAATCCCAGGTTCTAAAATCCGTTTCATCTACTTTTTTTGCTGTATTTGTACGGTTATAAAATTGGTATCTATTCTGTTGAAAATATTGCCAATACAAATTTGCCAATATACTTTCTAGCATATTTTTTTCTGGTGCTTTTGCATTTTCAATTTCCGATTTTATATCGTTTATTATCTTTAATTGCGCATTTTCTTCTAAAGTTAATGCATATTTTGATTTATACAAAACACATTTTATTACTTGTGTTGCATTATTTTCTATTTTTGCCTTATGATAAATTTTCTCAATTTCGACCAAAGCTGATTTTGGCAACCCATTATTTTCATATTCCGAAACTTTATTCCACTCACTTTTATAACTGCTTTGGGCATTTATAAAATTTGCAAATAGTAATATCATAGTTACTGCGATTAGTTTTTTCATATTTTTTGTTTTGATAGTACGAATTTTATATCAATTCGGTAGTTCTTTTCTATTTCGTAACAAAGATAGCAAAAAGTATTCCGTAAAACGACATGAATGAGGGAAGTCCTATTTTTATTTAGGGAATAATTAAATACGTTTATTTTTTTTGTATTTTCGTCAAAATTTAAAAATCATGAAAAATACACCTTTTTTATTCCTTTTCAGTTTATTTATACTTATTACGTCTTGTTCTACTGAAAATGAAGACATGCCAACCGATTGCTATACTTGTCCAACTACCGCTACGGAATATTGTTATACTGTTGGTAATAGTTATTATACTGCTACCGATAATGAAGACAATACTTTAGATATTAATTTGAATGGAATTGCTTGGTCTGTTTTAAAAACTGGTTTTCAAAATTCTTGTAATGAAACATCGGATTGCTATACCTGTGAAGCAACTGAAACTAGTTATTGTTTTACTACTGGAAACCCTTTTTATTCGGTTACTATAAATAATGAAACTGGATATAATGTCCTATTAAATGACACTTGGGAAAATATTAAAATTAGACTAGAAAATGAATGTAATATCGATAGTGAACTTTGTGCTAAACCTACAAATTTTACAATAAATAGTTTCACTTCAACAACTGTCAATTTGAGTTGGGATTCTGAAGAAACTGCTACGAGTTGGGAAATTGAATATGGTATTTCTGGATTTTCTATAGGAACTGGAACTATTATTCCTGTAAATACCAATCCATTTACTATTACAGGATTAACAAGCACTAATGCTTATGACTTTTATATTCGCTCTATCTGTAGCAATATCGCCATTAGCAATTGGACCGATTCTATTACCAAAAATGCTGTGGAAGCTGCTCCAAACCATGCAATGATGACTGCCACTATAAATGGCACTTATTTTGGGAATATGAAACCTGTATTCTACCCTACAGTTCTAGCTTCCAAAGTAGTAACATTTTCCTTTAATGACACAAAATATCTTAAAATACAAGGTAACGATATTCCTTTTAATCCAACTAGCTCTACTAGAGAAATTAATTTATACATTCACGAATCTGATTGGCAAATTGGTACATTTAACTTAGTATCTGAAGCCGATTCTAATTTTATTGATAGTGACTTTCAAATTATATATACGAACTCTCCTTTTATTTGCAATGAGGTTGACGGTAGTATTACCATCACCGAATTTAATTTGGAAACAAGAGTAATTCAAGGTACTTTTGAATTTACTTATTATCTTGACAATACATCTACCCATATAACAACTGGTCCTTTCTCAACCACAGGAACTTTTGATTATTCTTTAGATCATAGCGAATTTGATTAATTTCATTCCTTACTTTTTAATATATTTAAACCGTTTGTCATTTTTATAGACAAACGGTTTTTTATTTCGGTTAATACAATTAATTTTATGCTCGATTAAAATCTTCTAAATAATGAATATACATTTTATTGCTATTGGAGGTTCTGCCATGCACAACTTAGCTATTGCGTTACACAAAAAAGGTTATCTAATTACTGGTTCCGACGATACGATACACGACCCTTCTAAATCTCGTTTAGAAAAATATGGATTATTACCTAATACTTTTGGTTGGTTTCCTAATAAAATTACGACAAATCTAGATGTTATTGTTTTAGGTATGCATGCCAAAGCAGATAATTCGGAACTCTTAAAAGCGCAAGAATTAGGTTTAACTATATATTCGTATCCAGAATTTTTATACGAACAATCTAAAAATAAAACGCGTGTTGTTATTGGTGGCAGTCATGGTAAAACTACCATTACTTCGATGATTTTACATGTTTTAAACTATCACAATAAAGAGGTAGATTATATGGTTGGCGCACAATTAGAAGGTTTTGATACCATGGTTAAACTTACCGATAATAATGAATTTATCATTTTAGAAGGCGACGAATATTTAAGTTCGCCTATTGATTTACGTCCAAAATTCCATTTATACAAACCTAATATTGCTTTACTTAGCGGAATTGCTTGGGATCATATTAATGTTTTTCCTACTATTGAAAATTATAACGAACAATTCTCCATTTTTATTGATAAAATAACTCCTGGCGGAATGCTTGTTTATTGTGAGGAAGACGATGTTCTAAAAGATATTGTTGTAAATGCTACTGCTAATATTAAAAGGTATGCCTACAAAACACCAGACCATTTTATTAAAGATGGTATTACTTATTTAAAAACCGAAACTGGTAATTTACCTTTAGAAATTTTTGGTGTTCATAATTTACAAAACCTCGCTGGTGCCAAATGGATTTGCCAACTTATTGGTGTGCAAGAAGATGCTTTTTACGAAGCTATTATGAGTTTTAGTGGTGCTAGTAAACGTTTAGAGAAAATAGCGGAAAATAGTTCTACGGTAATTTTTAAAGATTTTGCGCATTCGCCTAGTAAAGTAAAAGCCACCACCAAATCTGTGAAAGAACAATATAAAAACAGAAAATTACTTGCTTGTTTGGAATTACACACATACAGTAGTTTTAATCCTGAATTTTTAAAAGAATACAATAATGCATTACAATTTGCAGACAAAGCTGTCGTTTTTTATTCGCCTCATGCTGTTGAAATTAAAAAATTAGCTCCAGTAAGCAAACAACAAATTTTAGATGCTTTTAATAGAGATGACTTAATTGTTTATACAAAACCAACCGATTTTCAAGATTTTATTTTTAACCAAAATTTAGAGAATACTAGTGTTTTATTAATGAGTTCTGGAAATTACGGAGGTCTAGATTTAGAGAAACTAGCGAATACTTTATAACAAATACCTATCAAAAAAATAACTATATTTACAAAAAAATAAAAGTGAATTCAAAAGATATTTCTAATGGGATTTTAAGAGCTATAGCTATTATACTTGGTATACTTGCATTACTCTATTTCTTTTACAAAATACAATCTGTACTTGCCTACGTCGCAATTGCTGCTGTAGTTTCTTTAGTTGCTAGACCTATAATTCGATTTTTAAAACGTAAACTAAAATTTAGAAACTCTATTGCTGTTATTACAACCATGTTTCTGTTTATTGGTTTTTTAATTGGTTTGGTAAGTATGTTTATTCCTTTAATTCAAAAGCAAGGCGAAAATTTATCTTTATTAAATTCGGATGCTTTTAAAATAAAATTACAAACCACCTACTCCCATTTAAATGATTATTTTTTAGAACGTAATATTAATGTTTTAGAGCAATTTAAACATTTAGATTTGGCTTCTCAACTCAATAAATTACCTACTGTTTTTAATTCGGTTGTTGGTGCTCTTGGCTCTATAACTGTTGGTTTACTTTCGATTTTATTTATTTCTTTCTTTTTAATGAAAGACAAAGATCTTTTAAATAATGGGCTACGCGCCATTGTTCCAAATAAAAGTGAAGTTCGTTTTGCCAAATCATTTTCTAAAATTAAAGATTTGTTATCTAGATACTTTATTGGTTTAATTTTTCAGATTACTATATTATTTATTTTATACACTATTTTACTTTCTATTTTTGGTATCGAAAATGCTATTGTTATTGCTATTTTATGTGCAACTCTTAATTTAATTCCGTTTGTTGGTCCTTTAATTGGTGGAATTTTAATGCTGTTTTTAACGATGACTAGTAATATTGGTCTAGATTTTAACAGTATTATTTTACCTACTACCATTTACGTAATGATTGGTTATCTTATTGCGCAATTGATTGATAATTTTTTAAGCCAACCTATTATATTTTCTAAAAGCGTAAAATCGCATCCTTTAGAAATATTTTTATCTATTATTATTTTTGGGTTACTCTTTGGTATTTTAGGAATGGTTGTTGCCGTACCTACATATACTGCTATTAAAGTTATTCTAAAAGAATTTTTGGCAGATAATAAAATTGTACAATCCTTAACAAAAAATTTGTAAAAGCATTTTAATATATTTGGAACACTATTTTTAAAAACTACCTAATTTCAAACGAATTCATTCATAGATAAAAACAATTCATGAAAATACTCTTAGCAGATAACAATCATCCTATTTTAAAAAAAGGTTTAGAAGATCTTGGCTTTTTTTGTGATGAAGATTTTACATCTACAAAACAAGAAACAGAAAAAAATATTAAAAATTACGATGGCATTGTAATTCGTAGCCGTTATAAAATTGATGCAACTTTTTTAGAAAAAGCAACTAATTTAAAATTTATTGCTCGTGTTGGTGCTGGTTTAGAAAGTATTGATATCGATTATGCCTTAAGTAAAAACATCCATTTAATTTCTGCTCCTGAAGGGAATAGAAATGCTGTTGGCGAACATGCCTTAGGTATGGTTTTATCTTTATTTAATAACCTAAATAAAGCAGATAATGAAATCCGTCAAGGAAATTGGCTACGAGAAGCGAATAGAGGTATTGAATTAGAAGGTAGAACTATCGGTATTATTGGTTATGGAAATATGGGAAAAGCCTTTGCAAAAAAATTAAAAGGTTTTGATGTAGATGTTATCTGTTACGATGTTAAAGACAATGTCGGCGATGCTAATGCTAGACAAGTTTCTTTACAAGAATTGTTTGATAAAACGGATGTATTAAGTTTACATACGCCACATACTTCACTTACTAATAAAATGGTAAACTCTGAATTTATTCGTCATTTTAAGAAACCTTTTTATATTATAAATACGGCAAGAGGCACTGCTATTGTTACTACGGATTTAGTTACTGCTATGAAAAATAAAAAAATACTTGGTGCTTGCTTGGATGTTTTAGAATATGAAAAATTATCTTTTGAAAATTTTTTTACCGATAATAATCTTCCTGATGCTTTTAAATATTTAATTAAATCTGAACACGTAATTTTATCTCCTCATATTGCTGGTTGGACGATTGAGTCTAAATACAAACTCGCAAAAACCATTTTAGATAAAATAACTTTATTTAGCAAAACTCTTTAGAACCAAAAATTGCATTTAATAAATTTTATATAATTTATTTACGGCAGAAAATAATGCTGGTAATTTCTTTTGAAACTCATTTGGTGTTTCAAAATAATTCTCCGTAATTACTGCTAAAAACTCATGTTGATTTACAAACGCATACTCTCTTAAATAATTAGACGATACTACTTTATGTTTTTTTTTGGCATCTGTTAAAAACAAAAACACTTCTTTACATTGCTTTATAAAATTTCTTGCTTCTGAATTTGTTTGCTTAAAAAAACTAAAAAATAATGCGTGTGAAAATTCATGAATTCCTAAATTTAGATTATCATTTTCTATTTTTATTCCCTCTACAAAACCTTCCCAAGAAAATACTATTGTTTTTGCTCTTGGATTTGTTTCTCCTTTATGTATTGCTCCTGTATGTAGTGAAAAATAATCTTTTGGATATACAATTATATTTTCAAAATGATTAAATAAATATTTTTTTAATCTAAAGGTCAACATTATTGCTATTGAAGCGATACCAAGTTGTACACTAGAAGTAATTTTAAACTCTTTTCTTCCTACAAAATGATGTTCTTTTATAAATCTAGAAACTCTATATTCAAATTTTCGTTTTTCTTTTGGCAATAAATTTTTATAAAAAGTTAAATTACTTAACTGTCGCTTTTGATGCGCTTTTAGTTTATTGAAAATAGGTAATTTTCCAATCCACTCTATAATAAACGTTAAAATATCTAGCATCTTTTAAAAAGTACTCTTTTTGTTTTGAAAAAAATAAGGGCTTCATTTAAATTGAAACCCTTTCTAATTAGTGACTCCGACAGGATTCAAACCTGTAACCCTCAGAGCCGAAATCTGATATTCTATTCAGTTGAACTACGGAGCCATTTTATTTCTGCGAATGTAATAAACTTTTATTAATTCTCTACCTACTTTGCTTTTTAAATATTTAGAGGTTAATACCTACTCAACATCAAAATACGCTATAAATTATTTATCTTTTTGCGGTTTTTATTTTGCTGAAATTTTTGAGATTTTTAAAAAGGTATAACGTGTATCCTTATTTCATTTTTACAGATTATTTACTAAAAATTTATCCCAATAATGCTTTTACTACATTAGAGATTGCTTTACCATCTGCTTTTCCTGCTAATTGTTTACTTGCCATTCCCATGACTTTCCCCATATCTTTCATGGAAGATGCTCCAATTTTTGTTATAATTTCAGAAATCACTTTTTGAAGTCCCTCTTCACTCATTTGTTCTGGTAAAAATTGTACCAATACTGCTACTTGTGCCAATTCTGGTTCTGCTAAATCTTCTCTTCCTTGTTCCTTATATAGTACTGCGCTATCTTTTCGTTGTTTTACTAGTTTTTGCACTAATTTTATTTCATCTTCTGCTGTAAATTCTTTAGAATCTCCACTTGTTTGTGCTAATAATATTGCTGATTTTATTGCTCTTAAAGATTCTAAAGCTACTTTATCTTTCGCTTTCATTGCTTCTTTAAGTTTTGTCATTACTTCTTGTTGTAAACTCATATTTTAATTTTTAGATGGTAAAGGTATAGAAAATATGTGATTTTTTTTTATTTCTAGTGCTATTCTCGTGCTCCACACAAATATCTTTTTTTCCAATACACTTCTCTTAAATCACTTATTTTAACACCATTTCTTCCACTTATTCCTAGTCGATTCGTTGCATGAACAAACCTGTTATTACTTAAATATATTCCTACATGGATTACTTTTCCTTTATTTTGTCCTAATCCGTGAAAAAATACTAAATCTCCTTCTTGCATTGCATTTACATCTGTAAATTTATCTATACTTTCTGAATTAAATTGTTTTATTATTGTATTTGCTATATATTTATCAAATATTACATCGTATAATTGTTTTACAAAAGAGGATGCGTCTATACCTCCTTCTTTTGTTGTTCCTCTAGACAAATACGGCACTCTCTCCCATTTTTCTATAAATTCGTATAACGCTATGTTTGTTATATCTTTTGGTTCTATATTTAATTTTCGAGCATATTTTTCTTTCAATAAAGTTTCTTTTGTTATTGCAACTATTTCTTCTTGTTTTTTTACTTCTTCTTGTAAAACTATTTTTTCTTTTGGTTTTATATCTTCTACTTTTTCCTCTTTTTTTTCTTCTATAATTGCTCCTACTTTTTTTCTTTCTCTTTTTATTCTTCGCTTTTCTTCTTCTTGTATTTTTTTATTTTTCCACCTTCTTCGTTTTTCATTTCGTGTTAAATCTATTACAATTTTATCTACCACAATTTTTTTACCTTCTTCTACTTCTATTACAAAAAATTTGGTAACAAAACCTATTTTAGAAACGGATACGATGTATTTACCTGAAACTATTTCTTCTTCAAATATAAATTTACCATTTGCATTCGTTTTTTTTGAAAAAGCTGTTTTTTCTATTACTACGGTCGCATTCTCAACCGACTCGGATGTTTCGTCTATTACTATCCCTTCAAATTGTATACTTTGAGAAAAATGAATATTTGAAAACCAAAAAAATAAAAATATTGTTAGTGTTTTTTTCATAATTTAAAATTCCTTTATTTATTACCTTAGCAAAATAGTATATGAAAATACTATGCCAAAGTTAACATCATAATCTATTGGCTATAAAAATATTAAATTGAAAGAGGAGATTCAAATTTTATTTTATAAAAAACCACATGTAAATTATAACTATTTAATTGTCAGGTATTTTCGTCAAGACAAGGTTTGTTTTTTTAATATTCTATTAATATTGATTTTTTTATTTTTTCTGATTTGTTTAAAACCAATACTACATAATAAACCCCTTGTTGTACTTTTTTTGAACCAAAACTTCTAAAGTTTTGAGGTATTCCATTCCATCCATTTTTGCCTTTATATACTATACTTCCCCATCTATCGTAAATTAATATTTCATAATCTGGATATGTAAGACCTATATTTGGAATATTAAATGTGTCATTAATTCCATCATTATCTGGTGTAAATGCATCTGGTATAAAGAAATCACTTTTTGTTTTAAATTTTATTTCATTACAATCTATTGCATCTCCTAAATCATTATAAGCTATTATTACAATGTAATATTCTTTATCAATCAACCAGCTTGGTATTGGTGCATAACTTGTTACATCGCCTAAGTCTGTATTGTTTTCTATATCATTTCCTCCTAAAACTGTTCCTATGGTTATTCTATATCCTGTTGCATTACTTACTTCTGTCCATGTTATATTTTCTTCTATGGATACATCTGTTGTTCCATCTGTAGGATATATTACTTCTACACAATCTGGCACATTGGCTGTAGTAAAACTTATTTCGGTACAATCTAACGCATCGCCTTGTGTATTATATGCTATTACTGTTACATAATACAGTGTACCTAATTGCCAATTTTCGGAATGCGTATAACTTATTACATCGCCTAAATCTATATTATTTACTATTTCGTTTCCGCCTGAACTTGTTCCGATTGTAATGCGATATCCTGTTGCTCCATCTATTGCTATCCATGTTATAACTTCATCTAACAATACGTCTATCGTTCCATCTAATGGCGCTTCAAATACCACACAATCTGGCACATTGGCTGTAGTAAAACTTATTTCGGTACATCCTACGGCATCGCCTTGTGCATTATATGCTATTACTGTTACATAATACAGTGTACCTAATTGCCAATTTTCGGAATGCGTATAACTTATTACATCGCCTAAATCTATATTATTTACTATTTCGTTTCCGCCTGAACTTGTTCCGATTGTAATGCGATATCCTGTTGCTCCATCTATTGCTATCCATGTTATAACTTCATCTAACAATACGTCTATCGTTCCATCTAATGGCGCTTCAAATACCACACAATCTGGCACATTGGCTGTAGTAAAACTTATTTCGGTACATCCTACGGCATCGCCTTGTGCATTATATGCTATTACTGTTACATAATACAGTGTACCTAATTGCCAATTTTCGGAATGCGTATAACTTATTACATCGCCTAAATCTATATTATTTACTATTTCGTTTCCGCCTGAACTTGTTCCGATATAAATTTTGTATCCTGTTGCGCTACTTACTGCATTCCATATTATTTGTGCGTCTAACAATACGCCTGTTGCTGTATCTAATGGACTTTGTATGGTAACACAATCTGGCACATTGGCTGTAGTAAAACTTATTTCGGTACATCCTACGGCATCGCCTTGTGCATTATATGGTACTACTTTTACATAATAAATCGTATTTACTTGCCAACTTGGACTTGGTGTATAGCTTGTTCCTGTTTGGATTAATCCGTTTTCGATATCTGTTCCGCCTGAACTTGTTCCGATATAAATTTTGTATCCTGTTGCGCTACTTACTGCATTCCATATTATTTGTGCGTCTAACAATACGCCTGTTGCTGTATCTAATGGACTTTGTATGGTAACACAATTTGGTACATTTCCTGTAGTAAATTTTATTTCGGTACATCCTACGGCATCGCCTTGTGCATTATATGGTACTACTGTTACATAATAAATCGTATTTACTTGCCAACTTGGACTTGGTGTATAGCTTGTTCCTGTTTGGATTAATCCATTTTCGATATCTGTTCCGCCTGAACTTGTTCCGATATAAATTTTGTATCCTGTTGCGCTACTTACTGCATTCCATATTATTTGTGCGTCTAACAATACGCCTGTTGCTGTATCTAATGGACTTTGTATGGTAACACAATTTGGTACATTTCCTGTAGTAAATTTTATTTCGGTACATCCTACGGCATCGCCTTGTGCATTATATGGTACTACTTTTACATAATAAATCGTATTTACTTGCCAACTTGGACTTGGTGTATAGCTTGTTCCTGTTTGAATTAATCCGTTTTCGATATCTGTTCCGCCTGAACTTGTTCCGATATAAATTTTGTATCCTGTTGCGCTACTTACTGCATTCCATATTATTTGTGCGTCTAACAATACGCCTGTTGCTGTATCTAATG